>DGOF01000037.1 GCA_002389285.1 Patescibacteria group bacterium UBA4473
TCAAAAAAATGTGCTGAATTAGATTTAATGAAATGGTTAACTGATGAACATCAATTAAATATTAATTAAAAACATTTTTTTTTAATATTTAATTGAATTAACTCATAAAACACTTTATCACAATTTTGCATAGCCCAGGTAGCTCAGTCGGTAGAGCAGTGGCCTTTTAAGCCATTTGTCGTGGGTTCGAGCCCCACCCAACCCACCAGCCTTTTGCATCAAGGGGCTTTTTGTGGTATCAGGCTTAGACTTTAAATCCTTGCTGCCGGAGCAGGTGTCCCGAAGGGCACCTGGTTCGAAACAGTTCAGTTCGAAAGATTAAATCGAGATTAAATATTTGGTAAAATCATAACTCCATTTATTGTTTCAGTAGGTTGCTTCAAAGAAATAGTTATGATATGATTATTTCATATGATAATATCATAACCATGACAACTCTTTCCGTCCCTCTTTCGAGTGATCTTCGTGCACGTATCAAACACTATGTCTCACAAGGAGATGCCCCCAACGATGCGGCTCTTGCCAGAAAGGCCATTCAAAAATATTTGGAAGAAAAAGCAGTCGAAGATGTCCTCAAGGCACAAAAAGAACCTTCTCTGTGTGGCGATCTTGATGAATTATCTGAAAAACTATGAACATTCTTTATAAGCCTACTTTTGTGAGGCAATACAAGAAACTTCCCAAAGCCTTGCAACAGGAAGTGAAAGAAAAAATTGAGTTGTTTAAGGGGGAGACAAGTCATAGTTTCCTAAAAACGCATAAGCTAAAAGGGCCTCTTAAAAACTGCTATGCTTTTTCTGTAAATTATGAATATCGCATTATTTTTGAGTATGAAACCAAAACAACCGCCGTTCTTTTGACGGTTGGGGATCATGCTGTGTATAAGTAAATATAAAAAATGTGGCGGACCCCATTGGTTAAATTTTATTTTTACCAGCTTATTTTCTGTCCCTCACTCCCCCGATGATATTCACCAAAGTCCGGATAACTCAGGGCTTTTTTGCCTGGGACGACGGGGCCGGTTTGGCACATTTTTTCGCCTGATTCGGTGACACACTGGCCACAGATCCCAAATCCACATTTCATATAGCGTTCGATGGAAACTTCACAGGCAACATTTTTTTCTTCACACATCTGGGAGAGAGCCTTCATCATTTTTTCCGGACCACAGGTTTGGACGAGATCAATCTTTTCTTCGGCGAGAAGCTTTTCTAAAACATGCGTGGTAAAGCCTTCTGTTCCACGTGAGCCGTCGTTGGTGGCAACAAGGGTCCGGAAGCCAGACGCTTCGCATTTATCGGTCCAGATGAGTAAATTTTCACTGCGGGCACCAATAATCATCGTCACATCACAGCCTTCGTCTTGATGCGCTTTGCCGGTGAAGTGCAATGGCGCGGTACCGTAGCCGCCCCCCACCAACACAATATTTTTCTTTTTTTTCGTGCTAAATCCCTGTCCAAAAGGACCTCGAAGCCCTATTTTATCGCCTTTTTTTAATGTAAAAAGTTCTTCTGTCGCCGGACCGACTTTACAAATAGTGAGCCAGATTTCTCCGTCATAATCTCGCGCAATCGAAAAAGGTTTTTCGTCAACGCCCGGAATCCAGAGCATGCAGAACTGACCAGGTTTCGCGCCCAGAGTTCCCTCGAAGACAAATGTTCGAATATTAGAGGCCTCTTCCCAGAAGTCTTTGATGGTAAACGCCTGAAATTCCGTATTGAGGGGATGATGAAGTTCTTTGCAGCAGGGCATTTATTTTTGAGAGAGAAAATAGCGATCCGTAAAACCATACACACAGACTAAAACATAAAGCAGAATGAGATCGAAAGTAAGAGCGAATTTTATCTGAGGCAAATAATCTAGTGGATTTGGGATTGAAAAACCCAGGAAAGAAAGCGGCTCGGCCTTGAGTCCCCAGAGATCCATAATTTCTAGGGGAAATGTTACAAAACCAGCACTGATCAGGCCTCGGGTCCACCCAAAAAAGATCCACAGTAAGACCAAGCAAACAATCAGAAACGCCACAGTTTTGAACTTATCCAGTGTGGGACGAAATGTGATCCAAAAGGTCTTCATGAAATTATATTTTATGAAAGAGACCAATAATATCTTCTATATTTTTAATGCCTTCTCCATCGAGCCAAGCCGACATTTCATCGGTGGCTTTTTTCCAGAAGTCATCACCGTGATAATAAATCGCTGTTCCGACACCAACCAGAGTGCCTCCTGCCATCATGATTTCTAAGGCGTCTCGACCGGAATTCACACCGCCCGTGGCAATGATCGGGATGTTCACAGCTTTATAAATGTCATAGACGGCTTTGACGGCGATCGGGAAGATCGCTGGTCCAGAGACGCCGCCCACGCCATTCGACAGCATCGGCGCTTTCAGATCAATGTTCCATCGCATACCAGGACCAACCGTATTGATGGCACAGATGGCGTCCGCGCCAGCAGCTTCAACCGCCTTGGCGATTTCACCAATATTATCGACATTCGGAGAAAGTTTTACCGCTAAAGGCAGATCGGTTTTAGCCCGAACAAGTTTGGTCAGATCAGCTGCAGAAATTAGATCACAAGCAAAAGGCTTGCCGAATTCATCTTCGACATTCGGACAAGAAATATTGAGTTCGACTATATCCGGAGGGCTCGGGAGTTCGGCCAAGGCTTCCGCCATCGCAACAAATTCATCTTTGTGTCCGCCAACAATATTGGCGATGAGGGGGGCTTTGCGGGTGGGTAAGTATTCTCCGAGTTCTTCCACGGCTTTTGTAATACCCGCATCAGGGATTCCGACCGCATTCATGAGATAGTGTTCGTTTCCAAACATCGTAGGATTGGGGTGCCCGGGATGGCGTTCTTTCCAGAGAGACTTCGTGGTGATACCGCCACATCCTTTTTCAACACTATGTCGGAAACTTCCACCGGTAACACCTAAAATCCCCGAAGCCAAAACGAGTGGACTGGGAAATTTTACGTTACAGAAGTTCACATCAAGATTTGCCATTCAGCGTGAATAATAAGTGATCTTCACAAATTCTCAAATGATTAAAAGTATTAGGGCGAACTTTTTGGTCGATCGGGCGTTTCTGGATTTTCCGGTTGTTGCTCTCGTTTGATCAACTTGTTGTACTGCAACGCCGCGAGATTGACCACCGACTCATAGGCTTGATCTTGTCCCTGTTGGTAGCTGCGTTTGTAGAATTCTTTAGCGCGAGAGAAATACCCCTGTTCTTCGGCCAAAAGGCCCAAATTTAAAAGGGTTCGTGGGTTGTTGTCATCGAGGTAGGTAGCTTGCTGCAAGGTTTCAGAGGCCTTGTTGAAGTGTTTGTTGGCGATCTGTGCCCAGGCCTGCATATTGAGATAGAAGATATCTTTGGGATGTTCATCAAGCAATTCCTGGCTGATCTCCAGCGCCAGCTCTGGCTTTTTCATAATATTGATCGAGGAATGAAGCATACTAACGATACTTTCTTTTTTGAGAGGGCCTTCTTCGGCCATCAATTCTTGATAGAGAGCCACGACCTGATCGTATTTTTTCTGCTGCATGAAAAGCTCTACGAGTTTCCATTTTACATCCGTCTCAAAAGCAAATTCGTGTTCGAGTGATTTTTCAAAAAACAAAGACGCTTCTGCGCTGCGGCCCATTTCTTGGAGGACCAGCGCTAAAAAGTAATGGGTTTCTGGGCGAAGCGGATCCAAATCATACGCATGACGCAGGTCCGTGAGAGCGGTTTCGTAGTCCTGAAGTAAAAACTTGGCATAACCCCGAAGAATCCACCCATCAGGATAGGCAATATCTTCTTTGACCGCGAGTTCCGCCGCCTCTAGGGCGAGTACCGCTTCGTGATGTTCACTGAGAGACTGTGACATGAGGGCAAAAAGATGAGGGTTTTTCCCATCAGAAACAGCTTCAAATTGCGTATAAATATCAAGAATTGACTGGGATTTGTCGATGAAGTCTTCCGAAAGCGTACCGCTTCGAAGGGCCGTAGAGAGAAGCTTTTCAGCCGCATCATGATTGTTTTGGAAGCCCCGCAAAATCGCTTCATAAAAATACATATCCATAGGGGCGGCTTCGCCGACCGTATCAATAAAAGCAATGGCTTCTGTAAATAATTTCTGGCTCACAAGACTCCGTAGACGCAGCGTCAGGGCGGCGGTGTTTTCCGGGAAACGATGCGTCATGGTCTGCATCAGATGTTCGAGCTTGGTGAGATTTTGGGTTCTGAGATAGATTTCTCCAAGAATCAAATAGGGATCAATCGTATCGGCTTTATCTTTCATGGCGGCGGCTACCTCGAGGGCAGCGAGGGAGTAATATCCCTGATCCATAAGGCGTTGCGATTCCTCAAGTCGTCCCACAAAAGATCGGGATCGTTTCACACCTTGCGTAGATAGCTCCGATGTCGGGTCTTTGGAAGTTGCTTCGACAGGAGCTTCTGTCGCGTCTTCCTCAACTGCTTTTTGTATGGGAGAGGACTCAGGCGTTTGGGTCTCCGGAACAGAGATCGAAGAGAAAATATGATCGCGAAGCTCGTCCTGAAAAATCCAAGCTGCACTCCCCATAATAGAGAGCACCAAAAAGATCGTAAGGGTCCAAAAAACAGATGATTTCATGCGGAGACCATCATAAAGCTTTTACACTTGCCAATCAATCGGAGATTTTTTCTTATCTTCAAGATATTTATTCGTTTTTGAAAAGTGTTTAGAGCCGAAAAATCCTTTGTTTACGGCATCCCACATATCAGAAGGATGGGAAGTTTCAAGAATTTTATGGCGTGTTTTATCGATCAGTTTGGCTTTCTTTTTGGCAAAAGTTCCCCAGAGTAAAAAGACAACCTGTTCTTTTTGATTATTAATAGCTTCGATGACAGCATCGGTAAACGAGCCCCATTCTTTGTGAGAAAGTTTTTGGCCTTTTTTGACGGTAAGAAAAGCATTCATCAGAAGTACGCCTTCATCGGCCCAAGGAGAAAGATCGCGGGTCTCAGGGGGAATAGTCAGTCCCAGGTCATCATGAATCTCTTGAAACATGTTCTTGAGCGAACTATCGATTGGATGGTCTTCAGAAATAGAAAAGGCGAGCCCATTGGCTTTGGGAGGACCCTGAGTGGTTTTGGGTTCTTGATAAAAAGGGTCCTGTCCCAGAAGTACTACTTTTACTTTATCAAATGGACAGAGCTCAAAAGCTCGAAAAATTTGATTTTGAGGAGGGTAGACCGTTTCTGTTTTACAATCATGATTTATCTTCTCCCACATATCCGAAAATTTTGGATCATGGGGGTCAAGGATATCAGGCCAGGGCCAAGAATCTTGGAGTCGCAATGTCATAAGAATTTTTGATTATTTTTTCCAATTACAAGGAGTCTGGCATGGGTATACCAAAAACCCTGACGTAAGAAAAGCCAGGGTTTTTGAAAGTTTACAAGAAAAGAGAAACTCTATTCCAAAACATCAGAGTCGTCTTCAGCGACGGCTTCTTCCATGTCAGCAGCTTCAACAGCTTCTTCCATGTCGTCAGCTTCTTCGGCCATTTCAACTTCGGCTTCAACTACAACTTCAGCAGCTTCTTCAGCTACCTCGGCCACAGCTTCAACCTCAGCTTCAACAGCTTCTTCGGCAACCATCTCTTCGGCAGGAGCTTCAGCAACGTCTTCGCTGCTAGAACTACAACCAACAAGAGCTAGTCCCATCAAAAGTGCAAATAACTTTCGCATCTGAGGAAAGGATTAAAAGATACAAAACACGCGAATTGTAGTCTGGGTTACAGGGGAAAGTCAAATTTAAATAGAGAAAGGGTTTATTTTGAGGTAAAGGAAACCAGGCGCAACAACGAGTGTTGCGCCTGGTAACTCCTTCGTTCGAAGGACTGGTGAGTTCCTAGCTCGCCAGAATGTTGTTGCAGTTCAGCATGCGGTACATTTTCAGTACCTCTGCGGTCATGCCAGCTTCAGAGGCTGCCAGAGCGGCCCGCGGGTCGAACTGCTTTTTGAGCGGGTCGCCGGTCACCGGATGAAGTGTGCAGAGCGCAGCATGGGGATGCGCAAACACGTATTCGCCGAGCGCGTGGAAGCGTGCGGCCTGGGTTCCGGTGTCGTAATTCATTTTCACGACCCCGTTTGCGATGGCCACATCAATTTCGGTCTGGCTGGAACCAGACCCCCCGTGGAAGACAAAATCCACGGGATGTGCGTCCGGATCGAGGTCGAGATGCCGGGCTGTTTCGGCCTGGAATTCACCGAGCAAGCTCGGCTTCAGAACGACATTCCCTGGCTTGTAAACCCCGTGGACATTGCCGAATGCAGCGGCAATGGTGAAGCAGGAGCTGATCGGATTGAGAGCCAAAAACGCGGTGGCGATGTCTTCTGGTGTGGTGTACAACTTCTCTGTATCGAGAGCTGAATTGTCCACGCCATCTTCCTCGCCGCCCGTTGGACCCACTTCGGTTTCCAACATCATATCCAGAGCAGCGAGACGCGTGAGCCATTCTTGGCTCACCTTGATGATGGCCGGCAACTCTTCGTCCGACAAGTCCACCATGTGACTGGTGAACAACGGACGACCCGTTCTCGCATAGAACTTCTCGCCTTCGGCGATCAGTCCTTCGAGCCACGGAAGTTTTTTGCGGCTTGCGTGATCCGTGTGAAGGATCACAGGTACGCCGTACTGCACTGAAGCGCGGTGTACATCATACGCCATGCGAATGGCGCCGGCGATGGGATCGCCCTGAGGCTTGCCGCCAAAGAAGGTGGCACCGCCGTCGGACGCCTGAATAAAGGCGACCGTCTTGGCTTCGGATGCGGCGTGAAGGACCGCGTTGACACTGCCGGAGTCGATACAGTTGACGCCGAGCAATGCATACCCATGGATCTTCGCATCCGCAAAGACCGCACGGGCTTCGGGGCCGTTAAGGACCCCGGGTTGTAGGGTGAGGGGTGACTTATCCATAATAATCCTCCTCAGGATTTGGATGTTTGGGGTGCGGGGAGAAATGAATCAAATGAAATTGCAAAACAAAATTGAACGAAGGAGAAAGAATGTCTGCCTTCGAAAAAAGAACTTTTCCTCCAAAAAGGAAGTTAATTTTTACGTAAAAACAGACAGCTTTCTCCTGAGAGAGTTCCTGTCAAAGAGCTACTTTTTTTCAAAAGTGTTGCGACATTAGTTTTTTGTGGTGCTGTGTCAAGTGTTGGGGGGAATAAATAAAGAAGAAAAAGCTTGGTTTTTCCTTTGTTTCTGGTACAAAGAGGGTGATGAAACTCACTGAATATCTTGGCTCCGTCGAAGATCCTCAGGCAGAAGTCCTCGAAGGGCTTCCCGTCCCAGAAGAAGCGGCTGAAATATTTGTCGCGCGGGTGAGACGTGAGTTAGCTTTTGTTCAAACCGAAACGGGTGTTTCGGATTTTGAAATAGATCAAAACCTAGGGGATACAATAGCCGGACAGTACAATCGTCAGACGGGCGTCGCCAAGCTCAATGCAGACATACTCTTGGAGGATAATATCAGAGAGCACGTGATGATCCATGAAGGGCTTCATGATCAGGCTGATGCAAAAGAAGATGCACCTTTGACGGATGTAGATTTGATTGAGGGCCTGACAGAGCTTTCTGCGATTAAGCTCGACGGAGGGAAGACGATCGGCGCCTATGACACGGAAGTGGCGGATGTTATAGACTTTGCGACGCAGACGATGGGTTCTGTGTCAGAGGTCATAGAAATGTACAAAACCGGCCAGCATGAAGAACTCGAGAAAGAGTGGGACGAGTGGAAAGAGAAAGAGGCGGCGTAAAGCGTTTTAGATTTCGGAAGGCGTGACTCTCACCGGTACTCTTTGTATTTGGTCCCAAGAATCTTCAGAAATATAGCACTGAAGACCTTCTATAATTGATGCATGCTGATTTCCAGAACTTTCCTGAAGATACAGACCCTGAAGAACAACCTGTAGAACAGGATCGGTCATCACGAGATAAAGCACTTCATCCGTATCAAAGTTTTCGAGGATTTGATTGAGAAATTTAATGAAATCCAGTGGGTGCCAGTCCTTAAGTTTGATATCTTGAGGATGCGTGCTTAAGACATAGTCTTCAAAGTCACACTGTGTTTCGAGGGTGTACTGAATAATGCGTTCAAAGGAAACAGAGAGGTCTTTTTCAGAAAATTGAAAGGCTTCATGGAGCTCTTTCATGCGGGGTATATTGAGGCATTGATTTTCGATTCCAGCTCTAAAAAATACCTGCAAAGCTACTTTGTAGGCTCGTGCAGAATCTATGTCCTCTTCCATGGCAAAGAGAAGTTTTTGTGCTCGTGCAATGGCGTCCGGATAAGGATCACTTAAAAGACCATAGAGCGTTTGGAGTAATCCCTGTTCGGTGTATGAAGCGTGGGAATGATCTTCGAGCCATTTTTCAAAGTGCTCAGACGGGGGAAGCGTTGAGAGGTTCATCGCACGTCTTTTTATTGTAAATCCTTTTTTCGGGGGATCTTCCTCTATTGCAGCGGACGGTTCTTCCATCTGATCAAAAATAACATTGATCGCATTGAGAGCGCCTGATCGAGCTTTCTCCAGGGCTTTTTGGAAGACGCCTTCGCCACAGGTATTACAAATATGATCAATGCCATGCGCTTCAAAAAGCGCCTGGACGCGTTGAGCAATCTCGGGGGGAAGCAGTGATTCTTTTGTCATCGCACATTAAATACTTGCTTTAGAAATAAAGTCAAGTAGGTGCTATTCTTCCTCGTCTTCAGAATCATCATCCGGGCTGCCCACGAGGTCATCATAGCCCCCCACAAATTCGCCATCGATGAAGATCATCGGCACGGTAGGAAAGTTATTATTTTCTGCCGAAACACGCGCGCGTTCATAGGGATAGTCCAGGACATTGATGGCCTCAAAAGGAATATCTTTTTCCTCCAGGAGGGCCATGGCTTTCTGGCAGTAGGGACAGGTCGGTTTGTGGTAGATCGTGGCTTGCATGAAAAAAATTAATCAAGAATTACATAATCAAACGCACTCAGCGTCGTACGCTCCGGGATGGTCAGCGTGCGACTGCGTTGGTAGGCGCCTTTGTTGACGGTGGCCGTCAGGTGGTAAAAAGGCTGCGGGAAATCAGGTGTTCTGGTAAAAGAAAGCGAAAGCGGGATCCCCGAAATAGTCGTGTCAGAGGCAGAATCTTCAAATGGTAGTAAAGCCTGAAAAGAAAGTTTATATTTTTCATGATCAGTAGAAGCATAAAAGTCATTGAATCCGGGAGTGGTATTACCGGGGAGGACTTGGCCCTTAAGAAAAGCATTTGATATAATCTCTGTTTTAGCAATCGTATTCAGGTTGGTTTCACAGACAAACGGTAAATAATCAATCCAATTATCACGAGAACAAATGCCGGATGGATTTTCGGCCGGGGCAAAGGTCTCCCAACGATCGGTTCCTGCCTCAGTGTTATAAGCCAAAAGCTTCCAATCAATGACGACTTCATTTGGAGGATTGGGCGCCTTGAAATCAATACCAAGCGTCTCTGCGTCGGGGTTAAAGGTTAGCGTAAAGGGCTCTGTTGCATTGAGAATCTTTCCGCTTGTTGGATCATGGGCGGTGGTAATATCTGCAGCACTATCCCAGTACAGAGGAATTTCAACTTTTTGGTATTCACGGAGCGGTTCCGTATAAGCTGTAGCACGACCATCAATGTCCCAGGTTGCCGTGGCATCAATAGCGGTATGGGCGATATCGGTTCCAGCGATAACCAGTCCCGCGCCGCGTGCATTATGATGATAAAATCCCGCCTCAAGACCGGATTCTGTCGCGAAAAAAACCTGGTTGGATTGTTCCATACCTTGGCCCTGAACAAAGGTCTTCGTGACGGATTGGAGAACCGCCATAGCGATCACCATCGTCAGCGCCGAGACGCCCAACGCCACTAAAAGAGATATACCAGGATTTTTTACTTTCATAGACAAAAGCATCATACGCGAATGTTGCCTATTTTTCCAAAAAAGACCGCTCGATCAGATTGAGATCGTCATCGAGTTTGTAGATCAGCGGAACTCCGGTGGGAATTTCCAGGCCGGTAATTTCATCCTCAGAAATATTTTCGAGATGTTTCGCCAGCGCGCGGATGGTGTTTCCATGCGCGGAAATAATAATATTTTTGCCCTGCTTGATCAGCGGAGAAATATCTTCATTCCAAAGTGGCATAAAGCGTGCAATGACATCCTTGAGGCTTTCTGTTTCGGGGATTTGCTCGGGAGAAAGATCTTTATAGCGAGCCTCATGACTTGCATGTCGTGGGTCAGCTTCATCGAGAGCCGGAGGCGGAACATCAAAGCTTCGTCGCCAAAGATGGACCTGTTCGGCACCGACTTCTTCGGCCATCTGTTCCTTGTTTTTTCCCTGTAAGGCACCGTAGTGACGTTCGTTCCAACGCCAGTCTTTGATAATTTCGAGATCGGATTGCCCGAGTTCATCCAAAACAATATCCAGCGTATCAATGGCCCGAGAAAGATAAGATGTATAGGCCAGATCAAAATTATAGCCATCGCGTTTGAGGAGCTGTCCGGCTTGATGCGCTTCAGCGATCCCTTTTTCGGTCATAGGGACATCCGTCCAACCCGTAAAAAGCTTTTTTAAATTCCATTCACTTTGACCATGCCGGATAACAACGAGAGTAAACATGACGTCATTATATTGTTATTTTTCCCAAAAAGCATTAAAAAAGTTACATGAACTTAAAAATAGGAATCGTCGGA
>DGOF01000006.1 GCA_002389285.1 Patescibacteria group bacterium UBA4473
TTTCTTCTCCGGAATCTTAAACACGCCCTGCTCCGCTTGATTGGAAGCAATAGCTTTCTGATCGGTCGTCCCCCCCGAACGCAAAACAAAATCATCAAACAACTTCTGTAACACGTCCCCAGATCCCAAAACCGCTTCACACTGATGGGAAAGCTCCTGAAACCGTTCATCGGCCTTGATCGCCAAACCATCCAGCTGAAACGTACGATCATTACAGCCTTTCAGAAACAAGCCTTCCCACGAACGCACACGCGACAACGCCACATAACCCTGTCCCGCTTCAAACGTCCGCGACAGATCCATTTCAGCGCTGTCCAGCGTCATTCCCTGACTCTTATGCACCGTGATAGCCCAGGCCAATCGCAAGGGCATCTGCGCATAAGACGCCACCACCTGACCGTATTCATCCATCATCGACCAATCACTCGGTCCTACCGTGATCGTCACGCCGTCTTCGGTCTCCACCATGGGCCATCCTTCTTTGTCATCAAACCCAATCACCGTACCCAACGTCCCATTCATATACCCCGCCTCATAATTATTTTTCACAAACATCACCCGCGCCTTTTCTTTGAGATACAAAATCTCAGGCGCCAAAATAGATTTTTTAAAAGAATCAACGATCGCTTTACTCCCGCGACTCACCGAAGCAAAAATACGCTGAGGTGTTTCAAGCGCATCAAGCTGCGTTTGATTCACCCGATCCACATCAATGTTATGCGTAAAAAGCTTCGTGACCGAACTATCAGTTTCCTGAGAAGATTCTATTTTTTCCTGAATAATCAGCTCCATATCATCTTGATAATCCTGCGTTCGAATCTGATGCAAAATATCTGACAAAAGCCCTTCGCTCTGACGAAACTGCTGCGTCAAATAACACACATTAAAACTGGACTTCACCCAAGCATCTGACATAAAAGCGAATTTTTTATGACTGGGCTGAGGAATTTTACTCACGGGCGGCAACTGAAAGAAATCTCCACAGACCACCACTTGAATCCCCCCGAAAGCATCAAAACTCACTTTTAAAAAACGAAGAATCTTATCAATGTTATTTAAAGTTTGGCCCGAAAGCATCGAAATCTCATCGATGATCAAGACCTGCGCCTTCGTCACGCGATCACGTACGGGCTTTTTCTTCGCTATTTTTTCAAGATCACGATCGGTAATCTCATCCCGAATCCCCACCCCGGACCACGAGTGAATCGTCTGCCCACTCAAATGCACAGCGGCAATCCCCGTCGACGCGGTCACGGCCGTTGGCACCCCACGATCACGAAGATACTGTATGTATTGATTTAAAACATACGTCTTCCCCGACCCAGCGGATCCAGTGAGAAAAACATTTTTCCCTGATTTAAGAATATCCAACGCAACTTCTTGTTTCATGCCAATCCACGATACAAGAAAAACCCTGTGTCACAAATATTTAAGAGAGATTTAATGTTCAAGAAAATTCCCCAACACGAAACCCCCCTATTTTTCGCGCTTGATAGTCAAAACTTCACCCACCCCCGTCGCCATAACTTCTGGATTATACATCTCTATTACTTTCGGAGCACTTTGTTCGTACTCCCCTTGAAGTCTTGCTTTCAGAATATATGAAAATTGATGAGTTCCCGGTCGCATGTTTTCAACAAAAAACCGAGCTTTATCAAAGTAAAATTCTTTGTGCGCAACCAAAGGCTGGCACCAACCATAACACACAGCTTTCGGATCTGGTTTTTTCAAACGCTTATCTTCGTTATCAAGATCAAAGTTCACCGCATCAGCCCCCGAAACAATAGTATCCTGAACCATGACTTGTCGATGCGAGGCATTCGTGACCACCTTGATTTGCACCTGATAGTTTTTACCAATCTCAAGTTCTGTTAAAGGCTTTTCACAATCCTCATCAAATAAATCGCAAATATTCCGTTCAATCCAAAATCCATGACTGACCGATTGCATATCTTTGGCCTTATGAACCTCCTGAAGTTCTACATCGAGGAAATATGATTTTTCATTCTCAGATTTATAGTTAAGTTTATATAATGCTCCTGGATCAAGCATCTCAGTAGCACTCACCGTCTCTATCGGAGTATTAAGTTTTCCCTTAAACGCATCCAGCCCCTCAGCTTCGATCACAAATGAAGCCGGGAAATTATTTTCTGGCAGAGTCTTTTGATAATCTCTCAGGGCGATCAAAATCCGTAAGGCCGTATTCCCCGATATGTTTTCATTGGTTTGTGAAAGATATCGCGCGATGCTGTCATGCAGTTCTGGATAAATATTTTCTTGCACCCAAGCCTCAAAAACTAATGCCGTCAGTCGTTCATTTTGTGTGAAGAAATCATACGCATTATTTTCATCTTTTTCCCAGAAAGCATAACGATCACGAATTTTCAGCTGCTGTTTTATCTGTGTTTCGATCGTCTCCGTAATTTTTTGAACAGAGGGCGAAACATTCTCTTTCCCCGCTAAGTGAACAGACTTCATAAACCAAATTTTTGATTCAAAAGTCTTGAGAAATGAGGATAAAAATTCGAGATCAGTTTTCTTAAGCAGTCCATCTCGCAAGAGTATGAAGCCCGCTTGTTGGCGCACCGTATCTCCCATGATCCCACAAAAATGTCCCGCACAAGAAGTCTTGAAAATTTCTTTTTTCAACCAATTCCGAGCGTTTTGCAATGCGAATGCCGGGAAGGGAGAGCCAGCGTCTGAGAAAGCCGGAGCAAATTCCAGTATATGCGTCGTGCCCCAGGGACTTGCCATTGAGGATCCGGGCCAAAAACCAAATCCTCCATTTGATTTTTGGTTTTTAAGAATTTTTTGCAAAGCTTCTTTTTGCTTATTTAGATCTTGTGATGATGTCTTTTTCCCAACAAGCGCAAAGATTTGATTTTGTAAAATATTCGAAGTCCAATAGGTCATCAATTGCTCTGAACATCCAAAGTTAGCCTGCTTCGCTCGGTTAACATACATTGAAAGATGTTCTAAAAGCGTTCCAAAAACACGCATCTTGAGTACGGATTTCAGGGCATCATTACTTGCAGAAAGCTCTGTTATACCGGCCGATTTTACGCGAACAAAGCTTGCTGCGGTAGAAGTAATCGTTGGCGGCACAAGTTTTCTCGCAAGCGTTATACTATCACTCAAATCTGATTTAAGTCCTCGAATAGAAAAATCTACGACAACGTTTTGATCTTCTTTCTGAAAAGATTCAAGGCTGTAGGGAATTTCAACATCAAAGAGGACCCTTTGTTCATCTTTTATTTTGAGGGTTTGTTCTTGTCGTATTGGATCCTGCCCCGGCATGGTCAGATCAAAGGTAACCTGAACTTTTTCTGATGGATAGGTGTCTGTATTTCTTCGAATAAGAAGTCCAGCCTGCGTCTTGTCTCCGTATCGGAAAAAATTCGGAGTAATAGGCGAAATAAGAAGCGGAAGCGTTGTCTTAAAACTTGATTCTCCTTCACCGAATGCATTCTCATCCGTACTTCCCACAGCCCAAACATTCCAAGTCGTCAAATTATCCGGCAGAGTAATATCAACTATTTTTTTCCCACTGGCATCAATTTGTATCTGTGAAAGCCATGCGGCTGTATCACGAAAATCTCCTCGGGGCTTATCAACACGACCGTCCCCCGCGGAGGCCTCTTGGTCCCCTTTTCCTCCCCCGCCACCAAAAGGATTTTCAAACGCCGATTTTATATTTTTTACTTTTTCATAGATCGCTTGAAGTTCTTGTTCCGAAACAAAACTTCCCGCGGTATGGAGCGTTTTTACACCAAGAGGAAGCTTTGCCAAAAGCGTTTCAGAGAGATTCAAAGGACGCCTTGCCTTTAATGCCAGAAGCGTCTGATCAACAACCGAAAGCGTTACTTGCGCGGGAGCTGGTTGTCCAGCGATACTCGTTCGCACTTCTACTTGAGCTGTTTCTCCCGGCTTAAAAGTGTCTTTTAAGGGAATTATTTGAACGTCTAATGCTCGCATTGGATCTTTTACCGTGACATCAATAGCCCCCCACTTTACGCGAGGCTTTCCCGTCTCATCTTTTCCTTCCAGCAGTACCGAAACCACCACATTAGGCGCCATCCAAGATTCAACCTCAAAACGAGCCGTTTGGTTTACCAGATCGGCCTCAAGCGTTTCAAGTAGTTCCCCCCGTTCGAGCGTTACATGCGCTCTGGTGATTTCCCATTCGGTATGAGGAAAGAGCACCGTTGCCCGATCTCCTATTTCATATTCATCGCGTTCCAAAAAGACCGGTAAAATATTATTTAAATTATTTTGACGAATCACATACGAATCTCGTTCGGGGGTCCAAACATAGAAATTCCCCTGCGCAGAAACGGCTCTCTTTTTCTTATCTTTTGCCGTTACACGCAATCGATATTGCCCCGCCGTTTCTGGTCGAGGAAAGATCCCCGAAAAGACACCCTTTTTATCACTCGAGAGGGTTTCTTCCTGAACAAGTTCTTCCACCCAATGCCATTCCCCAACATAGTCGCCACTGGCCTCTTTCCGGTCATTTCGTGCCCACTTACGCCGGATGAGTTCTGCTTTTACCTCTGTTTTCTTTGGAGCCTCTTCGAGATCCGTTACTTTTCCAGAAAAATTTATCTCTGTGTCCGTAACTTGATAAAAATAGGCCAAACGATCGAGTTCTAATTGATACTCAGAAGCATAAAAAGGAACCGAGGTTTGAAACGATGACTTCTCTCCTTTGCTGGCGAATACGGTCGCATCAATCGTTAAGACCTGCCATTGAGTTTCCGTGTCGGTACCCTCTTCTGATTCAAGAGAGATATCAAGATCTATAGGAATATGAAGATTTCCCTCTTCATCTAATGTTCCTTTTCCCTCCGTGAGAAGTTTGTCCTTTTTTCCAGGAGCCCTCCACCACCAATCACTCGGTTCATGACCAAAAAGCGAAACTTTATAATCAACAGATTTTCCCGCGAGAGTCCCCCCGAAGGCATATTCGGCCTTCACATTGGCCGTGTATTTTTGTTGCCAAAGGGCTTTATCCGTATCAAAAGATCCCCAGACCAAAAAATCAGGTTTTCTATATTCTGTAACATAAAGAGGAATCTTTACCGAACCATATTCAGAAGCGCTTTCCGAAGAATCAAAGAGCTGTATTTCTATGCTATAAGCTCCAAGCGAGGCATCGGAAGGAATTTTCCACTCGCTGGACAACCCCCCAGCTTTCGTTTGTGATTCCGTGCTAAAGATCTCCTTGTATTGTGGATCCTGAACCGAGATTTTGTAGGGTCGCTCAACACTTCGATCGAGCTCTTTCAGTGGAAAATTTTTGCCATGAAGTTGTAATTCTCGAAAGAGAGTTTCAAAGAAAACAGTGTCCCCTGGTCGATATAATGGACGATCTGAAAATCCAACTGATCGAGAATCCTGCTTATACTTCCAGGGACTAAAACTCACCGGGAGATCATGGGGAGAAAGAGACCGACTTGCCGACACAACCCCCCAAAGATCTCCAGATTGTGCCAAAAGAATACCTCCGAGTTGTGAAGATGAAGAGGCTTCAATTGAATCGTCAAAGGGGCCTTGTACTTTAAATTCTGATTGATTATAAGCCCCTGTATTTAAGACAGTATAAGAAGTATTAATTTGAAGTTTTTCTCCCTCCACCGTGTGTCCCCAAACTTGATAATCTCCATTGGCTACTTCTTTTGCTTCCAGCAAAAAATCACCCACTCCAAAGAGACTGACGACACTTCTTTCGTACAATCTTCCCGCACTATTTGCACTCCCAATTTTATATTTCAGCGTTGCTTCGTATACCCCCGAAGCTTGTGTCCCAATCGTTTCCGAAAAAATTTCACTCAAGGGTAAGGTCTCAACATTTTCCTTATCAAATGACGGCTTCCAATCGAGAGCTATTTCTTGTTTTGAGGGATGGGGCCAAACGCGTTCCAAGGAGAGCACCGGACTTATAATATTTCCTGAATATTTCGCGGAGTATTCCGGGAACGTTCCGGTTTGATACGTGGTCCATTTACTGGGGAAATATACCCCCTGAAGTTTATTCGGATATTGGACATTAAATGTTGACACATAATCATTGAGTAACGTCCGTCCATATTGATCTGTAAAATCTTTTGAGATACGAATAGTGTATTCTTGATGAGCCTTCCAGCGTTTCCCTACCGGACTAAGCCATGCGTATTGTGATTTATAATCAGTCGCTATGTTTTTTTTGAAATCTGAAACATAGTCCGTCCAGACCCCCGGATCAATCGGCTCAATCGTTAAGTGATCGAGTAAATCTTTTTGTGAAAACTTACTATTGGTTCGAATTGAAAAAGAAGAAAATACATCATTGGGGAAATACATATTCTCTATCAAAAAAGGTCTTATGGTTTGAAAAGTTGGCTTGTAACTTTTCTGCGAAATGGAAGCCTCGTATTCCGTGCTATTTGGAAGGACAAACTTAAACGTAGCATTTTCTGGCCAGGCTTCTTTTGGCGAATAGAGCAGTGTTTTTTTGTCTTCTTTTTTATAAGTAACCTCAAAATCTAACGCTGGGATAAACTCAACTTTTTGAGCAAATGCCAATGATACTTCCTGATTGAGGACAACTTCCAATTCTTTTTGTTCTATTAATGAATGATCTCGTATTTCTTTGATAAGAGGTTTTGCTGTTGTGAAATTGTAGGACGCCTCCGAAAAAGGAAGTGTAAAAACATAGTGGGTTGAATGTTGCCACGCTTCTTTCGGTTCAAAAAGAACCCCCGTCGAGCCTAACTGTTGCCAACTGCCTTTCATGGGAGGACTAATCTGGATTGATTTTTCGAGTGCTTTTTGAGAATCCCTGGTGTTTTGGAGCGCAAACAGAGGTTTGCTCCACATAAAAGTTACCGGCGTTTTACCGATGATATCCTTTGCATTATTTTCTGGAGAAACAAATACCAGCTCCGCATTATGAAGAGCTTCTTCTATCACCGCTTCTGGCACCTCATCTACAATCTCTTCTACAACCTCTTCCGAAAGAACTTCCTCTATAATTTCTACGGGGAGAGGCGTTTGCTTTTCAACCTCACAACCAAAAAGAAATCCGATGACCAAAAACATAGGAACACTGAGGAAAAATCGTTTCATAGAAAGAGATTAAAGCAGTAAAAAACTACTCTAATTCAACAAAAATTTCAATGGCGTCCGAGGCTTCGTCTTGTGTAACCGAAAGAATATGTCTTCCCGGGGTAAGCGAATGAAGAAGACTCTCTACCGGTTGATCGTCTAAAAAAACTTGATAGGGTTTGTGCTTTTCATCCCGTACTTTTACCGTAATTTTAGACTGAGGATGAAATCGATCTCCCTGCGATGGAAAAGATATTGAAATTTTCGGCTCAGAAATAGAGCCATTTTGATCAGAAGAAAGAACGAATTCCCCCATAGTCTCCGCACAAGACTGAGGATCCTCCCAAGCATTCCGACAAACCGTGACTTCTTTCCGCTCCGACTGCCAGTCAAAGGATCCCGATCCTTGAGGATGAAGCATCCGCATGATGGTGTGCCATAACGGACCCGCACCAGAAAGTCCCGAGCTCGACCGCATAGGGGTGCCGTCGGTATTACCGACCCAGACACCAACCGTATAATCAGTCGAAGTTCCCACCACATAGTTATCTCGAAAATCCTGACTCGTTCCGGTTTTTACTGCGACCGGGAAATTTAGTTCGAGGGCATTCCCTTGCGGAAAATTAGACCAACGTCCCGCATTATCAGAAAGTGCATGGAGGATCCATTCCGCCGTAGAAGGTTTCATTATTTTTTTTGATTTCGGAAAATATTGATCCGCTTCCAATAGAATATTTTGCTGTTCATCTTTTATCGTTGTAAAAAATCGAGCCGGAAAGATCTCGCCCCTTTTTAAAAAGGTAGAAAATCCACGAGTTAGGTCTAGAAGACGCGATTCCCCCGATCCCAAAACTAAGGCCAGTCCAATTTCTTTTGGTGTTTTGGAAATACGAAAACCAAGTGTTTGTAAGAAAGAATAAAAAGAGTTTACGCCCATATCACTCAGAAGATCTACCGCTCCAATATTATAAGACCCGGCTAAAGCTTCGCGATACCGAACCCGTCCATGTTCAATATGAGGATTATAATTGCGAGGAGCATAAGCCCCCTCCCCTTCAAGGAAAGATTGTCGAAGATCATCTACCGTTTCCAACGGAGATCGTCCTTGCTCAAGAGCGAGGGCGAACAAAAATGGCTTCAGGGTTGATCCCATTTCTCTCTGTGAGGTCGTTATGTTCACAGCGCCCTCTATCTCTGCATCAAAGAAATCAACCGATCCAAGCATCACTCTTATATTTGTCTCTTCATCAAGGACAACAACGCCCGAATTAGATACATTCCGTTGGTCCTTATCAGGAACCATTTTACGAGACATATCGAGAATCTGACGGTACCAATTTTTATCAAGCGTCGTATAGACATGGAGTTGTTGCCTATTTTTCGGAAGAACGTCTCCCAACTGTGCCTTCACCCAATAAATAAAATGAGGCGCGGTTATATCAGATGATGCAGCAAGATTCGTCAAAACAGGCTGATCTTTCCAATACGTACTTTCTTCATGAAGAATAAGTTCTTTTTCTTCCCAAATCGACAACACAAGATCTCTTCGTTTTTTGGCTTTCTCCGGATGATCTATGGGATTCCACCCCTCAGGACGAGGAAGAATCCCAATCAAGAGTGCTTTTTCTCCCGTAGAAAGCGCTTCGAGTGGTTTTGAAAAATAAAATTCTGAGGCCTGAAAAAACCCACTTACTCCTTTTCCCAAATAAACCGATCGAGCGTAATGATTAAAAATTTCTTGTTTTGAGTATTGAGACTCTAAACGAAGCGCCAGCATAATTTGTCGCATCTTGTACCACCCGTTTCTTTCGTCATTTTCTAAATAAGATTGACGAACCAATTGCATGGTAAGCGTAGAAGCCCCCGAAACGATGCGCTCTTGAACATGATTTTGGTAGAAGGCTCTCGCAATAGATTTTATATCCACGCCGATATGTTCATAAAATCGTTGATCTTCCACCGCCAAAACCCAGGGCACAAAATCACTCAAATCGGACTCAAAAGAAGCATCATAATCCTCCTCCGAATATAAAATAACACCCGATCTATCATAAAAAACCCACTTCGTTTCTTGTGGCAGCACTAAGGGCCACAACAAATACAAAGCCATCAAAACAAGAAGGAAAAAAAATCCTAACACAATTTTCTTCATATGATCGCACAGTACCACGCGCACGAAAGAAATTACAGTAAGGAGCTCTTCAATGGGCTGATTTCGCGCACACAACTCCCTAATATTAACTCAGTATTTCACAGTATTTTATCATTTTTAAAATCAATTTTTTTCTCTTTGTAATACAGATCTTTTATCAGGGCCTTTCCCAGTTTATCAACACTTACCAAGACCGTTAAGCCCCCTCGTATTCTTTCGACCTCCCGTCCTCTTTTTTCAGGAACAAAATACTTTCCGATACCAAGCTCAACAGCAGCCCCTCTCCATCCCCCCTTTCCTACGGCCCCTTTTATATACAAGGCCTCTTTAGGCATCTCTAAAGCCAATCGATCCAAGGTCGCCAGGTCTTTTTCGTCTTTATTAAGAATCAGGTAAAAAACATCTCCCGCAGAAAGCTTCTCCTGCGCAATGAATGTTTTAACTTTTTCATTTCGCTCAATTTCATAACGCAAAATGACATAATCTCCCCGCAAAATATCTCGGGGGTCAACCGGCACTGTTTTCAAAAAAACTTCTTCTCCAGAAACAAGCGTATATTCATTAATGATGATTATGCCCGAAAAACAAAGGACCAAAGCCCCCAAAATACTAAACAAAACTTTCGGACTAATTTTATTATTTTTCTCCATTTATATGTATTTATGAATTATTTTCTGCCTGAAGGCCTTCTTTTTTAAGCGTTTCACAGTATTTAGTTCCCTTGATATACCCATAAACCAAAAGCATCAAAAAACATCCAAATAATACCAGGGAGATTCCCATTTGTTGATAACTCCAAACCCAATCAAAATATTTAGCAATGAGGAAAACCCCTAACCAAAAGAAAGTCGTACTTCTCAGTACTAAATTATATTCTTTATTCGCCAACCACATAACCAAAAACACCGCCCCTAAAAATAAAATATGTTGAAAAATTAATGATCCCATCGAGCGTCCTAATAAGGAAAGCTCCTCATCTAAAGTTCCGACAAATAAAGATAAAAACAAAAGCTTAAGAGAGACGAGTGCGAATACGCTTAAAACAGGGGCGAAGTTTTTTCCGACGGTCTTGCGAACGAAATAACTCACCGCTGCAATACTGAAAGGTATGAGCGTAAAGATCCGTATCAACTGTTCCTCATCAAACCACCAATGAAAAAAAGAATTATCATCTAGCAAATAAAAAATACTCAGATAGAAGAGGGAAATCGTTATAAAAGCGAGAGATTTAAATCGAAACAAAAAGGTGACCGGAATGGTAAGAATACACCACCAAACAAGTAAGCTCAAAACGGAGCCATCCATATTGTATAATTGTCCCAAAAGAGCGATCGAGGCTCCAATGAAAAGGGTCCCGAGAAATATAAAAGCATCTCCTATTTTTTTAAAATCTTCCTTGATATAACTCAAATAGTATCCGCCCAAAATACCCACGACGGGCATAAGCAAGATAAAGATTAATTTAAGAAGCTTGGGTAAGTAGGCCCAATTACTGGAGATTAATAAAAGAGCGCCAATCCCTATGAACAAAGCTCCAATCGTGGCAAGGATTTTAAAGAAAACTCCCGTGGAAGTATTTTCTTCTACATCTTTCAGTATTAAAACTTGTTGCTGTTCACTAATAATCTTTTTTTCTACCCAGCTTTATACAGAATGATTTATTTTATTTTTAAAGGACATGTCAGAAAGAAAATGATAATTAAAAAACCTTGCAAACTCCATGATAGAGCGCCGTTTAAATATATGCAAAAAAATCTGGCGGAGAGAGGGGGATTACTTCGTGACGTCGTCGCACAAAAAGAGTGCAAGCCCTCTTTTCTTAGCTCCTCGTATCGAACCCGGGTTCTCATCCCCCACTCAAAAAGAGTCTGTCGCTACCCCCCTCCGGGGGATAAAGACAGACTCTCCTGGCGGGGTGCATCATATTCGAACCCTTCTATTTAAGCCTTTCAAGCCCCATAAGGCTTAACAAGATTCTAAACTCGGCTTTGTCCTAATGCCCTTTCCTCATAGTGAATAGGTCACGTTTTCACCCTTAAAATTTATAAAAACTTCAGATCATTGACTTTGTCAATAAAAGTTTCTTGACGACTCTTTTTTGGCAGTCTATACTTGTGACTGCTAATATTTCTTAATCTTTATTCATCATGAGTACAAGAATCGTTCGGCATCGGCCAAACCAATCTCCATCTCCTTTTGACTCTAGTCTAGGAAATTTCTTTGGAGATTTCTGGGGAGCTTCCCCATTTTTTCAAGATCCATTTTGTGAAACCCATGGATCAACCAAATATCAAATGACTCCTGCCATGGATGTTTGTGAAGAAGAGCATAAATTTATCGCTCAAATGGACTTACCAGGTTTTGATCCTGACGAAGTTTCGGTTGAAATTGAAGATAACGCTCTTATCATTCATGGAAAAAGAGCGTCTTCATCTGAAGATAATTCTGGTAAATACCTCAGAAACGAGCGAATGAGTGGATCGTTTTACCAAAAGCTCCAATTTCCAGCTTCTGCTAATTTAGAAGAGGCAGAATGTAGCTCTAAAAATGGAGTATTAACGATTGAAATCCCCAAAAGGGAGGAAAGTAAACGCAAAAGTCTTAAGGTAAAGCTTCTTAAGTAAACCTTTTGTTCCCAGTCTCTCTATTTTTTCGAGAGGCTGGGATGTTTAATTATTTTCTAACCTTTTTAATGATGAAAAAAATAATACCAGCTTTTTTGCTATCTTTCATCTTACTCACTAGCTCTGCACAAGCATTTTGGTGGGATATGGATAGAGATCGTGAAATGAGAAAAGAAACTTACCAAGATATTTGGAATGATCCATTTTTTGATGATCCTTTCTTTTCCTACCATCGCAATTTTATGAATCGTTGGCACAGTAATTTATCGGATTTTTCTTTTCCGAAAATTTCTATGGCCAATAACTATCCACTCGATTTAGAAGAACAGGAAGATCAATTCGTAGCAACGATTGATATTCCACACTTTGGTCCAGCGGACATTGAAATAGAAGTTAAAAATGATCGTTGGCTCATAGTTCAAGGGAAAAAAGAAGCGAAAGACGAGTCAGAAAATGAGGAAAAAAAGTATTACTACCGCGAACGCTCAAGTGGAAGTTTTGCACGTCAAATCCTTCTCCCTCATCCTGTAGACAAATCAGCTACAGAAGCCAAATACAAAGATGGCACGTTTACGATAACCTTACCAAAGAAATCAGTTGAGCCAATCTCAACCGATACTATTCCTATTATTACTGATTAACGCTCTACAAAATGATTGAACTCAAAAATATACAAAAACGTTATGGAAATTTTATTGCCTTAGATGGAGTGACTTTTACCATAGAAAAGGGAAAAATAACGGCCTTGCTTGGGCCAAATGGAGCTGGGAAAACCACTTCTATGAAGATTATTACTGGATTTTTAGAAGCGAGTAGTGGTCAGGTCGTGATTGATGGAGAAGTTTTAACCGAAAAAACCAGAGAACACCTCCAAAGCTCTATAGGATACCTTCCTGAAAACGCTCCGCTTTATCCAGAACTTAATGTGTGGGAACACTTAGACTTTAGTGCCAAAATACACGGCATTCCTGAATCTGAACGAGAGAAACATATTCGAAGTGTCGCCAAATCTTGTGGCTTAAGTGAAAAACTTTACTTCGATATTTCAGAACTTTCTAAGGGATATAAACAAAGAGTTGGCCTCGCCCAAGCCATTATCCATGATCCAGATATTTTAATCTTGGACGAACCCACCACCGGACTTGATCCCAATCAGATTTTAGAAATCCGAGAGCTCATTGCTTCATGGAAAGAAGATAAAACAATCCTTCTCTCGACGCATATTATGCAAGAGGTAGAAGCTATGGCTGATAATGTAGTGGTGATTAATAACGGTCAAGTAATTGAAGAAAGTGAGAAATCAAA
This sequence comes from Patescibacteria group bacterium UBA4473, assembly GCA_002389285.1. Taxonomy (GTDB): domain Bacteria; phylum Patescibacteriota; class Gracilibacteria; order UBA4473; family UBA4473; genus UBA4473. Next base: position 13,168 of record DGOF01000006.1, read on the forward strand.
ACTATCTTTTGGGAGTAATGAAGCTCAATTCCACATTGCTATTGAAATTGACGGGAAAGCGTCTGATATAACTAAAGCCAAAAAATCTATTGAAACAATAAAAGAGGTAACTCAAGTAGAGAAAACTGACCACATACTTCTCCTTCATGCCGAGAGTGACTGTCGAGCAGAAGTGGCTCGAAAAGTCGTTCAGGCAAAGTTAGATTTAATCGGTCTTTCATTGCAAAAAGCTTCGCTCGAAGACATCTTTAGACACTTAACCCAACAACAAAAATGAAATCAATTTTAGCCATCATTCAAAAAGAATTTCGTATATTTTTTAACTCCGCTATTGGGTACGTCTTCTTGGCTGTCTTCTTGAGTTTTAGTGGTTGGATGTTCTTTCGAACATTCTTCTTACTCGGGCAAGCGGACATGCGGGATTTCTTTCTTTTATTACCTTGGACGTTTCTATTTTTGATCCCCAGCTTCACCATGCGGTCTTGGTCAGAGGAAACCAGGTCTGGAACAATTGAAACTTTATTTACAAGTGGAATATCCCCCATAAAAATTGTCCTAGCCAAAGCCTCTAGTATTGGACTCTTTCTCTTACTAGCTTTAGCCCTAACGCTTCCTTTTGCCTTATCGGTTGCGTGGCTTGGGAATATGGATTGGGGTGTAGTTTGGATTTCTTATCTTGGAGCATTACTTCTTGGATGTGCCTATATTTCTATTGGTTTACTCGTTTCTGCTATCACGAAAAACCAAATTGTCGCCTTCTTGATTTCTATCCTCGTCTGTTTTGCTTTTTACATTGTAGGAGAAGGCTTTATAACGATTTTCTTCCCCAGCTTTATTGGAGAAATTTTAGGACAAATTGGTTTAGGAGCGCACTACAAGTCTATGATTCGTGGAGTGATTGATACCAGAGACCTTATTTTTTACGTCAGTTTTATCAGCGTGTTTTTACTGGCTAATATGGCTTTTTTATCCGCTTCCTTTTGGCCAAAACGTCTTTTTTGGAGAAGTGCCACAGCGGTTACGGTGCTAGTCGCTATTGTACTTAATATTGGGAGTCAGTTTGCATTTGCTCGTTTTGACGGAACGGCCAATAAAAACTACACACTCTCAACGGCTTCCAAAGATATTTTGCAAAGCACCGAGAAACCTATTGCTATCAAAGCGTTTATATCGAGCAACATCCCAGCTCAAATACAAAGCCTATCTCGAGATGTTCAGGATATGCTGGACGAGTATGAATCTCGAAGTGGCGGGAATCTTGATTTAGACATTCTTGATCCAAAAACGGATGAAGAGGCTCAAAGTTGGGTACATCAATTTAGTGTTTTACCGCTTCAATTACAAGTCATTGAACGTGACCAACAACAAGTCGTACAAGCCTATTTAGGTTTAGCCGTGACAACCGAAGATGATTCAAAGACGGAGTTCTCTGAACGATTCACCAAATTTGAAACCCTGCCAGCTATTACAGACTTGAGTGATTTTGAATATCAGCTTACTTCTGCCATCAAAAAAGTTTCTACGGAGCAACTCCCAATTATTGGTTTTTTAAGCGATCACGGAACAAAAACTCTTAGCAATTTGGAACAAAGGTTTCGAGAAGGTGGTGAAGATGAAATTCCATTGCGAGATGTCTTATCTAAAAACTACGAAGTACGAAGTGTAACGTTGGAGGATGAAAACCTTTCCGAAGTGCAAACTTTGATTATTGCTGGAGCAACAGAAGATTTTACCGAAGAAGAATTTGAAACTTTACGCTCACTTTCTGCAGAAGGAAAAAATATTATCTTTTTGACCGATACTATTAACGTACTCGGATCATTCACCCAAAACGCTACGACTGATTTTTCTAATATCCTAGATGAATATGGGATAGGCATTAGAACCAGCCTTATAGCTGATGCAGTAAATGACAATGCTAGTTTTTCAGGAGGATTTTTCCGTATGAGTCTGCCGTATCCTTTGTGGGTAAAATCGGTTGATTTGGCGAAGGAGAATGCCATTACTGGAGATCTTCCGAGTGTTACCTTCCCTTGGGTGAGTCCGATTGATATAAACGAAAAAGATAGAGTGAATATTGAGGTTTTGGCGCAAAGTTCTCCTTACTATCAAGAACTTCCAGGAAAACAATTAAATAAAGTTCCTGTCGAGAGCGAAGAGGATTCGGAAGAGGGCAAATCTGAGGAAGGAGGTAGTGAAATACCAACAGAACCTGAGATGAAAGAAGTTTGGACAGATACGATGATCTCTCTCGATCCACAACAAGAGTTTGGTATTACCAGAGAGGAGAGAGAACCACTTCCATTTGCCGTAATGGCACAGAGAGAGGGAGAAGGAAAATTTCTATTGGTGTCTAATACTCGATTTATTACCCGAGAATTTGTTCAAAATTCACCTGAAAACTTAGTATTTATGAGTAATGCCATTGATGCTCTAACGATTGGAGAATCTTTGATTTCTATCCGTTCTAAACAAATTACGGATCGACCAATTAAGCTTATCTCTGATGAGGCAAAAGCAACTATTCGTTGGGTTAATGTTCTTATTATGCCCATTTTGGTCGTGATTTTTGGACTCGTTCGACGATGGCTACGAAATCGTCAAAAACAGATGAGCGTACTTACTTAATTTCATACAAATGGAACTTATAAGAAAAAAAATCGAAAAAATAACAAAATATACCGACTTTGTATTCACGATAGTCATTCTAACCTCCATTCTGGCGTTAATTATATACAGCGTCAGAATGGGGATAGATCTTTTAATGGCGAGTTTTGAGCCTGACTTTAACAACATTATTCATAACATTGCCTACATTATCGTACTTTTGAAAGCCTACAAAATAATGGTTTTCTACTTTAGATACCAAAATTTGAGCATCAAGTATCTCGTTCAAATCGCTATCATTGCACCAGCTATTGAGGTTATATTTGCCATCAATAATCAAAGTCTGTGGGTTAATATTCTTTATGCGCTATTTAGTCTCGCAAATTTATTGATCTATATCATTTACAATGAGGAACTTGATAAATTTGATGTGATTGACAAAAAGTCGGTTGACCATACTTTTTAACCTTAAATAATCATGAAAAACATATCGAACAACAATACATTTAACCTAGATTCAAAATTTATTTTCAAATCCCTCAAAACTCGCGGGAGAAGTATTCGAGATATAATGACAGAGATTCAATCTTATGAAGATGAAGAGGCTTGGGAGGATGATAATTATTCTGTACTAGAAAATAAGGAATATAGGGCGAATAAATATCGCCCTTAGTGCCCACTCTAGATAGGTATACAAGTCTCCTGTGAATCAAAGATTCTCTAACGGTTTAAAAGGCTCAAACAGGCAAAAAGCCCGAAACACTATCCACCATAGTGAAGAGGAATCAGGTGCCATTAGTGTATGTTCTGGCGGAGAGAGGGGGATTACT
>DGOF01000045.1 GCA_002389285.1 Patescibacteria group bacterium UBA4473
GTGTTGAAAAGTGGAAGTGTCGGGGTTGGAACGACCAGCCCCCAAGCCGACCTTCATGTCGCCGGAAGTGTCTACTTCGAAGGCGGAGACGGAGATGTGAATGAGGATGGGGTGGTGGATGGCAGTGATGCGATGTTAATTGGTCATTTTTTGGCGGGAAGGCCGCCTCAGTTAACACAGGCTCAACAAGCCAGAGGGGATATCACGGGAGACGGAAGACTGGATATGATTGATGTACAGATAATTAATAACAGGGGAAGGTTTGCGAATCGACCAGAATATATTGTGCCGAAGAAAAGATTAGAAGGTATGCTTTTGGCCCAACAGGAGCCTGTATGTAATAATTTGACAATAGATACTGATGATCGTGATGATGACGGAGATACAACAGAGCTCTTTTGTGATCTCAGCGAGGTGCGTACGAGGGCCAATGTACTGATTATGGGAAGTAGTATTCCGGATGAAATAAAGGGAAATATAAGGGATGGGCACAGTGCTCAACTAGATAGTCCATTGGCACTAGACGTTGAAGGTCCGATGGGAGCCTCTCATTATTGTGATGAAAATGGAGAAAACTGTATCGCCGCGGCGGATTTGGGGAGTGGCGGCGGGGCAGCTTTGCCCACCGACTTCGGTTTACAATGGGAACCTTTTGTAAAGTACAGCCTTTATACCAGAGGAAGGCGTGGATCCCGTTCCCCAGCGGATAAGGTAGAAAACTATGTAGTTATTCCGGAAAATGCATCAGGCATTACTCCTGGGGAAGAATATGCTTATGTACTTCTTACTTCTGGTCAGAGATTGGGATCTAGGGAATTGGCTAATGGAGGAACGATTGCCAGTCGTTGTTATAACTATGGGGGTATCCCATCGAATAATTACACCTTTTCGACTATGAATGGAGAAGTGGTTGATAGCTATTATGTATTTTCACATCAAGGTGTATTTACACATCAACCAGCAACAATAACCGCTGGAAATGGTTCAGTAGAAAATGGAACCTTGATTGCTAAAAATACACAAGAGTGTAGTGATCCTGGAAAAGGAAGTTATCGAATATATGTTTACGAAAAAGAAAAATTACAATCTATAATGCAGGGAATGTTTAACGCTACAGGAGAAACATATTATCAATTCAATAACACTCCATAGCCTAAAAATCGGCAAAAAAATGGGGTTAGTCACCTTTTGTCTCTCGATGAAAATTGAGAGAGATTTGCCGTTTTTTTGAGATTGATTACACTGGCCCTTGCTTCTTTTAGAGGTCTAAAAACGTGCCGACTTAGCTCAGAGAAGTAGAGCAACCTCGCTGTACAGCGAGGTAGGTCATCGGACGACCCGTTCTTTTTTATCTCATATTCTTTCCTTCCTTTCGCCACCTATCAAGACCCACTTTTTGAATTGGGGACAGGAACGGAGCATGGGACAGGGGCTACGAATGCTTTCACGGTCCTGAAAGGAGGAAATGTGAAAATAGGAGTTCATACAGACTTTTCTATTCCCGCAGCAGAAGAAGTACTTATGTTAGACGTTGCAGGACCGGTTGGAGCAACACACTTTCGCCGGAGCAGGTGTGTTTCGTTATCCGAAACCACCTGGTTCGAAATGTTTCGATCCGTCCAGAAGGGTTTTGTAAAATACAAACCCCGAGCACGGAGAAGTCTGATGAAAAAATGGAGCCGACTATCGGATTCGAACCGATGACCTACTGTTTACAAGACAGTTGCTCTACCAGCTGAGCTAAGTCGGCGCATGGTTGGTACGGAAAAGAGTTTAATAAATTCAAAATTTTAGTAAACCTGATTATGAGAACCCACTGACAAAAACAACACAAGCGTGTAATTTTCATACTCTTCAAAAATAAGACGTATATCACCTCCAGCAGAGATAGCACGGCGGTCTTTAAATTTTCCTTTCAGTTTGTGATTTTTGAGAGTGGGGTGGCAAGGGTCTTTTTGAAAAATCTCAATCGTTTGATCAACGGCATTTTGTTGTCGTGTACTGAGTTTTGCAAATTTTTTATCGAATCGTTTATGAAAAAAGATTTGCATCAAAGGGCTTTAAGGTGATCTCGTATGCTATCCATAGTTTCAAAAGGACCAGAAACATTAATACCTTTTTTGGCATCTTCAGAAGCTTGAAGAATTTCAGCTTCTTCTTCCAGCGTGAAACCATTTTCGGTCAAGATAGGCCGTGCCGGCGTAGCGCCCTGAGCATAAGACTTGATCAAAAAACGAATGACATCAGAAAGAGAAAGTTGCTCTTTTTTCGCGCGAGCAATAGCTTGAGCTTTGATCTCTGGATCAAGGGCAACGGTTGTATTCGCAGTAGCCATGTTGTTTTTATATAAAAAATACATAGATATTATATATTAATTATATAAAATAAGAAAGTGGGTCCATGTTCAGACAATAATCTGCAACTTTAAAATCTAAAAATATTTCATCTCGATTTAATCTTGAGAACTATTACACTCCTCTCATGCGCATAGGACTCTCTCAGCTCTCACTTCCGGTACATTTAGGGATTACGCCCGAAGAGCGCTCTCAGGAGCAGGAGGTGCTCATTTGGGTGCGTTTTGATTACGATACGACTAAAGCAGAGATATCGGATGATCTCGCCGATACGTTTGATTACCAGAAAATCTATGATTTCGTAAAAGCTTTCCCAAAGGATCGTGAATGGAATCTTGTCGAAAAACTCTATGCAGACCTAAAAACAGCACTTCAAAAAGCGTTCCCCGAAGTTCAAGACTTAGACCTGAGTGTTTACAAAACGCCCTGGGAGGATGCAAGTGTTATATTTAACTAGACCGTTGTAGCGGTGACGAACTGTCCCACAATCGTAAAGGATGCATAGGCAAGAATAAGCCCAATGACTGCATATTTGAGGATGTTTTTTCCTTTTTCAATGTATTCATCATTGCCCAAGTGTCCCAAAATAAGGATGCCCGCCCATACGGCAGAAACAAGGGATAGCACGGCCACCAGCCCCAAAAATATATTGGTCCATTCAATAAAGAAATCTATGGTTTGAATCGTGTCGGGGACTTGGAATTTACCGGCTTCGTCGGTTCGAGGATTGTCAGAAAATTTATGTCCAGACGTAGTGATATTAACAACGGCCTCCGTTACTTGGATGATGGCAATCCCGATCAGGGTGTACATGACTCGTTTTTTAGCATTTCCGAATTCGTCCTCCTTTCCGCCGGACATCACCATCCGAATCAACGTATAGAGGAGGAAGGCCGTGGCAACGGCCACCGCAAAACTGGAGAAAAAGCTATACAAACCATAGAGTTGAGACGTTCCATAGCGCGCACGAATCGTGCTGATTTCTTTATCAGGGGTTCGTTGGTAGACCAGGGGATCATCGGGAGAATACAGGACTATCGGTTCGGTGGTATCCCCCATAACATCTCCCGAAACACCAAAAAATACCTCATCGACGACCACGGGGGCCAGCATCAGGAGAATGAATCCAAACGCCATTCCCACAATTTGGTTTCGACGATCGGTGAACGCTTGATCTTCTTTTGATCCGGCCATGAGAGAAAGCCCGGCCCAGATGATCATAACAATGGCAAAGGGCGCCATGATCCGCTGAATAAACAGTCTGATCTTTTGAGCGATAGAACGCAGTCCATAAGTTCGAAGATGCACTTTTTCGCCATAAAGCTTAAGATCTGGATTTTCGGTATAGTCTTTCAGCGGTGAGGCGTAGGGAAAATATGGTTTGACGTCCGAGGGAAGGTTTTTGAGATGACCCGGATCACGACGAAAAATATCCTGAACAATGGGCGCGTTGTAGTTGCCACCCGATCCTACAGCAAGAGAGTCTCCCGGGGTCCAGAGGACGCCGCAGAGAAAGATAAAGCAGAGAAATTTTAGAAGGAATCTCATGCGAAAAATGTTGTGAGAAAGGCCAACGAGTCGCCCGGTGGACGTGTGGCAAAAAAGCTCGAAATTGTGAAGCTAGAAAATCCAAGGATGATTCCCAGAATACATCCGAGAATGATGTTTTTGGCGCGGGTGGTTTGTTCTTCGTTCCCAAAGCTCGTTACATAGTAGAGACTTGCCATTACCAGCATGACCAAGGAGGCAACTCCAATAAAGGTCAGAACAAAGTTGGCGAGTCCCATGATTTCGTTGATAGCGTACTGAATGACACTGGTCGTATCAATATTGGGGCTCTCTCCGAGGAGATCGGTTCCCGGTTCTACCAGATAAGCATTGGAATCGGGGCGACGGAAGGTCAGGAGGCGCACAATGGTTTCTCCCATCACGATCAAAATCATCGCGGTCAGATATGATTTCACAAAATTAACTTCTTTTTCGATGGTCTGCTCATCTTCACTTCCAATAATGAGATCATATCCAGACATAACTCCGTTGATCAGCATAACGCCGGCCGCAAGGTAAAAGAAAAACTGAACGATCTGTTCAGACTTGGCAGCGAGGTTTTGGACAAAATCACCGGTTTCATTCGCGCCTCCGATAATTTCTTTAACCGGGTTAAAGAGACTGAATCCAATAAATTGCGCCGCTGAAATAACGACGAGTCCCATCGCAATCCATCCAAATTCCTGTTTATATTTTTTAAGTTTGTCGGCTTCTCCGAGTGAATAAATAAACTTGGTTCCCAGGACGACGAGAAAGATAAGACCAATCGCTCCGAGGGTAATATTAAATCGAGTGATGAGTCGACTTTCGACGGTTATCTGTTCAACAAAGTGTTGCATCCCTGGCGTATCGGGGTCTTCATCAATCTTTTTAGCAACTACATCAATCTGTTCAGAAAGAATATTGTGCGTCATGATGGGGTCATAAAATTGATCCCCCAGAATAGGGATTCGGTTTGTTTTTTGGCACAGTCCCGTTGCGGGGCTAAGGAAAAGTCCAAATAAGAGTATTAAACAAAACTTTTTCATCTCCTTATTGTACCATAAAAAAGGCATTTTAAGCAAGTCCATGAGTAAAGATAAGAGAGAAGAGTCTATTCTTTTGACAAAATCTTCGTTTTTTCTACAATTACCCGGCTTTTTACTGTTCTTTTTCGTTCTGAATGCTTGCTTGGCTTTTGATTCCTGCGGGAATCGCGATAACTGTTTTCTCGGAAAAAGTTGGTAATTTTACCGGCGAAATGTCCTTTGCGGAAACGGCTTTCGGCCCAGGTGGCACCTACGTATTCATCAAAATTTTTGGTGTAATGACGTCCTTCGTAGCCTTTGCATGGCTTATCGGAGGGCTCGAAATACTTCTCAGTCCATTGCAATTTCTTTTTCCCTAAACGGGGCCATAGCTCAGCTGGCTAGAGCACCTGCTTTGCAAGCAGG
>DGOF01000019.1 GCA_002389285.1 Patescibacteria group bacterium UBA4473
TTGTGTAACGGTGGGAATGATGACGACAGGATACGATTGCCCTGACCTGCTGAATGTGGTGCTTATGCGTCCGGTATTTTCTCCGGCTGATTTTATTCAGATCAAAGGACGGGGAACGCGGAAGTGCACTTTTGAGTACCAAGATGTACACGGACAAGTTCACAAAGCCCAAAAAGCAGCTTTTAAGCTCTTTGATTACTTTGCGAATTGCGAGTATTTTGAAGAGAAATTTGATTATGATGAAGTGCTCAAATTACCGGTTGTGGCGGGTACTGGTGATGGTGGAGGGGAACAGCCGCCGGTGGTAATTGATAAAGCTGAAATTGCTGATCCAGATAATATCAAAACGTGGGTTGAAAATCCGGTAGGGGCTGACGGAATGAAAATCGACCGCAAACTGTTTGAACAAGCCAAAGAACAAGTAACCCAAGACAAGGAAATCAGCGAAGCGGTTGAAAACGAACAATGGGATCGAGCAATTGGAAAGCTGAGAGAAAAGTATGAAGATAAACCTAATTTGTACATCACGCTGGAAAAAATTCGTGCCAGTGAAAACCTCGATCGTCGCCTGACATGGAGGGAAGTGTTAGAACGAATTTTTGGACGGATTGATCGCTTCGATACCAAAGACGAAAAGCTCAATGAGGAGTGTGATAAATTTATCGCCATTCATAAGCCTGACAGTCAGTATGTTCCTCATATAAAAGCCTTTATACGTGCCTATATTTCAGACGGAGGCTTTCGCGAGATTATCAATGATAATGACCGAATTACCGAACTAAATTTCAACCCTTCTTTCTCTATGCGAGAATATAAAGCTCTCAATGGTTGGCGGGATGTGATTCCTGAATACGTCAATGACTACGTACCAATCAATACTTACCTCTAAAACCTAAATATCCCATGCTCGATTCAGAAACAAAAAAACATATTGATAACGCACGTAATATACTTGTGGGGATTATCCCTGATCCAAAAGCACAGGTAGATCTAATTACGCTCACTATGATCTACAAATTTATGGATGATATGGATAGGGAGGCGGAAGAGCTTGGTAAAGAAGCAGGATTTTTAGTAGGTGATTTAGAAGCCTTTCGATGGGGTAAATTGATGAGTCGCGAGCTAAGTGGTATCGAGCGTTTAGATCTTTATGTTCGGGCTTTGCAAAACTTTGCTAAGTCGAAAAATATTCCCCCTATTTTTAGGCATATTTTCAAAGATGCATATTTACCTTTCCGTGACCCTGAAACTCTTAGTTTGTTTATCAAAGAAATTGACTGGTTTAGCTACGATAACAGTGAAAATCTAGGAAATGCATTTGAATATCTTTTGTCAGTACTGGGAAGTCAGGGAAATGCAGGGCAGTTTCGTACCCCTCGGCACATTATTGATTTTATTACGGAAGTAGTAGATCCGAATAAAACAGAACGCATTTTAGATCCAGCTTGTGGAACAGCGGGTTTTTTGATTTCTGCTTACAAGCACATTCAGCACAAAAATTCTTCAAATTATGATGACCAGTCTTATGCGCGAACTTTTGCTCGTGAAGACCAAAAAGATGTGTTTATGACCGAAATTCAGAGTAACGGAAAATATAGCGGAGACTTATTGACCGCAGATGATCGAAAACTCCTAGCCGATAATATACACGGATATGATATATCTCCAGATATGGTGCGGCTAAGTTTGGTGAATCTCTATCTGCATAATTTTGTGAGCCAAAATATTGATGAATATAATACGCTCACTTCAGATGATAAATGGGATGAGAATTTTGACGTAATTTTGGCAAATCCTCCTTTTATGTCTCCGAAGGGTGGTATTCGTCCGCACAAGCGCTTTCAAATTCAAGCCAATCGAGCTGAAGTATTATTTGTTGATTACATTACTGAACACCTGACAATCAATGGACGAGCTGGAATAATTGTACCCGAAGGGATCATTTTTCAGTCTTCTGGTGCTTATAAAGATTTACGAAAGATGCTCGTGGATGATGGGTATCTCTCTGCGGTTGTAAGTCTTCCTAGTGGAGTTTTTCAGCCTTACTCAGGGGTAAAGACCTCGATCCTGTTTTTTGATCGTCAGGCAGCTCGTGCAAGCGATGAAGTGTGTTTTATAAAGGTTGAAAATGACGGGTTTGATCTTGGCGCACAACGTCGTCGTATCAAAGAGAACGATTTACCAGAAGCCTATGAAGCGCTGACGGCATGGAGAAAGGGAGAAAAAATTGAGTCCAAAAATGTTTCCTACGTAAAAAAATCAGAGATTGCTGAATCTGGCGATTATAATCTTACGGGAGAACGCTACAAAGAAGCGATCGACTACAGTAATGTGAAATGGGATGTGGTTGAGCTTGATGAAATATTTCATGAGATAAAAAATGGTAAAAATGTAAAACAAACTGATGTTGAGGGGAATTATAGAGTCTCCAGAATACAGTCCATATCTCAAGGGGTTTTCAATATTGAAGCTACAAAATTTACGAATGATGATGTTCTTGATAAAGATTTTTTGGAGAAGGGTGATATTCTGTTTAGCCATATAAATAGCTACGATCATTTAGCCAAAACCGCAATATTTGAATTAGAGGAAAGGGTGATTCATGGTGCAAACTTACTTAGAATGAGACCAAATAAAGAGAGAGTCATACCCAAATTCGCTCTTCTTTCATTGAAATCAGGGATATTTCGAGAGGATGCAAAAAAGTATGCTCAAAAAGCAGTCAACCAAGCCAGTATAAATTGCTCAAACATAAAAAAACTAAAAATCCCTCTCCCTCCGCTCGAAATTCAAGAGCAAATTGTTGAAGAATTAGAGGGCTATCAAGCAGTGATCGACGGGGCGCGAAAAATCGTAGAGAACTGGAAGCCCACCATCAAAATCAAGCCGGATTGGGAAATGGTGGAGTTGGGAGAAGTGTGTTCTTTCGAATATGGGAAAAGCCTTCCAAAGAATGATCGTAATGAAGGGGGCTTCCCCGTAATGGGATCAAATGGGCGGTGCGGTTTTCATGATTCTTTTCTGGTAAAAGGACCGGCAATTATAATTGGACGTAAAGGCTCTGCAGGAGAAGTTATCTGGGAAGAACTAGACTGTTTTCCAATTGATACAACCTACTTTGCTGAACCAAAAAATGCAGATCAAATTTCAAAAGAATATCTATACTATTTGTTAAAACAAATTGATTTGACTCAACTGAAAGGTGGTGCAGGGATTCCTGGACTAAACAGAAACGATGCCTATAGAGTGAAAATATTTTTGCCAAAACTAGAAGAGCAGAAAAAAATTGTTGCTGAAATCGAAACCGAGCAAAAATCCGTAGAAGCGGCTCGTGAATTGATCGCAAAGCATGAGGTTAAAATCGAGGAGCGCATTTCTGAATTGTGGGGTAACGAATAACCCTCATGAAATCTTATAAAGAATTTGCGACTGGTTTTGAAAAGCTGTTTCCGTGGTTTGGGAATTTGGTGAAAGGTGTTTTTCTTCTTATTTTTTTGGAAGCCCCATTGGAGTTGTGGAAGGCTTTTTATGGGCACTGGAAATCTGCAAAAAATGGTTCACAAAAAGTAGCGGCTGTTATAGCCGGCTTATTAGTCTTATCTTTTATTCTCTATGGTTTTTGGGGAACCTCTAAAGACCTAAATCAGCTCAGAACAAAACAATGGCGAAAAGAGGTATTGGTTCAGAATTATGAAATCGAGATCAGGAAATTTTTTACAAAATATAACGAACGATTTTTAGCTCATGATTGTGATTTTATGGCGGAAGTTGGAGCGGATGAAGCCATGTTTGATAAATGGGGAACGACTAAGTATCCGGATTACACTTGCGAAGAATTTGTAAGATATCAAAAGAAAGTAATGACCCCGATCAAAATTGAGCCCATAGAAACAACTGGAGACAAGCATCGGGTTAGAGGTGAAGCTGTCGTTATTTCTTTGAATAGTGGTGAACCGTGGAAAGTGAATGCAATCCATTTTGATCTCTGGAAAAAAACAGATTGGGATCTCTGGCATTTCAATCCATCACGAAAAATTGAAATTGAAATAAATAATTGAGAATATAGATTCTTCGTTCCGCCCACGAAACCCTAAAAACATTATAAATAAGGCAAATAATCAGTTTCTATCATAACTTGGTTGCGTCCACGGAACGTGGGATTTTATCTCTGAAATTGAATTACTTCCGATGTTTTAGTTTCTCTGCTCGTTGCTTCATAAACGCCTCGATATCGCATTTGAGAAAGATCCGAACTCGCCCCAGCATCTTGTGGGGGATTTCGTAGTGCTTCACGAGCACACGAAGACGCTGCATATTTACACCAACAATTTCTGCTGCTTCTCTGCTCGAAATAAGATCTAAATCATCTATATCCATTTGGATACAGTTTAGAGGTAATCTTTTTGCCAAACAGAAGCGACAACGCTATAGTTGCTATGAGTGCATGAAAAATTCAAACAATATGAACAGCTGGCTTCTTTGGGGAGGAATAACTCTCTGCTTATTTGTTGGATTTCAATTTGGACAGGGTTCTTTCCCAAGAAAGGTTGAACGTCTCCAAAATGAAAACATATATTTAGAGAATCTTATTGAAGAGCTTGCTGAAAACTCTTCTGAAGCAGAAGAGGCTCTATACAATCTCTCTCTTTACCGTCAGAGCTACATAACAGATCAAACAGATCTTTGGGCATCTGGGCAAGAGATGATGGACTCTCGATAATAAAGACGCTATAATAAACCTTCTTTCATGACACGACCTTTTGACACAGTTTCAAACGCTATGGACTTGATCATCAAGTACCATGGTAACCAAACAAGAAAGGCAGGCGGACAACCTTTTATCGTTCATCTTCTTGAAGTTGCAAATTTGATATACAAAGGTTTTCCAGAAGCAACTCCAGAATTGATTGCTTCAGGACTTTGTCACGACCTACTAGAAGACACAGAGTGTACCGAGAACGAGGTTTTAGAGTCTTGTGGGGTATTTGTACTCGAAACAGTAAAAACGGTCTCTAACGACAAAGAATTAGAAAATAACTGGGAAGCAAAAAAACTCGACTATATTGATAAGGTCTCTAAAGGGAGTAAGGAAGCTCAAATTGTTTGTCTCTGTGACAAGATTGCAAACATGAAGTCCCTTTTGCGAGAATATGAAGTACAAGGAGAAGACCTGTGGAAGTCCTTCAACAGAGGAAAGGATAAAAAGAGATTTTTTGAAGAGCTCGTTTATAAAATGATTAGTGATAACTTAGGGGCGCACCCTTATGTAGATGAGTATGCGGAGCTCATAGAACAAATTTCTCTGCCAAAATTAGAGGCAGATAGGAATTTGACAACAGATTGGGGTAATTTAAAAGGGGAAAAGGTATCAGTTGATAACTCTGCTTGGCGAGACGGTTATTATAAATCTATTGAGGAGGCTTTTAAAAACTAAATCTTTAGGATATAACCTTCCTATGGAGTTCAATCAAGATGCTATCAAAAAAGTAAAAAAACTTATTAAAAAGAAAGGTTTTATATATGCATTTTTAATGGCTGCTTTTGAGGATATGTACTTCAATATAGAAGATATAGGAGACATTGATCATAGGAATAAACTGAGTGTTAATGAGGTAGGATTTCTTTTTGGTTTTTTAGTTCAAAGTCCCTTGAATTTTGATTATCCAGAAACTCCTCAAGACCTTATCAAGATGAAGGATGAGCTTTATCAAGTACTTAAGGAGCTACATGATGCTTTTTTAGGGAGATTTTCAGAAATGTTTAGTAGAGAGACTCGTAAAGACCCAGCAAAAGTCGATATGGAAACAGATATGAAGTCATTTTTCAGTCAAAGCGACCTTCTTGTAGAAGCGATATTTTATTCGGGTACAGGTGCATATGATTTCCAATATGCCGAGTACTTACAAAAAAAGTACATGCTTGATGAACAATGGCTGATGTCTAATAAAAATTTTGATATCATTAGAGCTTCGCAGATCCCAAAAGAAATGAAAGATTTACTAGAGAGGAAGGCGGAGAGAGTTAATCTGGTAGACATAAAGAGCAAGCTGCCAGAAGTAATTGGCAAATTATCGAAAAAGAATCCAAATGAAGATTTTAATAAACATGGGGAAGGGATTCGTCCAATGTTAGAGCTTTACCAGTATGTTCGTCTTTTTTCACCAAATTCTAAACAAGGTGATTTTTCAGCACTTTATGATGGGTTACTTGATTTATTTACTATTACTGAAGCAGATTTTTCCAATACTACTGGAGTAAGGGATTTCCTTAATAATTTTTCTTTTGTACCAAATAAAAACACCAATAAATGTTTTAATGATATTGGGAATTATAACATTATAATGTCTCATCCACTCATAAAATTAGAAAGTGGAAAATATTTACTTACAAGTCCTTTTCTACTTTTTCAATCTGTATATGAGAGTCCTTACTATTGGATGATGAGTGATAAAAAGTATTTAAATACAGCTTCTAAAAATAGAGGAGATGCTGGCGAAAAAATGGTGTTTGACATGCTTTCAGAGGTATTTCCATCTGATAAGCTATTTCAATCAGTGACAGTTCAAACAAAAAAAGGGACAGATGATACAGATATAGATGTTTTAGCAATTCTAGGAACGAAAGCATTGTGCATACAAGTGAAATCTAAAAAATTAACAAACCTAGCAAGGTCTGGTCGTGATGAAGACTTAGCTAATGACTTTAAAGGAGCTGTTCAGGATGCGTATGAGCAAGGGATTATATCAAGAGAAAAGGTGCTTAAAAATGATTCTAAATTTATTGACTCAGACGGTAAGGAGATTGTGATTCCTGATTATATTGATGAGGCATATATAATGGTTGTAACTACGGAAAACTTCCCATCACTAACAGGGCAGGCTCGTTTTATGTTAAAAAAAGAAGAAGACAATCCCTTTCCATTGGTTCTTACAATGTTTGATCTTGAGCTACTGGCTTTTTACCTATCTGATCCATATGATTTTCTTTACTATGTTAGACAGCGAATTGCTTTAACAGATTACTTCTATGGTGATGAAGAAATTGCATTTTTATCGCACCATTTAACTCATAAGCTTTGGAGAGATGAAAGTTCTGATATGGGGGTACTAGATACCTCGATTGCTCAAGCAATTGATAGAAATTATTATCCAATAAAGGCAGGGATTAGTGTTTCAAGCAAAGGAGATGACATTGCCACAAGGTGGAAGAATGATGAATTTGAAGCTATCTGTAAGGACATAAAGAGTGGAGCGCACCCTAAGGCTACAGACGTAGTGTTCAATCTTTTAGACTGGTCTGGCGATGCTAGAGAGGATTTGGTGAAGTATGTGCAACTTACGAAGTCTTCAACAGCGAGAGATGGGAAAACACATAATTTTGTTATTCCTCCAACAGGTAAGCTGACCCCCAAAGTTGGTCTTACTTATGTTTCATTCGGGTCAGACGATATTCAAGAGCTAAGTAAGAAGCTTTTAACCCTGTGTCAGTTAAGAAAATACAAAAGCAAAGGAGATGTTTGGATAGGTTTGGGAAGTTTGAAAAACAGTAAAAAAAGTGTTGATGTAGTCGTTTATATGGCTGAAAAGTGGAAGGAGGATACTGATTTAGCTGAAGTGTCTGAAAAGTTTTTTGACTCTCAACCTTCGGGGAGACCTGTTCGGCTTGGTAAAAAAATTGGACGAAATGATCCTTGTCCTTGTGGTTTGAGAAAAGAGGATGGTTCACGTCAAAAGTATAAAAAGTGTTGTGGGAAATAGTTTTTTTGAGAAAAATGGGTACAAATTGACACCAAAATGGGTCAAAAATGGAACAAAATGGTTCGTTTTGGGAATAAATTGACACCTTTTTGAACTTTTTTATTAGGAAGGATTTTAACAGAATCCCTTTTGGAAGGAGTATTTAAGGGTTTTTATATAGTAATTCTTTATGTTTCCCAAAAAAAGAGAGAGAGTTTTGCTATTAAAACCACAAATACCTTACTTCATTGGTTGTACAAAAAAACATAAAGCAGTATTTTGCAAGTAATAATTTAAAAAATAGCGGATAGAATTATATAAAATATCCGCATTCAAGTCTGACACTGGGTTTGTGTCTTGTGTTGAGTGATAGCCGTATGTAAGTTATCGGTTATGGATTCACAGAAAGAACTCCTTACTTCTGCAAAAAAACCTGTTAATGATGGGGAGTTTGATCGTGAATATATAGAAAATCTTAAAGAAAATCCTCAACAGTTTCAAAAGTTTAGAGAAACAGGGAAAGCTATGTTTGATCTTTTTAGAGTGTTGAAAGGGGAAGAGGTGTGAATCTAATAGTTTGTGTTCAAATTATTCTCTATATAACTACAATGGGATTGAACATAAGGATATCTCATGCCAACCAGACGCTCTAGAACACATAAGATCAAAGCACAAAAAGTACAGCCAATCGTTGATGATGAATTGGTCTTTTATACTATTTACGTTCGAAGAAGCCAAGAAGACGATGAGAAGCAAAAAGAGTCTATACCTCAACAGCTTGAGAAATGCCTTTATCTTTTTGAGAAAGATGAGTCGATAAATTTGCAACTACGGAACACAAAGACCTTTCCAATCGATCATCAAACCCTTGATGAAATAGAAGAAGCCTACGGAAAAGACAAAAAAACTGCTCAGATGATCCGAGGTTTCTACTTGAAGTATGCCATTGTCTCCGAACGAAAGAGTGCAAAGCATCCATATAAACGCATGGAATGGACTCGGCTCATTGAACTGGTAAAGCAAGGCGAGGTTCGCGGGATTTTCAGCTACTCACCTGACCGTATGGCACGAAATCTTCAAGAAGGGGGAGAAGTTATTCAACTTGTTGATTCGCAGCTACTGCAAATAAGATTTACTAATTTCGTCTTCGAGGATAATCCTTCTGGACACATGATGCTGGGGATATTTTTTGTATTTGCTGAACATTACTCTAAAAAGTTATCTGAGGATTCAACACGAGGGCAAATACAAGCAAGTAAGGCAGGAAAGACCGACGGGGCTTCTAAGCTAGGCTATATGGCAAATACAGAAGGCTGCTGGATGCAGCACCCAATCAATGCACCGATACTAAAAAGAGCCTTCGATAGAAAAATGTATGACAACTGGTCAGATAAGAGTATTGCCGAGGAAATGAATAAGCAGGGTTGGGAAGATGAAAAGCCAATTTCTGGAAGCAGAATAAGTAGCGTTGATCTATGGCAAGATACTTTTTACTACGGTCTATGGGAAAGAACCTTTAGAAAAGAAGGAAAAATCATTGTCCCTCTCTTAGAGCTTGAAAAACATCCCTACGAGCCACTTCTAACCGAAGAAGAGTTTTATACCCTGCAAGAAACGCTTGAAAAGCGAAACAAGAAATCTCTTGAGCAGCGCAGAAGTAGTGAAACAAAAATTCTTGATGCAGCTACACCCTTAGGAAAAGGTATTGTTGTGGATTCTGATACAGGAGAATTACTCAAATTTTCAATTCCTAGTAGGACTCAACGTTTCATGCCTAAGTTGGAAGAGTTGCAGGAGAAAATGCCGAAAGCAACTCTAGCAGACGTAGTCGCGCCTCATCAAATAAAATACGCACGCACCGGAAACAACACAAATTTTGAAGTGCTTGATAAATTTATTTACCAAAACATCAAAAAAGTTCGCATAGGCAAATACGAACGAGAGGCTTTCTTGTATCAGTTCAGGCTAGAGGCAGAAAAGCTACACAAGGCGAGCAAGCATAGTAAAAAACGAATTGTTATGCTCAAGAATAAGACTGAAAGAGATCGGGACACCTATAAAAATGAGAGTCGCTTTGGTGTAGGATTATCAGAAGAAGATAAGAACCTTTACAATCAAAAAATTGATACTTTCAATGCTAAAGTCAAAGAGTATGAGAAAAGCCTGAAAGAAGTCGAAGACAATGAACGGGACGAAATATTTGAAATACAAGCCTTCGCAGAGGTTTTTCTCAATATTTCTGACCATTGGAAAAAAGCGAGCTATGTTCAAAAGCGAAAAATATCTGAAATTTTACTATTGAACATAAAGGTAAAAAGCGGAAAGCCAGTCTTCATGCAGGTAAAGCCTGAATTAGAGTCTTTATTTCCCGATTTACTTGGTAATGGTGGCGCGAGGTAGAATTGAANNGATTTTCAGTCCTTTGCTCTACCACTGAGCTACCGCGCCATAAGAGAGAACGGAGGTATTGTACGGAAAAATAAACGAAGGTCAAAAGTTTACGAGGATAAACTGCTTTTCATGCTTTTTCGCTTGCTTTATTTTCATTTTTCTGGAGAATTGGTTTTCAGTAGTCGCGTTTTAGAAGGTGTTGTATAAATTCCTGCCTAATAACAAAGCCTACGGAATTTATTTCTTAACCTCTTCTATTATGAAAGGTGTTATCAAAAAGCTGCTAAACGGCTTCGGATTCATCACTCCGGAAGGAGAAGCGAAAGACATTTTCTTTCATGCCAACGATCTCGAAGGCGTGAGTTTTGAAAGTCTTAACGAAGGAGACGTTGTCTCTTTTGAAATGGGAACGTCCGACAAAGGACCGAAGGCAGAGCGTATTGAGCTTGCCTAGTCGTTTCCACGATGATCCAAAAAACCGTTTGAAATCCTTGGATTTCAGGCGGTTTTTTCTATACCGGCAAAATCATCACCGTTGTCACATCATCCGATAATTCACTCTTCTTAATCGAAAGAGGATTTTTTTCAGCAATTTGTGCGTGAGATTCTTCGCGAACTTTTGGAAGGAGTGCTGCGTCGCCACCAACAATGGCCATGCGAGGATCAATGGTTTCGATGAGTTTTTGAACTTCTTTTTCATTGAAGGATTCAGAAACGTTGATCAGGGCAATGTCTACGTCCCCAAGCGTACTGATGACTTCTTTTTCTGGTTGTGCGGTGAGTGATCCAAAGTGCGCAAAAGAAAGTCCTTCTATTACGATTTTGTAGATAATAGTTTGTCCGGTCAAAAGTCCTTTTATAAGAACCTGAGAAGCTTCGTATTCCCCAGGGAGATAGAGGAATTTTTTGACGTGTTCGTATGTTTCGACGTGAGCGCCATCGAAGGCGGATCGAGTCGCAATATCAAAATCTTTTACCTGGGAAAGATCTTCGACATCAAAAGCCGTTTGAGCTTTTTTTCCTTTCACCGTAAAGGCCGTTCCTCCAAAAAATTGAATTTCCATGATAGGTCGCTAAAGTAATGCCTGAGAATTCTAGCGGCTTTATCAAAAAATGAAAACGGTTTTAACCCAATCTCTTCCGAACGTAGAATCTACAAAAAAATTTGCCCGTGAATTGGCAGAAGAGATTTTGTCTCAGGAACAACGCTTTGTCGTGTTCCTAGAAGGTGGCTTGGGTGTCGGGAAGACGTTAGTGGTGAGAGAGGTTCTAAGAGCCTTTGGCGTCCAGGACGACGTCACTTCGCCGACTTACACCTATGTGCAAGAATATACGGCTGATGGGGCAAATTTCGCCCATTTTGATCTGTATAGGTTGGAAAAAAGAGAAGATTTTCTAAACAAAGGCTTTATTGAGATATCCAGTGATCCGGAAATTTCTTGTTTTGTGGAATGGCCGGAGCGGTTATCGTCGGAGGCCAAAGCCAGTTTTTCCGGAAAACATTTTGTCCTGCAGCTTGAACATGGTATCAATGCGAGTGGGCGTAAAGCCAAACTTTTAGAAAAATGATTCAAAATCTACTCCTTTTAACCGGCGAAGACGATTACCGATTACAAGAACGGAAAATTTTTTATAGACATCATTTTCGTCAAAAATACACCGATGGGGAAGTCGAAGTCTTTGATGAAAACGCTTCTTTTAATGATCTAGAAGGTGCGGTGTTAACTCAAAATCTTTTTGGCGGTCGGCGGCTTGTTTTCACTAATAAATTTTGGAAAGCAGAAAATTTTGAAAAAGCAGAAAAACGTAATTTTTTTGAAGAGTTGCCGCAGATGAGTGAGTCCGTGACATTAATTGTTCTTGAACCCAAGCTGGATAAACGGCTTAAGTCTTCGAAGTTTCTCATAAGAGAAGCGAAAACAGAGTCTTTTGATCAGCTAGATGAAATGCAGACGATTGACTGGGTGCTTAAGTTCACAGCCGCTCAGGGCGGAAAAATTCAGCGCCTACAGGGACAAGAACTCGTTAAGCGTTGTGGGATCAATCTTTGGAACTTATCACAGGAACTCAAAAAATTGATTTCTGCCGACGAAGAGGGGATCGTGACAGCGGAAAATATTCAGGAGATGACACTGCCTCATCCACAAGTGATCCTGTGGGACTTTCTGGAACATGTCAGTCATCGGCGAAGCGCGAAGGCCCTCAGAAGTTTTCATGATTTACTGACGATGGGGCACACGGTGTATGAGCTGCTGCCGATGATTATGCGAGAAGTACGCATTCATGCGTTGCTCAGAGACGGTCTGAACAGAGGCCTTCCGGCCAAAGCTATGGCTGCCGAAGCCAAACTCCATCCTTTTGTCGTTCAAAAAACACTTAGCGCCACGCAGCGATTTAGTGATACAGATATTTCAAAATTTTATGATCAGCTTTTCAATCTTGATTTTAAAATGAAAACAGGCGGTGTCACGGTGACCGCCGGTGATACGTCAGAAATAGAACTACAGATCGAAAAATTTATTATGAGCGCGTGATGTATCACGCGGTTGGTCTTTCGAAATCATGAACGCTTTCCGTTTGCCGGGGCCCGGGAGGGGGGGATCGCCTTCGGCGATGTTCACGGTGAAAAAAGTTTCGGGGAAATTTTGATTGTTGTATTCGGTGCTCACCCAGTCGGACGTGCGTAATTGCTGTGTTAGCCGGAATTCATCAAGCGTTCCATCGAAATAATACCCCCCCGATCCTCGGGCACCTAATTCGAGGTCTGCCGTTCCATTGGTCATCCCACCCAGATCCGGACTGTCGCTAAAGCTTGCCGTGCTATCGACATAGGAACGAAGTGTTCCCAGTGTGCTCGAAAGTTCCGTGCGATAATCCAGCGTGAAATAGTACAGTTGCCAAGCGCCCTGGGTCAAATTGTCGTTATTGGGTTGATCAACAATATGATCACCGCCGCCACTCTGCCAAGCGATGGAAACAAGATCCTCATTTTGAACATAGATACCGTATTCCCAGTTATCACTCCCCCCTTTCGTTACCAAATATTGAGCACTTATTGCATCATCAGGCTTGGCCCAGACCGAAAAACTCAATTGAGCATCTTGTGAATTGAGGGCGCCCCAAGGACTGAGGTCATCATGATCCGTGATCGCGATATAATTATCAGATCCATTAAAATCAATGCCGTCTCCACTGCTAAGTTTTCCGGAAGATTCGTAGACAGAGCTGCCTCCCTCGCTGCTGAAAACATGGCCATTTCCTGTGGAATCGATCAGAGAGGCTCTATTAGCGCCCTGAAGATGATGGACGAAAACATATTCTGACCAGACGGAATTTCGGCCTGCAGCATCTCCTGCGGCGGGTTCGGTCGCACTGCTATTACCGTAGTACACATAAACAGTGGTTTCTTGTGTGGCAGTGAGCTGCGGGAGTTTGAAGTAAACCTCTCCAGTTTTTCCACTCGTATCGATATCAACGATTTCGACCGGTACTTCGCTGACGCCATCGGCAAGCGTGATACGAATATCTTCACCACCTGATTTCACTCCCGTCCAAAAAGTATGCGAAGAGGGGATTTGGCTCAGGTCGAGATAGACCGGAAAATCATTCAGATCGACACTGACTGCATTATCCTGAATCGTAATAGCTAGACGATTCGTCCAGGTACCGCCATCATTATACCAAGCCGTATCGGCGAGGGCTTCTGCCGTCGTTGTATGTAACGTTTTGAAAAAAGTGGAGGAACTATTTTGATTATTAAATTCAGTGGTAATCCAATCTTCCGAGCGGGCAACATTGGAAATACGAACACTGTCGGCAAAACCATCGAGACCACGATCAGTGCTGTTGTCATAGCTCGCTCCAATTTTCCATTCCATACTAGAGGGATAGTCATTATAGCCGATACCGGTGGTGTGAGAGAGCGGCGTTTCCGGGGTGCCATTTACATAGAGTTGAACTTCATCAGTATCCGGATCATGGACTCCGACCAGATGATACCAGGTGTCGATACTCCAACCACTCGCAGTTGTGACGGTATAGTCCGTTGCATCCGCGCCATCAAAAACAGAAAAACGAAATTTATTACTCCCAACATAAGACAGAGAGTATCCACTCGCGGATCCATCCGGATAACTGTAGTCAACAAGGCCTCGATGAAAATTACTGACGCTAAAATCTGAAATATTAATCCAGGCGGATACAGTGACGGCTTGCGTATTAAAATCAGTGGAATCAGCTATTTCCGCTCGTCGATCGGTTCCTGGGTAGTACACACTTTCTCCAAGTTTTCCGGTTTGATTGTATGTAGGGGCGGAGCCTCCAGTGCCTTCAATGGTGATATCATGAGGAGGCGTTGTTGAGTCATCGAGGTCCGTATAGGCCGCGCCGGTCATGTGTTGAACCATGACATAAGTACCGTCCCAAACCTTTTCACTCCCATAGTCACTACTCGCCGTCGGCATTGTGGCACCTGAATTTCCATAATATATCCAAAAAACAGAATCTGAAGTATCAGAAAGATCAGTTTTAAAATACACTTCACCGGTTTTACCGCTGGTATCAATACTTACTAATTCTACAGGAACTTCTCGATGGCCATCAACTTGCGTAATGCGAATATCTTTCCCAT
Source organism: Patescibacteria group bacterium UBA4473 (assembly GCA_002389285.1). Taxonomy (GTDB): domain Bacteria; phylum Patescibacteriota; class Gracilibacteria; order UBA4473; family UBA4473; genus UBA4473. Next base: position 14,758 of record DGOF01000019.1, read on the forward strand.
CGGCTTCGACCGTTCCCCAAAAAGCATGACTGACTCCCAGGTCCGCTAAGTTTAAATACACTGGAAAATCATTCAGATCATCCTCCACGAGAGTATGATCAATCGTGATTTTGGTCCGATGACTCCAGTCGACGTCATACCAGGTTTTTTCGGCCGCTACTTCCTGCTCACCAAAAGTAATAAAGCTTTCGGGGGCGTTTTGATTGTTGTATTCAGTAGAGATCCACGTAGAGGTCACGACGCTTGTCATAACTTTAACCTCATCAACGGTTCCAGCACCTTCATAGGTTGCATCAGAACGAATCAGGGCCCCCAGGGTTATGTTGTCCGTATTTGAAATGTCCCCGAACCACTGTCCGGTATTGGTACCATTTCTTTCGATAACAGTTTCCTCTGACCCATCTATATATATCTTTGTAGTAGAACCATTAGAGGTGAAAACGAAATGGTGCCAGTTTCCATCACCTGTATACGTCGTAGCCTTCATAATGTTTACCGCTCCCCCGTTCACATATAAAGACATATACCCCGTGTCGAAATTCCCTATAGTAAAGAAACTAGTGAGAACTGACTCGTCAGACACTGTGAACAAATATCCGTCACTCCCTGTGCCGTGCTTTGCCCAAAGAGAGAAACTTCCCGATTCTTGTGAGTTCAGAAAATTAGACTCCACTCGCTTAGTGAGATCATCTGACCCGTCATACTCGACCCCCTCTCCTATCTGTCCGACAGAGTCATAAACAGGAGCCCCCACGTCCGTAGTCATGTCATGGTCATTCGCCGTTGAATCATCTAGGTCTGTTTCTGACGCACCGGTTAAATGGTGAACCATCTCATAATCAGAGTTCCAAACGTTTTCTTTTCCATAAGAATGAGTATCGGCGGGCATCGTCGCACTGCCATTGCCATAATACAGCCAAAATTGCGTATCATCAGTGTCAGACAAACTATTGGCCTTAAAGTGAATTTCTCCGGAAGCAGTGCTTGTATCAATGTCTACTATTTCAACCGGTACTTCTGTTTCGCCATCAGAAGTGGTGATGCGGATGTCAGATCCGTCTGATTTTACCCCCCGCCAAAATCCATGATGTTCATCAATTTGCGAGAGATCTAGATACACTGGAAAGTCTGTCAGTGCGGCGTCGACGTGAGCCGATTCAACCGTGAGGCGCATACGATAGTCCCAGCCGACGGTTTGATACCAGCCCGCATGAACGGATGAGGGAGGGAAGACCCAAAAGCTCAGACAGAGCGCCACCAGCGTGAGCCACGCAGTCGATTTTCTGTAAAAAGCAAAAAAGAAACGAATCATAGAATTAAAAAGACTCTTTGGGGAGATAGAATTTTTCATGAGAGATCATAAAGGCTTTGCGTTTGCCGGGACCTGCGTTTGCCGTCGGAGCTTCTTCCTCAATACCAAGAGTAGAAAAGCTTTCGGAGGTGTTGTGGTTTGTATAACGAGTTGCAACTTCTTCCGGAGAAAATGCTTTGTCATAAATGAGTATTTCATCAAGAAATCCCTTGAAATAGTTTGTCATCCCGCCATCACTGCTCGCAAAATGAAGTTCATAAAGACTGCTGGCCGTAGCGGATTGTGCCGTGCGGCTTCCCACTTCTTGTCCGTTAATAAAGACGGCGGTGTCATTATTACTGTATCGAACGCCCACGATGTGATACCAAGTATCAGCGGAAAAAGTGGTCGTATAGCTATGGTGTGTGGCGTCGTTTCCAATCAGCAAAGAGAGCTGTCCATCTTGCCAATCGTAGATGAACGAATATGCATTTCTTCGGGATATAATATCGGTTCGGGAACTGGAACTGTTCATCGTGGCATTCGGTTTCATAAAGAAAGAAACCGTAAATTCTGTATTGAGGTCGAGTGTGTCGTTGACCGCCAGAACATCTCCCGTGGTATCAAAATTTACGGCTTCTCCCAGCTTTCCTGTTTGGTTATATAAAGGGGTGTCTTCATCAGCGGTAACATCATTATTGTTTTGGGTGGAATCCGTAAGACTCGTGGCATTCGCTCCTGTCATATGCTGAACCATGAGGGCATCCGTCTCCCAAACATTTTCACTTCCATAGGGATCATTGGCGGCCGGTTCCGTGGCACTGTCATTCCCATAATAAATATAGACGGTGTTATCATAAGCGGCTGAAAGTTGAGAAATTTTAAAATGGACTTCGCCGGTTCCAGAAGTGCCATTGTCGGTAAAATTTACTATTTCTCGAGGAACTTCCGTGAGGCCATCGGCTATCGTGATGCGGACATCCTCACCACTCGATCCTTGGACGTTGGTCCAAAAGCTTGCCGGGAGAGTCGAAAGATCAAGGTATACCGGAAACTCATTCAGATCAGCCCCTACAGAAGCGCTTTGAATCGTAATCGCCAGGCGATTTGTCCAAGTACCGCCTTCACTGTACCAGGCGATGTCGGCGAGCGCTTCGTGTGCCCCCAAAGTGGAGAACGTAGAAGGGCTATTTTGGTTGTTAAACATTGTACTGACCCACTCATTGGTCATAGTATTGAGATCCGAGCTGATCATCACCTGATCGATGATGCCGCCCTGAAATTCCCAGGATTGATCACTTATTCGATTGTTTCCGACGGCACTCATGGTCGCGGTTCCCGATTGGCTAGCGGAGTATATTTCGGCTCCATTTTTGAAGACTTTCCAGGTCGTCCCATCCCACCAACTCACCAGGTGGTACCAGGTGTCAGCGGATACTTGATTGGAAATATACGCACTTTTGGTGCCCGAGATATACATCTGAGCGCGTATGTTGTTATCGAGTAGATGAAAGGACGCTCCAAGGCCTCCCGTGCTTTGAATTGACATGAATTGTTGATTGCCGGAAACGCCCTCGAGCTTTATCCAGGCGGACATATAAAGTCCAGTGGTATATTCGGAAGAATTAAACGCATCTATAGTGAGATATTCCAGCCCATCAAAGTTTACCCCCTTTCCCACTTGTCCCGTTTGTTCATAATCAGGCGCCTGAGTTGTTTCGGAGGTAACGTCACGGTCACTCGCCGTGCGATCAATGATGTCTGTGGCAATAGCCGCATCTAGAGCATAGACCTGGTTGTAGGAAGACCAAACCTTTTCACGGCTATAGGGATCGTCTTCTGCGTAAGTCGTGGCTCCAGCATTGCCATAGTACAGCCAAAATTCGGTATCGGTGCTCTGGGAAAGTGTACTGGCGAGAAAATGAACCTCGCCGGTTTTTCCACTGGTATCAATATCAACGACGTCGACGGGAACTTCACGGTGACCATCAATCTTCGTAACACGTATATCACTTCCATCAGATTTCACGGTGCTCCAAAAGGCATGTCCTGATCCCAGAGGAAGGAGGTCTAGATAGACCGGGAAATCGGTCAGGTCTTCATCCACTTTTGTATGATCAATCGTGATTTTGGTCCGATGGCTCCAGTCGACGTCATACCAGGTCTTCCCAGCGGAAACTTCCTGATCTCCAAAAGTAAGAAAGCTTTCGGGGGCGGATTGATTGTTATATGAGGTAGAAATCCAACCTGCGGAGCGGTAGGCCGCTGAAACACGGATTTCATCGATCACCCCATCAAAATAATCCTCACTGCCGCGTTTTCCGATAACCGCCTGAGAATTTACCGCGACATAACTAATCGTGGTGGTTTTAGAATAGCTATCAACCTCCACTCCATTGAGATAGAGTTTTCCTTGATCACCATCAAACGTTCCGACAATGTGATACCAGGTCCCCGTGGAAAGACTGGCATTCGGATAGGTCAAATTATCAAAATAGTTCGCCGTATTGTCTCCGACCTGAAAATGAAGATTGTTATTAAAGTTCCACAAACCCCACCCTTTATTCGTCGAATCAATATGATGAATAATGACGTTGTTGCCAATGCTGTCATACTTTGCCCAGGCTTCGACGGTGACCGCACTGGTGGGGCGGAGGTGGGTGCCGACATTGGTTTGAAAGGTAATGTAACTATCCGTTCCGGTAAGCTCGAATCCATCTCCGAGTTGTCCTGGGTCAGTGGAGGCATTGTTTGACGTGTATTCGTTGACATCCGAATTGGTGGAATCTTCAACCAAAGCAGAGGTCGCTTCATCGAGGTGCCAAACCGCACGGTGATCGGTGCTTTCCCAGACATTATTTTCTCCATAGGTGGCGTCGACAGCCGGGAGGGTCGCACTGCTATTTCCGTAATATAGCCAAAATTGTGTATCGTCCGCAGAAGAAAGGCTGTCAGCTTTGAAATAAATTTCTCCCGTGTAAGCACTCGTATCAATATCGACCACTTCCACCGGCACTTCGGTTTCACCATCCGACTGCGTGATACGAATATCAGATCCATCAGATTTCACCCCCCGCCAAAAGCCATGCCCATCATCGATTTGAGAGAGATCCAAATAGACCGGAAAGTCCGTCAGATTGTCATCGACCTGAGATGCTTCTATGGTGAGTCGCATCCGATAATCCCATCCAACGGTTTGATACCAGCCCGCATGAACGGGTGGGGGAGGGAAGACCCAAAAGCTCAGACAGACGGCCACCAGCGTAAGGAACGCCGTGGATTTTCTGAGAGAAGTTAAAAGGGAACGGAGCATAAAATTAAAAAGACTCTTTGGGGAGATAAAATGGTTCGCGAGAAATCATAATGGCCTTGCGTTTGCCGGGACCACTGGAAGGCGTGCCACCTGTTTCTTCGGCACTGACGGTATAAAAACTTTCAGGGCTATTTTGATTGGCGTATTCGGTGGAAATCCAGTCGGAGGATAAGGCCTGGTTGGTTAACCGACATTCATCAATGACCCCTGGGAAATCTAGGCCAATTTCATTGGAATTGTATGTGCCGGGCGTAATGTCCCCGGTGGCGGCTTCTCCATTAGCGGCAAGACCATCGACATAACCTTGCCGATTGGAACCATCATAGGTGACATGAATGAGCTTGGCCGGCGTTGAGGAATTGATGTCCGAATCATTGCCGAGATCAAAAAATGTATCAGAAAGGTCTTCGTGTCGGGCGCGGATATTTCCAAAATTTCCCCATTCTAAAGACACTCCGCCCGCCTTCCAAATATTATTATTTCCACTGACATAATCAGCATCACCATCAATCCAGAGACTCATGGTTGCGGCAGATTTTGTGGTGGTGGGGAGGTCGGTTCCATCGATTTCATCGGTTTGATCACCCGCAAAGCTTTGTCCGGTTTCCAAGGGCCCACTGACCGCATCCGTGGATCCAGCCGTATAAGATCCATCATAATTTCCGGTAGAATCATACGCCGTAGATCCAGAAGTTTCAGAAAGATGATACACGACTTCGTAGGCCGACCAGACATCTTCAGCGAATCCAGCTTGTCCGGAAGTGGGTTCGGTGGCACTGGCATTGCTGTAATAGAGATAAAATATCTGATCTTGCGTCGATAGAAGTTCAGGCGCTTTAAAATGTACTTCGCCGGTATTACTACCTGGCGTAATAGCGACCACTTCAACAGGAACTTCAGTGACGCCATCGGCTTGTGTAATACGAATATCTTCACCGCCTGATTTCACGCCGGTCCAAAAAGTATGCGAAGAGGGGATTTGGCTGAGGTCGAGATAGACGGGGAAGTCATTCAAATCGGCACTGACATGATTATCTTGAACCGTGATGGCCAGGCGCGCGGTCCAATCATCATGATACCAGGCTGCATCCGCCAAAGCTTCTGTATCGCCCAAGGTATAGAAAGTAGAAGGACTATTTTGATTGTTATATTCGGTGGAAATCCATTCGGAGGATAATTCTCCAGCCATAACGCGAGCTTCACTCATAAAAAGCTCTGAACCGGAACCAACCCAGGCCATTCGCAAGGGAGAAGAAGTATTTTCCATAGCGGTGTAGGAAACTCCAGTGTTTTGGTAGTATGAAACATTTTCAGTCGCATCCATATAAATCTTCACGCCACTGACATTTTCATTTCCACTGTATGTGACCACAGAATGAACCCAGGTATCAGCCGTAACAATATTTGTATCATTCGCATGAATATCAATATTATGGCCGGCACTTTGGTCTCTGAAAAACGCTCTTAAGTTTTGATTTGTTCCATGATATTGCGTCATCCATTCATAAGGATTTACGTACTTTCTCAAGATATTAACACTATCATTGAGGTCGGCCACTTTAAACCAGCTTATGAGCGTAAGGGGATCATCATTGGATCCATCCCCGAAGGTTAAGCTGTCATTATCGGGAACTTCTAAATAACAAGCGTCACTCGCCCCCACGTGAATAGCTTGTCCGGTCTGTCCGGTCTGGTTGTAACTGATGGTACCCGTAGAAGAGGTGACGTCATTATTGTTGGAGGTACTATCAAGGATCTCTGTAGCGGAGGATCCAGAGAAGTGCCAAACCCCTTTATAATTTGCATTCCAAACGTTTTGAGCTCCATAGGGATCAGTTGCGTTGTAAGTACTGGCGCTGCTATTTCCAAAATATAAATAGAAAATAGTATCATTACTATCAGACAAATCACTTTTAAAATGAATTTCTCCGGTCTTATTGCCGGTATGAATATCTACAATTTCGATGGGCACTTCTCGATGACCATCGATGTGGGTTATGCGAAGGTCTTCGCCCGCACTTTTAACAGTGCTCCAAAAAGTATCGCCTGAATCAATCTGTCCCAAATCAAAATAGACCGGAAAATCACTCAGATTATCACCAACCTTTGTGTGGTCAATCGTAAGTTTGATTCGATGACTCCAGTCGACGTCATACCAGGTTTTTTCAGCACTTACTTCCTGTTCGCCCAAAGTGAGGAAGCTTTCTGGGGCATTTTGATTGTTGTATTCAGTGGAGACCCAAGAAGCGCTTCGGGCAACATCCGAAAATCGTAATTCATCAAGGGTTCCATCCATGGTCCCATAGGTGACGGTTTCACCGATACGAAGTGTGGATGTAGAATTAATATCATCACTGTTAGAAGCTGTTTGAGAGCCTTGTTCAATACCATCAATATAAATTTTTTGGTCGCCATCTCGATCGAGGGTAATGGTGACAAGCTGCCAGGTGTCCGTCACGATAGTGGAGGTTCCTGATGTTTGATTGACCCACCAGCCGCTTCCACTGGAGGCTAAGGCCCAATATTCACTGCCACTCATAGTAAACTGCCAATTGTCCTGACCAGAATTCCAGTTCCCTTTGGAGGTAATACCATACGTAGTGGTTATTGTATCAAGCTGAACCCAGGCAGAAATACTAAAGTCTCCTGTTCCGGGGTCAAGACTGTCGTGATCGGCAACACTGAGAACATCCGTTCCATCAAAATCAACGCCTTCTCCAAGCTTAGCCGGAACATTATATCCAGGAGAAGTACTCTCGTCGGTCGTTACATCATTGTTGTTGCTAGTAGAATCATCAATGTCTGTGGCCGTGGCGCCAAAAAAGTGATGTACCATGCCAAATCCAGCCAGGTCCCACACATTATTTTTTCCATAAGAATGAGTATCGGCGGGCATCGTCGCACTGCTATTGCCGTAGTACAGCCAAAATTGCGTATCATCTGTGTCCGATAAATTATCCGCCTTGAAATGGATTTCACCCGTGTAAGCACTCGTATCAATGGCTACTATTTCAACCGGTACTTCCGTCTCGCCATCAGACTGCGTAATACGGATATCTTCACCGGCTGATTTAACGCCCCGCCAAAAGCCATGCCCCGCATCAATATTTGATAAATCTAAGTAGACCGGGAAGTCCGTGAGATCGGCATCGACTTGCGTTGATTCGACGGTAATCCGCATACGATAATTCCAGGCATTATCATGCCATCCAGCCTTCGTAGGTTGGATCACGATCATATTAGCGCTCAAGGCCGCCAATAGAACCAATGTGCAATATTTTTTCAGCCATTTCATGCCAGCTTAATTTTACTGGCATTTAGGCCTTTGGCACAAGGGAAAACGGCTTGTCTAACGACCCTTTTCAAAGAGGAGTGATGTGTCTTTGGCAATCAAGGCTCGATCGTAGACGCGAACCCCTGAAATTTTCCCATCAAAGTACTTGTCAGTAGCAAAATTCGTAGAGCTGCGACCGATGTGAACTTCGTTATTATCTTCGCTAAAGTTTCGGGCGGTCGCGGTCCCTTCATTCTTTCCGTTTACATAGAGGGTGATATTGGCTCCATCACTGGAAGAAATCGCCATGTGGTACCAGGTTCCGGTGGCGATAGGGAAGGTGATGGTTGAGAGTGTCGAGCCATCTTTCGCATTGATACTCAGATTATTCGAGTCAACCATTGCATAGAAAGAATGATTTCCATTAGCGAGATAGTCGACCGAAAAAATACGTTTCGAGCCTGTAACGCCGTCGGCTTTAAACCAAAGACTGAGACTGTAGGTTCCATCTTCAAAATAATCGCTCAGAGAAGAGGGGAGCGTGACATAATCATTGCTTCCGTCAAAATCATAGTCAGTACTACTTACGGTTACGCCACTCAACGTTCCATGGGCCCGAGAAGGACAACGGTCATCGGAGCGATTGGTGGTGTCGTTGGTGTATTTTGATTTGAGCGGTACATCCAGCACGAGTTGTTTGTAGAGATTCCCGGCGGTAACGGCGGGTTGGGGATCGTTCATAGTAATATTAATTCCCGTATTGCTTAACACCCATCCATCACCACCATCATCACCGGCAGAGTCTGCTCGTCCTTCCATAGCGGCAATAGAATAAAACGTAGCGGTGTTACTGTGATTATTATATTCGGTGACATACCATCCAGCGGTGCGTGATCCATTGGCCATGCGAAGTTCATCAATTTTTCCTCGGAAATATTGGTCATTAGAGCCATACACACCAATACGGGTAGAGCTTGCATTCATAGAAGCATTACTCGAAAGAGTTGCGGGACTGGATTGTTCAACTCCGTTCACAAAAAGCTTAAGCTCATTGCCGGCCCCGGACCAACTCGCGGCAACATGCGTCCACGTTCCGGTTGAAATAGAACTACCCGAAGTCGAGACATTCCAACCGGTATCATACCCTTTAGCGCTCACCGTCTCATCACTGTTAATATCCATTTGAAATCCACTATTTCCGTTATTTCCAATCTGAACCGCCGTGTGATCAGAGGCTTGGTCGCTCACATTGACCCACATACTCATAGACATAGCATTGCTGTAGTTGGTGCCCTGTGAGCCTAAATCAATATATTTGGCCGTAGCGTTATCAAAATCCTGCGCATCGGTGGAAAGTTGTCCACTCACCGCCGTCGTATTCATAGAGGTACCAGAACCATGATTATCATTCGAGGTACTGTCTTCGAAGTTATCCGCATTATTATTGGTCGCTTCTCCTAAGTGGTAGACCCCTTTGTAGTCATTTTTCCAAACGTTATTGGATCCATACGCATGGTTGGCTGATCGCGCCGAAGCTGCAGAATTTCCAAAATAAACATAAAAATCAGTATTACTTCCTCCGGCAATATTCGAGGCTTTAAAATGAAGTTCGCCGGTTTCTGCCCCCGTATTTATTTCGACAATTTCTAAGGGCAGTTCTGTGGTTCCGTCGTTGGCGGTCACGCGAATATCAGCCCCCGTTGATTCTACTTGATTCCAGAATCCACTCGGCATTTCACTCAGGTCCACATAGACCGGGAAGTCGACTTGATTTCCCGAGACCTGTCCGGACTGCAGGGTGAGTTTGGATCGAAAATTCCAATCATTATTATACCAGCCCAAACTGACTTCACCCCCTTGGGATTCTTCAGAACCTACCGTATAAAAAGTTCCAGGACTATTTTGATTATTGTATTCAGTGGAAATCCAGTCATCCGTATCGATGTCAGTGTCTTGACTGAAGAAGGCATTATCAATCAAACCATCCCAGGTTCCAAAGGAAGCGGTACCAACGCTGAGGTAGACATTATTGGAAATATTCGGGGTTGACATAGCACTGGAGGCTTCTTGGGTTCCATTGACATAGAGTTCAAGATTCGTGCCATCATAGTGTCCCGCGACGTGATACCAGGTATCGGCTGCAATCGTCGTCGTACTCTCAATATTCATCCAGCCGCCCGAGGTTCTATTTCCATAAAATCGAAACTTGGTTCCGTACTGTCCAAACATCCAACCGGAGTTCCCATTACTTCTATAATAGAAAAGTCCTTTATTCCCGGAGGTAATGTCTGATTTGACCCACATACGAAAAGAGAACGACGAGATGGCGTCATTGGGCTGATAGCTGTCCGATAGCAGTCGGTGAGGATTAGAGCCTTGTAATCGAACACCACGACCAATTTTACCGGTTTCTTGATAGGCTTCTACTCCACTGTTGGGAATATTGAAATCAAAATCATTCACGGATTCTTCCATGTTCGCGACCGATGATCCATCGAGATGATAGACATGTTTGTACTGAGGCCAAACATTGTTTTCATAGCCATCATCGCCGGAACCCGGTTCGGTGCCACTTCCATTCCCGTAATAAATATAAAAGGTCGTATCAGTCGAGCTTGAAAGAGAACCCGAGGCTTTGAAATACATTTCGCCTAAATCATTCGTCGTATCCACACGCACAATTTCACGAGGGACTTCGGTTGTTCCATCCGATGTTGTAATACGAATATCTGATCCATCAGAATTAATGCCATCAAAAAAAGTGCCCGGAAGGTCACTCATGTCTACATAGACCGGAAAATCTGTCACATCAGAGGGGACTTGATCGGCATCAATGGTGATGGCTACACGGTTGGTCCAGGCCTCATCGAACCAGGCCGCATGGGCCTCACCCATAAAAGTCGTATTGACCGCCAGAGCGGCAAAAGAAGTAAGAGCGATGTGACTCAAAAGAGATCCTAGACTGAATCCTGCGCCGAATTTTTTTATATTCATATTTATTTAAGTATAATACTACAGTCATTGTAGCAGAGTACTTTTTGTGTACGCAAATAAATTACGTGTTCAAGGAAATTATTTATGCTCAAGTAAAAAAGAGAGCCGAACGGGTTCGAAGCTCTCTTTTTTAAGTTTCTAATTTTACGCTCCTAACTTTTGTTTTTATCGCCCTTTATCAAAGAGAAGTTTGGCTTCACCATCGCTGACAGCGCGGTCATAGACTTTGACATTGGCGATTTTCCCGTCGAAGTATTTGTCGGCGGCGAAGTTGGTAGAGGAGCGACCGAGATGAACTTCGTTGTTGGCTTCGGAAAAAGTTCGAGCCGTGGCAGTATCAATGCTTATACCATTGAGATAAAGCGTTATATTTCCTCCTGCACTTGAAGTAACCACGACATGATAATAAAGTCCAGAGGTAATGGGCTCGGTAATCGTAGAAGTACTACTTCCATCGGCAACATTCACGCTTATATTTTCACTGTCGACCATGATGTAGAACGAGTTATTTCCGTTGGCGAGATAATCGACTGAAAAGATGCGATCCTCTCCGGTGATCGTATCGGCATTAATCCAAAGAGAAACAGAGAATGTGCCATCTTCAAAGTAGTCTTTGACAGAAGAGGGGAGGGAGACGTAGTCATTACTTCCATCAAAATCATAGGAATCCGAGCCCACGGTCGTTCCACTCAGTGTTCCGTGGTAGTTGTGGGGGGATCGATCATCGGAACGATTAGTGGTGGCATTGGTGTATTTACTCTTGAGAGGGAGATCGAGGATCAGTTGTTGATAAAGATTCCCCGTCGAAAGGGTTTCTCCTGCCAGGGGATCGATAGCAACGACATCATTGCTATCGGTTGAAATGAGTGGAATGTCATTGAGAGTTGCCGAGGGGAGTCCTCCCAGCCCCATTCCTCCCGTTCCTGTCAGTCCAGAGACGATCCAATAATTCGACCCATCGACATTGCCAGCGATTACATTGTTGTCATCTTCTGTGTAGTTACTTCCACCGGCACAATCACCTGAGATTTCATTTAAGGTTTCAGCATTAGGACAAACCCGAACACTGTTCTGGTTAGTAAGCTTTGGAATGTACAGCGTAAAAGAAGCCCCTTGTTTTCCCGGCAAAGACCCAAATCCGGCTGCATAATGAAACAGGGATTTTTGAGTATCGTGATCAACGGTAGCCGTGGACCAATCTCGCTGTGTGGTCACATCGGCCGCAAAGAGCGCTATATGTTTTCCCGTAGATTCTTTATTGAGGAAGAAAGATTTACTCGTGTTTGCCGCATCAATATTGACGATATCGTTGCTATCATCACGTGAAATAATGCCACTGGGGAGAAGGAATGAGTTCTGGGTGGTAAAGCCCCAAGAGGTTGTATCACTGATTCCCACATAATCATTGCCGCCATCATCATCAAAGGCGTCCGCGCCAATTTGGACATAATATTCGGTCTCATTATCGAGATTGGCATCGGGATTAATGGTAATTGTATCGGTTCCAGAGCCCGTGACTTTAGCACTCATGGCATCAATCGTTTCGATGATAGAGTCATCACTCGCGAGATAAATAACGATATCATTACTCGCCCCGGTCTGAGGTGTCATGGTGTCATCAAAAGTAATCACGAGATTTCCCGTCCGGGTGCCATCGGTGGCATCATCGGCGGGGGAGAGGGTGCTCATGGTAGGAGCGGTTTCATCAATCGTGGTAAACGACCAAGTGGTTGTATCATTAATTCCGGCATAACTGTTTCCAGAGGGGTCATCAAAGGCATCGGCGCCAATCTGTACGTAGTAGCCGGTTTCACTGTCGAGTGTGGTCGCTGGATTAATAGTAATCGTATCCGTGCCATCCCCTGTAACTTTGCCGTCTTGTGCGTCAATCGTCTCAATGGTGGAGTTATCCGATGTTTTTTTAATCACAATATCATTACTCGCGCCGGCTTCGACATTCACATTCTCAGAAAAATTCAGGACCAGATTAGCCGTGGTCGAAATATTCGTCGCATCATCAGCAGGACTGTAGGTGCTTAGCGTCGGGTCGGTAACGTCACCCGCCTCATGGCTTCCTACGAGGTAGAAACTCGCCGGAGCATTGAGGTTGTTGTATTCCGTGCTGACCCAGTCTGCACTTCGGGCGGTGTCCTGGATACGTCCTTCGTCGAAGTCCCCTTTAATACCAGACCAATCACTTCCCCAAGATCCAACACTAAAAGTATCGGTGTGAGCGGTCGTGTCTTCATCTTTTTGAATACCATTCACATATACTTTATTCGTCGTGCCAGATCGCGTAAACGTATAATGAATCCACTCGTCTTGAACGGGATTCCAGTAGGTTGATGTATATTTATCACTCACATTATTAAAGACAACCCGACGAGAAGTGGGCGACTGATAACGCCACCACATATAATCCGTTTCTCCCATCACCCCGAGATGACTGTTTCCTGTGTCCCCTCTTTTAATCCAAGCTGAAATCGTATAGTCAGTCAGGTCTTGTTCGGTAAAGCTCATACGACTATTGGTTCCGGTCAAAGACAGTTGATTTCCGTATTGCCCGGAGGAGGCAATGGCCGATCCCGTAGTATGGGTTCCATCCAGACCATTACTGGTCGAATCAGTGGTGTCCTCAAAATGCCAGACTCCGTTAAAAGCACTGTCCCACGTATCATCTTCATCATAGCCGTCGGTGCCGGTAGTGGGTTCCACGCCAGAAGCGGTTCCATTTCCGTAGTACACATAAAACGTCGTATTCGAAGAAGATGAAATAGAATTGGCTTTAAAATACATTTCTCCCGATCCAGAGCTTCCGTTGTCAGTAAAGCTGACAATTTCACGCGGCATTTCCGTGGTTCCATCTGAGGCGGTCACCCGGATTTCTCCACTACTTTGGATCCGATCCCAGAAATCGGTCGGGAGAGAGGCAAGATTTACATACACCGGAAAGTTCGTCACGGTCTCATCTACTTCGGCGGCTTGAATATTGATGTCTACCCGAAAAGGCCAATCACTATCAAACCATTCAGCATGGGCATCACCGATAAAGGCCGTGTTGACCGCGAAGGCCGCGAGTGAAGTAAGCGTAATGTGTCCGAGAAGAGAACCAAGACTGAATCCAGCGCCGAATTTTTTAATATGCATGTTTGTTTTGAATATTATTCAATGAGAATCTTAGCAGAGTAATTTTTGTGTGCGCAAGTAAATTATGTGTTCATGACAGTGATTTGTGTTATCATAAAACTAATGATAGTCGTATTTACTTTTGTTGTTTCGCTTTGCCTGGGAAGTTTTGCGACGTGTTTGCTTCATCGATTACATTTTGATGAAAAGGGAATCGCCAGTGGACGCTCTCACTGTCCGGCTTGCCATGTAAAACTAACCGCTCGAGAGTTAATACCTGTTTTTTCTTGGCTGATACAAAAAGGACAGTGTCGACACTGTCGGGCCAAAATAAGTTTTTGGTATCCACTGATCGAAATAGGTTTTGCGGTAACACTTACCTTTTTTGCGCTTATTTTTCAGAAAAGTTTTGATTTATATTGGATACTTATAAGTGTATTTTTCTTGTTACTTCTTTTTTTTCAGGATGTCAGATATTTAGAAGTCGATCGACGCATCGCCTGGCCGGCTATTTTTATCGCCCTGGCTTGGAGTTTTTTCAGAGAGGGGAGTAGTAGCTTTTGGATCGGAGGTGTGATCGGCCTGAGTTTTTATGCGGTCCAATATTTTTGTTCAAGAAAAAAATGGGTTGGAGCGGGGGATATGGATCTAGGGCTTTTGATGGGATTGCTTTTAGGATGGCCACAAATCTTAGTCGGCTTATTTTTTGCCTATGTTTTAGGCTTGTTCTGGACCTTGCCTCTGCTCGTACTTAAAAAGCTTACGCTTAAATCAGCCGTCCCCATGGGAGGCTTTTTGATTCCAGCAACACTAGTGATGCTTTTGTGGGGAGAAGGCATTCTGGAAATTTATTGGTCAATGATCGGAATTTAAAATTAAATTCATCATTCACAGAGTGCTTGGCAGGAGGTGAGGTTCTGAAAGGGCGTTTCGATTTCACACCCAGCGACTTTTACCGGTACACATACTGAATCGATTTTTGTATATCCCGTATGGATCACTTCGCAGTTTCCCATGCCTAAGACTTCAGCTTCACAGTCGTTGGTGATATCGTCCACTTTACAGAAGCCATCATAAAGTTCTACTGCTCCGTGTCGTTTCGCTTCACAGGGATTGAGGTAGGCATTTTTTTGATTGCGTTTACGGGCGCAAACCGGGAGTTGTCTTTTATCGCATTCGAGATATTTTTCTTCGACAGAATCCTCACATATACCGGAGGTATCGAGTGAGTGAACATTAACTCTACATTCGAGGTATAAACCACATTTTATATTTTGAGCGCCGCCACAACTTTCTCCTTCACCAACCGTTTTGACCGATTTGGTGACACCCGGAGTGACCGTATGGACATTTTCTTCTTGGGGAGTTGCGCCACAGGCGACTAAAAAAAGACCGAGAACAAGGACAAGTATTTTTTTCATCGGAAGCAGTATAGCCAAAGTTCAGGAGCTCACAAGCTTATAAGCAGAGAGGTCGTCATTCTTTTCTTTCCCGCATTTCTTCCAAGAGGGCTTTGCGAAGTGCTTTTTTGTAACTACTTCCCATAGGAAGACGTCGTGTGGATCGTCGTTGGACTAAATTTTCATTATTTTTCATTTTCCGTCGGTAGGTTCGATCAGCACTTCCTGGGCGCATACGGCGATTTCTGCCACGGGTAGAGGGAGCTTCGTTTTTGGGACGTTGGATTTTACTCCGAATAGAAAAATTGGGTCGTTTTCGTTGGACACGGTTGGGCGATAAACTTTTTCGGTTAATATGAAGTGTTTTCTCGGAAGATTCTGCAGAGGGATCATATTTTTTTTGAGACTGGTCAGAGGCTTCTTTTCGAGCCGCTCGTTCCGCATTCAGTCGTTGACGGAGTTTCTGGAGATCGTAACTGCTAAGCTTTGTCCGTCGAGATTGACGCACATTCCCAACAGAGCGTTGGACGTTACGGCCTCGAATGCGTTGCGCTTTTTCAAGATCCACGCCACCTCGATCAATGGCATGAACAGTAGAGGTCAAAAAAAGCCCCAGGCCTAAACTGAGAGCGAACAAAGAGCGAAACATGGTGGAAGGTGGGAAAAGGTTAGAAATCAATTCTCACCCTGTCACAGCAGGGGGGGATTGTCAAAAAGAAACGGTAGCTTGGCTTACCTCTATCGCCCCTGATCGTAGAGAGATTTTACTTCGTTGGCGGCCAGGACGCGCTTATAAATTTTAAGCTTGGTCAGTTTGCCTTCCATGTCATAACTAGAGCCCGTAAGATTTACATCTCCCCCGATCCAGGCTTCGGTTGTATTATTACTAATGTTTCCGGATGGGGCATTCGTAATACTGCCATCGTTTTCACCATTCACATAAAAATCAACATTGGCGCCAGATCGAGTGACGGCGATATGGTACCAGGTTCCATTGGAAAGGGCCGTATCCGATTGGAGCAACCCTCCAGTATCTGAATAGGGCCATCCTCCGCCACCATCACCATATTGTACGAGAAGTTTACTGTTCCATACTTGAAGTAAGTATCCCGTATCATCATCTTCTTCATGTTTGGTGTAAATGCTAGGACTGTCTGCCACCGCATCAAATTGTGCCCAGGTCGCAATGGTAAAAGCATTATCAACATTTAAAGCATTATTGTTTGGAATGGATATATAGTCATCATTCCCATCAAAATCAAAGCCATCGGTGCCGGCAACGGTCCCGCCGTTATTTGTTCCGTGATTATTATAAGGGGTTCTATTATCCACACGATTAGTCGTGGCGTTATAGTATTTTGTTTTCAAAATAAATTCAGCTGCCAGGCCCTTATTGAGTTTTCCGACCGAGACGGTTGGGTTTCCGACCGTCATTCTTGCGATGGGATTCCCGTCTGTCATTAACAAACTAGAGGCGGACGCATGGCCGACACTGAGAAATGCTAGAGATAGAATAAATGCCAAATTTAATACTTTTTTCATGTTTTTTTTTAATCCTAAAGGAAGTATCGTGAAAGCCAAAGAAATTTATAATTTTTTTATTGAGCCGGCTTGCTGGGGGGAGTTTTTGCTTGAGGGGATGGAGGTGGCGTTGGAGTAGCCGGTGCAATCACAGCTTTTTCATCGTGCTCTGTTTTGGCGACGGTCTCAGCAATAACTTCTGCGGGGGTTTTTCCTTGGAGCGACATGTCATGTTCAGCTTTGGGCTGATTGTTTTTTTGAAAGTCGGCCAGATGTTTAGGGGCTTCTGGATTAGCCCCTTCCATTTTATGAATAATAGGCGCGGCCTCTGGATGATCGGTGACTTCTTCGGGAATACTGATCGCGGCGTTATCCTGGAGGAGTTCGTCAGGAACGGTTTCATCTTCAGCGGCGGCTTTGTTAATCGCGTCTATATTATCGATTCCCATACGAGCTTCGATTTCCGCATCGACAAATTCTTTTTTGCGTCCGTATTTCATACGAGAGTACTTCAGCAAAATTTCCAAAACCTTCGGGTTTTTCATATTCGGGTCATAGATCGTTTCCAGGGAAAAAGGACGGGAAGTCGTATTATCAATATTAAGCTTCAGATAGGCTTTATAATTTGCGATCCCAATAATGTCTTGCTGAGAAAGCACCGGAGCATATTCTTTTTCTAAGTATTCACCGTCTTCCGCGCCGACTTTAAAACTCATCATCGTTCCCACATTACCGAAAACGGCATCTTTGATTTTGGAGTCTTTTTGTCCCACCGAAATACCCCCGGCACCTTCGGTGAGCTGAGCGATGTATTGGTGGGCCATAATCAAATTCAAGCGATACTTACGTGCCTCAGAAAGAATGCTGGCAAACGTATCCGTCGCAAAGTTCTGAAATTCATCCACATAGAGATAGAAGTCTTTTCGATCTTCTTTGGCCATGTCAGCACGTCCCATGGCGGCCATGTTAATCTTTGAGACGAGAATCAGCCCCAAGAGTTGGGCATTAATACTTCCGATCTTTCCTTTCGATAGATTAATCAGGACGACCTTTTGGTTGTCCATGGCATGTCGGACATTGAAGGCTGACTTCGTCTGACCGATCACATTACGCATGGTCGTATTGGTCACAAACGGACCAAATTTTGAGGTGAAGTAGGGGATCATTTCTTGCTTCTCCCGGTCTCCGGTGTTCGCCATTTCATGCTCCCAGAAAGCTCTTACCACGGGATTTTTGACTTTGGAAACTTTATAGCGTTGGAAATCATCATCAATAAAGAGTCGAGGAATATCGATCAAGGTAGCGCCTTCATCTTCATCGGACATGAGGGTCAAACATCCATTACGAAAGTAGTGCTGGATACGGGGTCCAAAGATTTCATTTCCAAAAAGTTTAATAAAAATTTCCATGGCATCGAGGGAAGCACGATCTTGTTCTTCGGGGGTGTCGGCTTCTAAAAGATTCAAACCCATAGGCCGATCTCGGTCACTCGGGTCAAAAATAATGATGTCCTTGGCACGTTCTTTGGGAACGGAGGAGGCAATATCGTCAATCAAATCTCCATGAGGATCGATCACACAAACGCCTTCGCCATTCCGAATGTCTTGAACGGCCATGTTCCACAAAAGCACAGATTTACCCGTTCCGGATTTTCCGATGACATAGTGATGTCGGGTTCGATCTTCTTTTTGGAAGCGGACGAGTTTTTCCGTGCCACGAAAAAGTGATTTCCCAAGAACGACCCCTTCGGAAGGGAGGTTAATCGGCGGTGGCAAAACTTTATATTTCAACCAACGAATGGTTGGAACTTTGTTGTATCGAGCGTCGGGGAAATGGTACAGTGTTGCGAGTTCTTCAGAACAGAGGAGTGATTCTTTCTCCAGAAAGGAAGGGAGTCGATATTTGAAATTCATGCGCATAATCGGGGCATTGAACATATTAAGAGGAATAATTCGTCGATTCTCAAAACGATTCATGCCTTTGGCTTTGAAGGCATTGAACGACACAAAGATTCCATTGAGGATGTCTTGTGTTCGTTGCCGAGAAGGAGAACTGGCCATGACCCGTACGACGGTTTCAAATCCTGATTGAATAGCCTTGGTTCCAACTGATTTTGCAATTTCTTCTTCGGTCTGGAGCATACGCACATAGTGATCCCCGCCAGAAGCACCGGGCTCATTACTCCCGCCATCGACCGCCGGATCATATCCGTTGATGAGGATCTTAAAAGGGAGCCAAATAATTCGGAGAAGGGGGCCTAAAAAGGGAATCGTAGAGGTGTGTCGTTTTTTATTTTTGAATAAGTCTGTTCCTTCTTGTTTGGCACGACGTTGCCACTTATGCGATCGAGGGTGAACGATAAGCTGCACCACCCCTTTTTCATCTTCATTGAGTTTTGAAAAAGCATTGGCCACATTATCCAGCGCGTCTCCTTCTAGTTGTTTGTAGGTTTGAATCGGGTACCAAAAATCTTGCTTGGTGTAGAGATAGTATCCATTAGAAAAAGAGCCTTTTTCTTCAATATTGAAATACTCGTCTTCTTTAAGCATCTCAATATCAGCGGACTCATAAAAAGACGTAATTTGTTTCTGGACGATTTGTTGGTAGTAGGGATCACAGACCACGACAAAGGTGAGTTCTTGTTTTTCAAATTGAAGTTCAAACGAAAAGTGTGGTTTCTTCCACATCCATCGTTTCATCACGACATTGTAAAGATTAAGATCTCGTGTTTCATGAAGGGCTCGAAAGATCTGCTCGGCTTTCCCAACCTGTTCGTGAAAATCTTTTTCAGTTCGTTTGTCATTATCGAGTTTAGAATCATTTCTCGGCAGCGTGACACGCATATGCACGAGATCATTATATTCCCCGCGTCGATGAAGCAGTCGAATAATGTAAAATCCAAATTTCCAAAAGAAAAAAAGAACCACCGCTACAAAAATCCATTGCGGCCAGGAAAGAGTCGTGGCAATGTTGGTGGCGATCAGTCCTATACGATTGAAAAAAGACATCTAGAAATTATACCATAAAAAAGGCAACGAACCAAGTATATCCTAGCATGTTTATTTACTTTTGCCCCAATAAAATTATTTCTTTCGAATGCGCTGGAAAAAGTTTTTTTCTTCTTCCCATAAATGATGCACTTCACTTTCGAGAAAGTGGGTCATGACGATACGGATAAGTACAACGCCGCCCAGACTGAGAAGCGATATCCAGTTATGAGAATTCGACGGAACCAAAAACGTCTCAATAATGTCTTTCGCGATCAAAAAGTCGAGCGCGAGTAATAAATGCAGCCCGAGTTCGGCTCGGACATGAATAAATTGGCCGCGAGATTTGAAACAATAAATACACGTGGCTTTAACCACGCCAACGACGATAACGGTAATCGCAATAAGACCAATAATTTCTGAAATCCAATCAATGCCGGAGTACAAGAGTTCTTTCATCGCCTCATGATACCACAAAAAACATAATTCTACAAGACGAACAAGGCATACCACTAACGAACTTTCGCGGATAAGATGACGTATTCAATCAGGACGAGGAATGTGGCCAAGAGAAGTCCTTCAAAGATACCCCACAGACGAAAGAGTTGGAGGAGCGCGGCAATCGTCACAAAAACCCCGACGAGGATGCCGCGCCGCAAAGCGACCAAAAAATGACGAGATCCAAGTTTGTGTTTGCTGAGTATTTCACTCCCAAAAAAAATAAGAAGTGTAATAAAAGAAGAAATTCCCGAAAAAAGGGCCAAAAAAAGGGCGCTGTAAATAAGTGTTTTTCCTTCTCCTAGAGGATCAATCTGAAAAAGGATCGTCAGAAGAATACCTAAACTAAGAATGAAAATCGTACCGGTAAGAAGGAGGGAACGAAGCATGGGACAGTGAAAATTGTAGAGTTAAAAACTAAAAGTTAAAAGTTATTTTCGAGTGTTTTGTTTTTTTAAGGTGTGAAATATAGAGCTTCATTGACATCTCCGGCACTTCGTCCAATAATATCTCCGAAAACAAGCATCTCATGGGACTTATAAAAGGCGCTATCTTCATTTTCTTCACAAACATTGCTCTATTTTATGTGATGGATATTTATGTCCTGGATCAGACTTTTCAAGTCATTGGCGGCTCGTGGGGCTATGTGTCGGCGGCACTTTTCTTTGGTCTGGTGAACTTTTTTATCAAACCGATTCTCAATATTATTGCCCTACCGCTTCGGATCCTAACGCTGGGCGGGATCGCAATTTTGTTGAATGCTTTGCTGCTCTGGATTTCTGTGAAAGGCGTGAATCTTTTTGAAAATGTAGGGGTCATGATGCATATTGAAGGATTAGGAACGTACATGTTACTCGGACTGTTATTGGCTATTGGGAATAGTATGACGCACTGGTTTGTGAAGTAAGATTGATGTGTAGAAAGAGGGGCTTATTATCTTTTGGCTAAAAATTACTTGACAAAAAATAAAAGTCATTATGTTGACAGTGATTTTTTATAATTTATTACCTAAAAAAATGAAGAATTACCCATCGACAATGGTAGATGTAGAAGCCGCCAAGTTAAGTTTAGATGATCTGGAAAGATTTTTAGCTCCAACGATAGAAGATATGTCCTTCGGGTATGAAGGGGCGGAAAAGGCCGCCTACGAAAGTACATTAGATAGTATCGTATTTCAGTATTTTGAAAGGCGTGCAGAGGGGGGGAGCTTGAGTCCAGAATGTGTCGAGGGGCTACAAAAACTTTTAGGATATCTAAAGGGCATATATCTCGATAAAATCAAAAGAGTTGATAAACGATTTAATGGATTAGATCTAGCGGAGAGTTTGCGAAGTATTCCTAAAAAATTAAGAGATATGTTTGTCTCGGCTTCTGCTCCAAAAAAGAAGCGACCTCCCGTGAATAATGGAGCGGCATCTCTTTCTAGTTGGGAAGGGGAGCCCTGTGAAAAACCCGACCCGGTGACAATGGATGATATTTGTAATAATATTACAGATCTCGGCGAGTGGCAAGAATTCTTAGTGTCGAAGATGTCCCTCAGTACGGTAGAGAGAGTTGATAGTTGCATGGTGTTTCCGAGCGAAAAGTTTTAGAAAGAAAGTATTTGTTATGGAGGGGGGACAGAGGTTGCCGAAAGGCGGACTTTGTTGTATAGTAGAAAGATGCGTAATGATCTTCTTCAGCGTTTGCCAGATGATTTAGGTGGGGAGGCCCCTATTCCTTTTGAGGAGGCTTTTGAAGAATGCGATATTTTGGCTGTGCAAGAGGATGTGATGAAAGCAATGGATCTTGTTTTTGAGTCTTTGCCTTTTGAGTTGGAAGAGGTTGTGGAGGCTTTGTTGTCCTCTGGAAAAAATTTGGAAATGGGGGATGATATTCTGACGATTGCGAAAAAGCAAGAACCAGAAGAGGTGCGAGAGCTCTTGGCTCATTTTGTAGATATTACAGAAATTTTAGGCGAACAAGCGTCGAAAGCTGATTTATTGAATAAAAGTGTCTTTCGAGCAAAGGTTGTTGAGCGAGGGGGGGAGCTTTTGCATTCGGCGGCGGCATTAAAACCAGAAGAAGATCTGAGAGACCTTCTGACAAAAACGGAAAAATATCACACGGATGTGATTGCGTGGGGGGCGCTTTTTCGGGCGGCTTTAGTTGATGAAATGGGTGAAATGCGTTCGCCAGAAGAGCTTGAGCAGATTTTGGGAAATATTGAAGTCGATGTTCTTTCCGCGGGGGACTTGGTCACGCGTGATGAGGGAGGGGTGTTGCAATTTCCACACCCAGAAAAATTTAATGAGGAAGATTATGCGATGATTGAGAGTAATCTTGAGTTGGCCTACGAGGATATTGATCCGGGTTGGCTTAAATATTTAAAAGCCAATATTGAGCGCGATCTACAGGATTCCGGCGTTACTTTTATTTTGATTCGGAATGAAGAGGGTGAATTGGTAGGGGTGGATAAAACAAAGCCTCTCAATGAAGAAAAAACGGTTTGGTACAATGGGACCCTTTATGTAGAGCCGGCTTATCAGAAAGGATTCTCTTTGGGGAATTATTTGCGAGAGATGGCCGCAACGGTTCGACCAGAGGGGGTTATTGTACAAGCTGTGGTTGCTAAAAATAATCCCATTATGGAGGTTTCTATTGAGTCTGCCGGCGGCATTATCACGGGAACAACGATTGAAACAGATGGAACGCATTCCAGCGATACAATTTTTCAAATAGAATACGGTCGATTGGAAGGGATTGCTTCCAGAGCGCTTTCGAGAGAAGATATTGTGTCGAAGGCTTCTCTCGGAGGAAAAGTGATTGATGGTGAAGGGCGTATGATAGCGTGTAAGATCAACGCTCATCGAGGAGAGGATGAAGATTTCGTGAGGGACGCTCAAAATTATTTTTCACAAGGATTTGCGTTAACGCGCATGTTTTTTGAGTCAGAATCAGATATGCGTCAGGGGTATGTGGTTTTTGAGGATCTTAGGGCGGAAGATTTGAAATTAGCCGCTTAGTCTGGCAAACAAATGTCTTTATATTTTTTGTTTTGGGGTTGTTTTCGTGCGGTATCCCAGGCAAATTGAAAAAATGCTTTTTGTGTTGCGTGTACAAAAGGGTTTTGGATGATGACGCCACTGAGGTCATCGTTTTTGTAGCGAAAAAAGGCAACCTTGTCTCCGTAGATATGACAAGAGCTCTGAAACGGGAAATCTTTTTCTGACAAAATGAGGCTGATACGTTTCATTTCTTTGTCTTTTTCTTGGTAGGATTTTGCGTCAGAGGTGTCGTTAAAAATAATCCAGGCAGGATTTTTGAGGCAGGTGCGTTGAGGCACGTAGTGTTTTTCGAGGTACGCACGTATTTTCGGATGGTTATTTTCTTTGGATCGATGAACGGCTCCCAGAAGGGGCTTGGCTTCAGAGAGAATATCTTCGTACATGGAGATGATTCCCTCTACTCCCGTAAAAAATTGAACTTTGGGCGTATTCGCATAAGGGTTCATGAGTCCCTTAAGGTCTCCCAAGATCTGTTCAACTTGTATTTGTTTTTGGGTTATTTTTTCTTTTTGGCCATCGAGCAGAGAGATCAGTCTTTCGGGAGGTTCAGCACTATAAAGAAACGTGTTGTTTTTTTCGATGACCCGCGCCAGGCCCGTTTCAACCAATTGCTGACAAGTGTACTGCGCGGTGGAGCGGTTGATGTGTGTTCGTTGTCCCAGGGTTGAGGCGGCCGCCGTGCCCACCTCCAGCAAAGACAGATAAATTTTGATCTCTTTGGGATTGAGATCCAGGCCCAGGGAGCTGAGGATGTGGGTGATTTTAGGGTTCATGTACCTCTATTATAGCAAAAACCCTCTAAACTGACAAATAGTAATTGGCACTTTTTCTTGGCTTATTTAAGCTAAAAAATTGGGATATAGATACTTTGCCTACAACCATTGGTTGACATATAGAGAAAAGTAATTATATTCGCACCAACTTGATACGAACTTCAATGAAAAGATTTTTCGTCAAGGATGCCAAGGTTCTTTCACATCACGGGAAACAAAAAAATTTTAAATTTATTTATTACAAACTTATTACTATGACTGATTTAAATACCAAAGAAAGAGAGATCTCTTTCGAAAAAACTTCCGAGGGTGGTTCAACACCTTTGGACTACTTACAGCAATTATTTTCGGATCCGAATTTTACAGAACGTCTTGTGGCAACCTCCACAAAAGACTCTGGAGATGCAATGCGTGCATTCGATGATCGATTTAAAAAACACGTTCAACGACTTTTGAATGATCTGAAGAATCAAGCGGCTCTAGAGGATCTGGGGCGTACCGGAGAAGATTTGAATATTGTTCGAGGAGAACTCAGAGGAGAATGGGGAAAAGCTTTAGCGGCGGTGACAGAGGTCTCCATTGAGATAGCTGGGAAAACGTTTACGAAGCCCGTGGCTCAGGTCGAAGAGGTTTTAAAAGATCGGCTGCATGGTGAGTACGAGGAAGAGTATGACACCTTGAAAGCCACTTATGATGAGGATCGGGATCAGGCAAGAGAACGGTTAAGTGCTCTGTCTGATTCGATTCCAGCTTTGTCAGAAGATACTGAGTTCTCTCAAGCGCTTGATCGATGGGGGAGTTCTCCTAACTCAGAAGGGAATCGAGGTGAAGATGGACAAGGATTTCATGCGGGAGTCGTTCATTACTTTGAGTATCGGCAAAATTCAGAAAAGGCCGGACGTTTCTCTCGAGAAGCACCGGAAGACTTCTCTCTTAATGGATTCGTCGAATACACAGAAAGTGTTGCTCATTATGTAGAAGCTTCGGATGCAGAGTTGGAAGCATTTGAGGGCGTACAGGGATTTGTTCGTCTTCGGGATGAACAAGGTCAGGAACGACTCATATTGGATAGTGATGCAGGATTTGTGGTGGGCTTCAAAAAAGCAGAGGAAGATTCGATCAAAGTGATTACGGTCTTACCCAACTCGAATAAGCCGAAAAAGAACACGAAACGTTTTCAATCGGCCGCAAAAGCAGCGTACCAAGAAGGCAATCCTAAAAATTACCTTAATTGCTTAAACGATCCCAAAGAAATTGTGGCCGCGGATGCGGAGACAATGGATTTGTTGGGATAATTATTTTTTAAAAATATATGAAAATGGATAGGTTACATACCTGTGGCGAGGCGGAAGGTCCTCGCCTTGATGATCTGCGAGAAATGCAGAAGCAAAGACTCCAGGAGGTGGAAACAAGGACCGAGAAATATGATCAGGAACAAGCGCAATTGGAGATCGATTTCTCGGCGCTAAGAGAACATAGGCCAAGGCTTGAAGCCATAAGAGAACGTTTGATTGAGGCTGATAAAGTATCTGATATCAATGATTTCCGTTTGGTGATTCGGGAAATTTTAGACGAGGGAAGCCACTCTTTGTTTGAAGAACTTCAACCGCTTTTACTCGATCTTTGGCGTAAGGATGACAAACGTTTTCAATGGATGATGGCTCGGATGATTTACCCTTTTGTGGGAGTTCATGCAGCTCCTGTTCCGTTTATTTTAGAGGAAATTTCTTCTCTTCACGAGGATGAGCAAGGAGCGTATCAGGACTTGGGCATTCGTGATCTTACTTCGGGGGAGGGCGTAAAATTCCGTCTTTTTCTGGACTATATTCATCAAGATTATTCCAAGAGAGTCGATTTTAAAGCATTAAATTCGGTAGACCGTGTTACGGCTTGGGTGAAGCAATCGATTCGGCATGTTTTGGGGTTGAATGAAATGACTTCTGTTCAGGAAGAAAAAAGCCCGGTTGTTTGTCGAACGCATGAACTTCTTGAGGGAGGGGAGGAGGTCGATTCAAATGTTCTCGATTCCGTCACACCTTATTTTGAAAAGGTTTGTGTTATTACGGCTGTAAGTCGGGATATTTTCAATCATTTTGGAAAAAAAATCATGCATGAGAGAGGGGCGGAAAGAGCTTCTTAATACAGAATTTGTCGATGACGGAGAGCCGAAAAAACATTTTCGGTTTCTCGTTGTCGATACCTTTATTCCTCATATCGACGAGGCGCGTGAGCGTCAGGAACAAACACAAATTAGGAGAAGTAGCGATGAAACATGTCGTTAGCAGTTCCAGGAAGCTCATCATTCAACCCGCCGCAGATGCTCCCATTGTCATCCCTCCCGAGGGAATGACGATGAGCAAATACGGCGCCAACAACGAGGCCCCGTCGGTCATCGTTGTGAATGAAACCGAAACACCTGTCTCCTGGCAGGGCGTTGATCATGCCACTGGCGTGGTCATCGTGAACGAAGTTCCTGAGGATCTGGCACACCAGGCTCTCGACATCGTCGAGTCTGGCGGTCAGTGTCAACAGGCGGTTCGTGATGCGCTGGACTTCTTAGCCAAGAATGGCTGCGTCGACCAGTACACAACAAAGCTAGACTTCGTGAACACCAAGCTCTCGCCGGCCGGTCGCATGCTTGATGCCTACACGGGCATCGTTAAGCGTGACGATCGCGACCTCACGCCCCTGTGGCGTGAAGACGAGATTCTCTATGTGGCCCACAGCGGTGGGGCACGGGTGATTCAGTCCGAAATTCTGTTGCGTACCTACCGGAATCCTGACGGGACGTCTATCGTCCTAGGAGAGATTTCCGACGGTCGCCCAGAAAACATCGAGGAGTAATGATGCGATAAGGTTCGCAACTCCTCACCACCGGGGCGTAGGCATGTATTTGTCTGCGCCCCTCTTTTTATGTATTTCTTAAAAATGGCTTGACAGAATTTCAAAAAAGAGTAAAAGGTGTGCGTATTTTTAAACCTCCTTTGTATGACACTCCTCGAACAACAAGATCCATGGTCAGCTGAGAATCCCGTAGTTGACAATAGTATAGAGAGACTGGAAGACCGGTATGAGCAGGAGAGCGGGCCTACTTTTTTGACGGTAACCGCGGGGGAATCACTCGCTTCTTTGAGAGAGTGTTTAGAGGTGCTCAAAACATGTCAGGAAGCCCTCGGGGAAGAGGTTCTGCCCGATCGTTTAAAAAATGTGGTGCTCAGAACTCTTGCTCAGATGGAAATGGATCACAAAACAATGAAATCAGAACTAAGGAGTCGTGATAAGGCTTTTATAAAAAAAGCCTTGAAATGGTTGGCCCAGACGGAGGAGGGAGAAGTAACCTCATTACGAGAGGACTTGGAGTCTGGAGAAGTGACAGCAGAGATGCTCTGTGAATCTTTGGCTTTGATGACAGGGGCTCGAAATGTTGAAGATGGTCGTGATTTTATGCCCTCTAAAATTGAGGAGGTAGAAAAAGTTTTATTGCTTTTGATGGATTACGGAAAAGATACAAGATATTCTCGTGAAGAATATAACATCGTGAAGGCCTTGGTAGCGGGGGATGGTTGGAATCATGCCGTAACGTTGAATGTTGAATCAGAAGAACCGCTGAGCCTTCGTGAAGAAGATTTACAGAATAAAGGATTCGTGGACGAGGTTCGATTGATGACACAAAGAGAGTTGTCGGATGAACTGAGATAAAGAGCGGTAACAAGGATTATCGGGGAGAGGATTTCATTGGGGAGATCTCTTACATCTCCCGACATTCTGCCTACAATGGCCTTGTTTTAACGCTTTTTGAATGTTTCAGATTTCTTACATTTACCCGCCGGAAGGGGTGTTTAAGTGAGACCGACCAAAGGGAGGGTGAACGACACCCCTTCCTTTCGTTTCGCCCTCCGTCTCCAGACGGAGAAAGTTCAGAACCCGCGGCGTAGTTTTACAGGTCCTTGTGGATTCGCTGATGAATACCACCAGTGCTCAGGAGAGAAAACATATTTTTTGCAGACAGGATTTCCTTCGATGTAATCCCATTTTTGTCCGAACATTGTATCTGATTCTAAATACAGTGGCATATTTGTCTTTTGCCAAATACTAAATTTCCCATTGTCCGTCATAAATAATGCTACGATGTTTGGCTCATTTTTTTGAATATTTTTAAAAAGCATACAGGCGGTGTACTTCTTAAAATCTCTTACAAATCCAGCGACGTCTGGAGATTGAACAATGAGATGAATATGATTGAGCATAAAAACATAGGCCGAAATATTCAGGTTTTTATGGTCTACACAGTAATTCAAAGAATTCGTGAGAATATCCCACCGGTCATAACGATCAAAGATGTAGTACCAGTGTACAACCGTAAAAGTAAGAAAATAAAAACGATCATTTCCCTCGATAGAAATAGTTTTTGAAGGCATCAGACCATATTTATCTCAAAACAAAAGATGTCTCAAATATTTAATATAGATTTAAGATTCCCGATCAGGAGATCGGGGGCCAAACGTGAAGGAAGGGGTGTCGTTCATCCCGACTTATCGTCGGGATTCACTCAAACACCCCTTCCGGCTAAATGGCCCACAGCGGTGGGGCACGGGTGATTCAGTCCGAAATTCTGTTGCGTACCTACCGGAATCCTGACGGGACGTCTATCGTCCTGGAAGATGTTCCTGAAGGCCAACCCAAAGGAATCGAGGGCTAAGAAGGCAAGCTCCACCGGGGCGTAGGCATTTACTTGTCTACGCCCCTCTTTTTATGTATTTCTTAAAAATAGCTTGACATTTTTATAAAAATAGATAAAAGAGGTATGTCTTAGTTAAATGTTTCTTTTTTAAATCTTTTAATCTTTAGAATTATGAAATCTAGTATAGACCATTCGGACATGCAAGAGGGCTCAGTATTGGAAGGTGAACATAAGAGTGTGTATACGCTTGAAGAAGTCGATTTGTTTTTAAAATATTCGATAGAGCAGTGTGCCGCCAAGAAGAAGTTTGCCCCAGCGGAAGTTATAGAAGGCCTCTTATCAAGCATGGTCTTTCAGTATTTTGAAAGATATAAAACAGGGGACACCATAGAAGATGCTCAAGTACAAACTATTTTTTATCTGATTTGGTTTATATCAACGAATTCTTTTACGCTTCCGATGTTACAAGAATTGGATGCACAGTTTTCCGATATGCCGCTAATAGAAACACGACAGGATATGGGGAAATATGCTCAAATATTTCAAGAGGCCTATTGGCAGAAGAATCAAAAACGGTCGGGAGTCCTTGTCGGAGGATGGGCAAGCGGCTCAGCTGGTCCTGAGCATGACAGAGGCATTGATGATATGGATGAGTGGATGGCCGTTCTTGTGCAGGATGTCGTGAAAAGTGTGACGGGTAGAAGTACGTATGCGATTTCCCCGGCGTTGCAGTTTGACAGTCGAGAGAAACGTCAGGCATCATAGTCTATGATCAGTAGAAGCTACGTGAAAGGGGAGATCTCTTGCATCTCCTCTTTTTTTCCCTACAATCTCCCTGTTTTTAGTAAAAAACTCATGTTTCAAATTATTTACATCATCGTCTGCGTGCTCTTTATAGCCGTAGTATTGCTTCAGCAAAAAAATTCAAGCCTGGGTTCTATGATGGGAGGTGGTTCAGGAGATGAGATCGTCCAGACTCGTCGTGGAGCAGAAAAGTTTTTGCACCGAGCTACGGTCGTTTTGGCAGTTGCCATCCTGTTGGGAGGACTTTACGCTATGATGCAATAAGCATTGAGCACACGTCCCTTACAGATTTTCCATGTTTTCTCTTTCTCATTCTTCATTTTTCAAATCCAAAGGTGCCTTTTCGCAGGTGCTATTTTTGATAGTAGGAGGTCTTATTTTGCTGGGAGGACTTTTGTGGGGGTGGCGGCAATTTTTCATAGCGCATGCGAGATTTGTGCCCGCACCCGGAGGGATCCTAACAGAATCATTAGTGGGTCATTTAAGCAATCTCAATCCGCTGGCTTCTCGCACGAGTCTTTTGGATCGAGATTTGCATCAACTCTTGTTCGAAGGGTTGTTGCGTTATAATCCGGTAACGGGGCAGATCGAAGATGCTTTGGCTGATTTTCATATTTCAGAAGACGGTAAGACGTATACGCTCACATTGAAAAAAACAGCGTTTTTCCAGAATGGTGATCGGGTGACCGTCGATGATGTACTTTTCACCTTTGAGACGGTTATTCAGGATCAGAATTTTGAAAACACGGTGCTTCGTGATGGGTTTGAGTATATTTCCTTTGATATCGTCGATGAGAGAACGCTAGACTTTCGGCTTCCTGAACGAAATGTATTTTTTCCTTCGCTCTTAACCACACCGATTCTTCCGAAAAAAGCTTTTAAAGAGGCTTTGATCGAAGAGATTACAGATCCTGATTATCCTTTTAACAAGCATCCAATCGGAGCCGGTCCTTTCAGATTACGAAATATTGTCCCCAATAAAGATGGAAGTGTTCGGGTCTTTTTAGTACGGAATGAGCATTACTATGGAGGGGCGCCCTATATCGATCAGATGGTGTTTTATGTCTATCCTTCGTTTGCTCATATGAAGGTCGCGCCTACTTGGACAACTCTCTATTCACATATTCCTTGGTTGGAGATGGGAGACTTTGAAGAGCAGTTCTATGGTTCTTATGAACGACGTGAATATATTTTGCCTCGATTTTTGGGACTCTTTTTTCAGTTAGATCGTCCGATGATGGGGAAGTATAAAGCCTTGCGACAAGCGCTGTCGCTTTCAATTGATAAAGACAAATTGCTCGATAAAGAAAGAGGTTGGAATCGGTTAGACTCTTTTTTCTTTTTTGAAGGGGTGGAGAGCTGGCATGTTACCGATGAGATAAAAGCTCGGTCAACGTTGAAGTTTGGCGGGCTGCCTTATAATTATAATTTGGAAAAACGAACCGAAGGGATAAAAGGAGATCCGGTACAATTAAAGTTTGTAACCTCGACGGCGCCGCCCGTGTACTCACGCATTGCGCAGAGTTTAGTGCGTACATGGGAAGAATCCCTTGATATTGAAATCGAATTAGAGATTTTGGATCCACCCGAGTTTCAGGATGTTCTCAAGACAAGAGACTATGACCTTGTGCTTTTTGGCCAGAACTTTTCTCAAAATTTTGACAGCCTTTCTACTTGGCATTCAAGTCATTCGAAGGGGCTTAATCTTTCGAACCTTACCAATGGAGAAGTTGATTTCTTAATCAGTGAGGTTCGCTTCTCGGGGGGGCAGACCGACCTTTTTGCTCTCAACGAAAAATTAGAAGAAATCGTTCCCGGTGTCGTTTTAGCGACATCAGAAAATAGCCTCTTGGTATCACGTGAGCTGAAAGGATTTACCAGTACTTTTGGGAAGGTCCGATCGCATGCTGAGCGATTCTTTGGGGTAGAAAAATGGCACTTTTATACGCAAAGAGATTGGGATTGGCCGAACAATAAAAACAAGTTTGTTGGATTTTTCCGATGGATACTTGAGAAAGAATAAAGTCTTACGACAAATAATATTCAAGAATACGGGCGGCGGCGAGATCGTCACAGCGTTTATTTTTGGGGCCTAGCGTTTGCTGAGAAGAGTAGCGTTCATTGACAAGTTCTACCGGGGCGAGCGTTTGCAAAAGAGAAGAAAAAGAACGGATAGCGGCACAATTTTCATTTTCAGATCCATCAGAAGAGAGGGGCAGTCCGATGATTATTTTTGAACAATTTTTTTGATCAACAAGTTGCTGAGTCCTCTCGAAAAGCCTTTCTGTAGGCACAACTTCTAGAGGAAGCGTGACAATGCTATCGGGCGAAAAAGCGAGTCCGGAATACTTGGTTCCGTAGTCGATTCCCAGGAGAGTCTCCCCGGACGTGCGGGGAGCATCATTTTGAAGTTCGAGATCTAAAAGGTCTTTTTGCATAGGAAGTATTTAAGAATCCCATTGTTTACGAATCTCCCGTAGCGCTCGTAATTGTATGACGCGGATATTACCTTCGCTCTTTCCGACGATATGCGCAATCTCGCTATTGGAAAAATGTTCCAAAAATCGCAGTTCGAGAACTTCTCGCTGAAGACGGGGAAGCTTTTTTAGCAAGAGGAAGAGTTTGTCATGATTGATCGCTCGTTCGGTTAGATTATCCGGCTGTAAATCTTCATTTTCCGGAATAGCAAGGAAATAATTATCTTCCTCTGACTCGAGACCGACGAGTTCTTTGTGTCGTCGATAGTGATCGATCACACGGTTGTGAGCAATGCGAAAAAGCCAGGAAGAAAATTTAGCTTTGGGTTGAACTTGATACCGTTTTAAGTTTTGCACGGTTCGTAAAAAAACATCCGAAACCAAGTCCTCAACGTTCTCTTCTTTGACCCGAAAGCGAATAAATCGATCAATCTTGGGGAAAAAATGTTCAAAAAGGCGCTCAAAGCTCCCCTCATCACCAGATTGAGCTTTGGCGACGAGTTTCTCAATGATTGCGGGAGTCACTTCTTCCCTCATACCACGGAGTTTATCAGGGCTGCGTCATGAGTCAAAAGACAGACAGCCCTGTATTTTTTAATTTTCATATTTATCCCTTCACAAACGCTCATGAAGGTCTTTCAAGAAGCCAATAGTTTTTTCGATCCCCAGACAACCATCGGTGATAGAGAGGCCGGGTTTGAGCTCTTCTGCGGAAGTGAAATTATTCATGTTTTGTTTCCCGTCTTCGAGGAAACTTTCCACCATGAAGCCTTTAATAGTCTGTCCAATTGCTTCATTTTTCTTCATGCATTCCAGCACATCAAAAACGACTTCGGGTTGCACTAGAGGGTCTTTTGATCCATTGCGCATCGAGTTATCATGACTCGCATCGACGATGATGGCTGGGTTCTGAACCTTCGCTTCATGGATGATTTTGACGGATTTTTCGAGTTCTTCACAACTACAGTTCGGTTTTTTAGATCCTCCACGAAGGAGGAGATGGGCATAAGGATTCCCAGATGTTTTGATCTGTTCCCCGTGAAAAGCAAAAGTATGGCTGTACTGGGACGCGATAATAGAATTAACGCCAATACGAATATTTCCGGATGTTGGATTTTTGATACCCGCTGGGTGGGGGATCATCGAGGCAAAGATGCGATGCTCTTGATCCTCACAGGATCGAGCGCCAATAGCGATCCAGCTTAAAAGATCGACGAAGTAGCTGTCATTGTGCGTGAAGAGCGCTTCGTCCGCGAGGGGATAGCCCAACTTAAGGAGCTCAATCATCATTTCTCGACAGTAATAAATACCAGCTTCTAGGTCCGGCTCTTTGTAGGGATCGGGTTGATTGAGCGGCCCCATCCATCCGACCGTAGTTCGAGGTTTTTGAATGTAGCAACGAAAGACAATTTTGACTTTATCTTTTATCGCTTCGGTCACGGGTTTGAGTTGTTGGGCGTAGGCGATTACGTTTTCTGCTTTCCAGGCACTACACGGACCGATGATCATTAGAAGGCGATCATCACGTCCAGCGAGTATATCCTGGACTTCAGATTGGTCCTTTTGGACTTTTTCAGCGATTCCATCAGGAAGAGGTAGATCGGCGAGGACTTGAGAAGCGGGCGGAAGTTTTTTTTGAACTTGGTAAGACATGGGGGGAAATTAAGAAATGAATAAGAGTATAAAAAATCGTATAAAAAAACCGGCATGGTGCCGGGGGAGTAGTTTTTGCAGAATTATCTATTTTCTTTTAAGCACTCACCCGACTGACAGTTGGGAAATAAAAGCTCCAGAAGAAAAGAAAAATATGACTCATTGCCTCCGTATGCTAGAGAGGCTAGATTTAAAGTCAAGAATAATTATACTCATCTCCGATGCAAGACAAAGCTCAAAAGGTTATCGATGAATTTTCTGCGATTGAAACATCGTTGCAGGATCCTGGAATATTTTCTGATCAAAAGCGTTTTGTAGAACTGTCTCAGAAACGAAAAGCACTAGAGCCCAAAGTCGTCTTGGCGCAGAAATATATAAAACTGCTGCTTCAGAAAGAAGAATCTGAAGCATTGCTTTCGAGTGAAAAAGATCCAGACATGTTGGAGATGGCAAAAGAAGAGCTTGATGAGGCCAAGAAAGAGCTTCCCGAAACAGAAGAATCTTTGAAAACAGCGCTGATTCCCACCGATCCCAATGACGAAAAAAACTGTATCGTAGAGATACGTGCCGGCGTAGGAGGGGACGAAGCCTCACTTTTTGCCGATGAAGTTTCACGTATGATTCTTCGTTTTTCAGAATCTCTCGGGTTCAAATCGGAAATTATGTCCGAAACAGCCAATGAAAGTGGCGGCATCAAAGAGATTATTTTTCTGGCGCAAGGATACGGTGCGTATGGAAAACTTAAATTCGAAGGGGGTGTGCATCGGGTTCAGCGGATTCCGGTCACAGAATCTCAAGGTCGCGTTCATACCTCAGCTATTTCTGTAGTCGTCATGCCTGAAGTGGAGGAAGCCGATATTGAAATTAATCCGGCGGATGTGCG
The DNA here is from genome assembly GCA_002389285.1 of Patescibacteria group bacterium UBA4473. Lineage (GTDB taxonomy): Bacteria > Patescibacteriota > Gracilibacteria > UBA4473 > UBA4473 > UBA4473. The sequence goes on from DGOF01000019.1 coordinate 49,480, forward strand.
GGTGGATGTTTTCAGAGCGTCAGGCTGTGGTGGGCAGTCGGTGAATACCACTGATTCTGCGGTGAGACTGACCTATGTGCCGACAGGACTGGTGGTGACCTGTCAGGACGAAAAATCGCAATTAAAAAATAAGAACAAAGCCTTCGGCGTTCTGCGTGCACGAATTGCAGCCGCTGAAGTAGAGAAAAAACAAGCGGAACTCGGCGCCAAACGGCTGGTGCAGATCGGCTCTGGAGACCGATCAGACAAGATTCGAACCTATAACTTCCCTCAAGACCGCGTAACAGATCACAGAATCGGCCAAAACTTCTCGAATCTTCCGGGCATTTTGGAAGGTAATTTGGAAAAAATAGTCGAGGCATTGGCGCTGGAAGAACAGAAGAGTTTGCTGGAAAGTTGAAAATAATTTGACAGAATACCTCGAAGAGGAAGAAAATTGAAAGCAGCATAGTCTTTCAACCCTATGAAGCCTCGAGACGCTATATTCGTGCAACGTGATTTGCTCCACGAACTGGAGCCCGATGATGATGATGTCGTCGATACGGAATTAATTCGTCAGTGGGCGCCCGATCTGCGTACGGCGGTCGATGAACGGGAGGAAATGGGGACGGATACGCTGTGTTGGCGTTTGGGGGAAATAATAGAAGAAGACCCGCGAGAGGTGGCGGCGGTCGTGAAGATTATTCGACGGATGATGCGTCAGTTTGAAAATGGGAAAAAATTTCCGGAAAGATCCGTCTATCGGGTGTGTGAAGCTTTTCAGAGTCAAATATTGAAAGCTCTTTTTGTCGATGATAATTTTTCTGTAGAAGAGGCGCAAAGAGTTCCCGTAGAGTATGTTTTTGATTTACTGCGTGACTTTTATCACATGGATCCGCAGCAATTTTTGAGGAATCTTCTGGAGTTGCCCAACGGAGAGACGCAATGCTTTCGTCTTATACGCAGGACGATTGAGGAACCGAAGGCCGACAAATCTGCCGAAGATTGACAAAAAGAGGAAATAAGAATAAAAGATCGGAAAAATGTTGAGTCTCAATACCCCTTCAAGAGCCAAGCAGCCCCCTTTTGATCCGAAAG
>DGOF01000002.1 GCA_002389285.1 Patescibacteria group bacterium UBA4473
ATGACACTCGAAAGAGAACAGTTTTCGAGGATACTGTTTTCGTAAAGAATGGAATCTCTTATTTTGCAGTTTTTGACGACACACCCGGGACCGATAAATACTTTTCCTGAACATTGGTTCAGTGATACTTTGGCGGTTGGATGAATTTGTATGGCGGGTGTTTGGAGTTGTCGGTGGGCGGCGAGATACGTGTCAAAGCTTCCAACATCGAACCAGGCTCCGGGAACTTGGATGGCACGAATGGGTGTTTGGTGTTCCAAAAGGTGAGAAAAAATGTCGCCCAGGCGATCGGGAGACCGTTGGGAGAGGTCGTGAAGTTTGGGGAAAAGATCTTTTCCGATACTGGTGCAACCGGTGGAAACCAGCGTGGATCGTGGGGACGTGGGTTTTTCTTCAAATCCTATCACCGAATCAGGATCATTGGGATTGATTTCTATGACACCAAATTTTCTAGCTTCGAATGTATCACCGACATCTTGGACTGCAATAGAAGCCTCTTTTTCTGAACAAAAAAGTTGTTCAATATTGAGTTCGGGAAGCAAATTATCTCCGGCCAAAATGATGATGGATTCATTGATGTGGTAGTGCTGAATGGCGACCGAGACCGCACGAAGGGCTCCGAGTTTTTCGCCTTCGGCGTGGGCGTCTTCGCAAAATATTTCAACATTTCTTCTTTTGAGTCTATGAAGTTCTTCCTGAAAGTGTTGTTCAAATTTTTTGTTCGTCAAAAGAATAGTTTCCATGGTCTCTGGAATTTTATCCAGAAGATGGGCCAAAATGGTTTTTCCATTGAGAATTAGCAAGGGTTTTGCCCGTTGTTCGGTGAGTGGCCAGAGGCGCGTAGCAAATCCGCCGGCAAGAATCAGCGCTTTCATGGTCGCAGTATAGCCTGAGGGCTTCAGATTTCAATTTCTTTCTTGTGTATTCTTTCCCCTATTGGGGGGGCTGGACAGAAGGCCTATAATTTGGTATAATCTTTTGATAGTTTAATAAATAATAATGGTTGATATTTCAGAACAGCACCGATTGGATTTTCAGCCAGGAGAGGAAGTTTTCTCTTGGGAGGCGTTTGATTATCATCCCCACCAACGAGGTTGGCTTTGGATTACTCTTTTTTGTTTGATTCTCTTTGGCGGGGCCTTGTGGGCTCTTTTGTCCGGTGGGGATTGGGTGATGGCGTTTACTTTCTTTGTGGTCGCGGCGGTATACTTTTGGGCTCATCGGCAGGGAGACGAAGTGCATCACATCCGTGTTTTTGAACGGGCGGTGGTGATTGATCAGCAGCTTGTTCCCCTGGAGGACCTGTCTGGGTTTTGGTTTGTTTATGACCAGGGAGTTTCTGTGGTGCATTTGCAATTCAAAAAAGGGCAGGATCGTAAAATAAGCCTGCAGATGGGATCTAATGATCCGCATTTTTTTCGATTGGGATTTGAACAGGTTGATCTTCTAGAACTTTCTGAGAAACGAGAAAACTTGATCGATCTTTGGGTTCGAGCCCTTAAGCTTTAATTTTCATGGCTGATAAAAACCTCAATTCATCATATGCTGATTCACTCAAACGAGTGGATGGGCTCTATGAAAATCCTTCTTCTACACGACAGGAGCTGGATGCGTATCGTGCAGATTTGGCTCAAGATCGGGAAAAGATTGATGCTCTTCGATTTAAAATTGATAATTTTAATCGTGTTTATCAAGAGATTCAGGAACGTATGCAAGCAAAGATGGGGGTTATTGCCAGTACCAAAACGCGTTTGAAGGTCTTGAGTACGAACACGGGGCAGGTCCTGAAGTCCGGGGTTGAGGCTGCCAAACAGGTGGATCCAAAGGCTATTGGAAGCGCTCTGAAAGAATCTCCGGCTAATCTTGATCGAAATATGGCGGGAACACCTGGTGTATTATCTTTACCCAAAGCGGTGATATCAGAAACAGGAGATCTTTTGGGGAAAGCTGCGGACAGCCAATCGGTTCGGACCTTGACGCATATTCCGCTTGAAGAAAATGGAACGGATACGGTTTTGAATGGTCCGGACTTTACAGAAGCTGAGGCGGCAGAAATTCAAAAGATGTTTGATGATTCGGCTATTCAGAATTTAGGACGGGAGCTTTTCATGACGCTCAAGGGAACCTCTTCTGAAGATATGAAATGGATGATTGAGAATAATATAAATATGAAAAATGTATTTTCTGTGCTGAAGGGCGCGGGGAATATGGTCGATGGTAAAGAAGCGGATCAGTTTGGACTTTTGAATTTTGATCTTGGGGTGGCGACGGTGGCGGGGGGTTTTGGCGCTGTTTTTGGACATAAGGTTCTCCACGGTTGGTGGGGGCAGAAAAAACATATGTCTTGGGCGACGGGTGCGATTGTGGCCGCGACTATTTTTGGACACAAAGATGTCACACCGATGATCACGAAAGGGGTTGAGAAGACCGCTCATTATGCGGGAACGGGAGCTCGAGGTGTTGGTCGTGTTGTGATGAATACTATTCACGGTGTTGCGAGTTGGGATTTGATACGAGAGGTAAAGGAACATGGAGCTGTTGCTGGGTTTCGTTATTTAAACAACGGGGTGCGGAGCCAAGAAGATCTTCGTCAACTTCTCAGTGATCCAGAAAATTATAAAAACATGGGCGCTCTTTTGCCCTATATGCCAAAGGAGTATCAAAAATCTTTTGTTTGGATGGAGCAGTATCGTCAAGATCAGCGAGGGGAAAAGCCTCTGACTTTGAAGTCGGCGTTGTTGAAAACGAAACTCGTAGCTCGGGAGATGCATAAGGAGTATTTAGCGCCTGGACGTGAGCATTGGGCGGATTTCTTGGATCGTTATGCGGCGGGGGAAAATACTCCGATTCCGGCGGATCTTCCCCGTGTTTTTAGATGGATTGTGGCGGTTGATAATGAAGTTACTCGTCCTGCGGCGAAAAATTTGGCCGATCTTTTGCGGCTTGATAGTGTGGATTCCATTCAGATGGAAGATGCGGTTGAGGAGGCTGATTTGAAGGCGTTTAAAGAATCAAAAGAATCGAAGGATCATCAGATCTATGATATGGCGGTGTATGTGTTTCGTTGCTCAAGTCAGTCTTTTAACGCTGAGGAGTTAGATCAGTTTATGGTAGATCTTAAGGAGGGAAAATGGGATCAAAAAAATGCTTCTCGGGCGTTATTGACACAGAGTGCGGGCGATGTTTTGAGATTTTTTCAGGTAGAAGCGACGTCTTCGGATCGAGCGAAATTTATGAAAACCTTTGAAGATCTTTGGGCCGATGGAAAGACCGGGGGGAAGTATGATCCTTCGGTGGAAAGATTTGTTGGGCGGTATGAAGATCATGACCTGGCCGAACTTTTACCGAAAATCACCAAAGATCTTCCTAAAAAAGAGCGAAAAGGGATTATGAAGTTCTTGGCGCTGAATGGGTCGGGGATGCTTTTGGCCTCGTGGGCGATGGCCGTGGTGGCTCTTGGTGGCGGAATTTGGTTGTGGAAAAAAATTACAGCGGGCGTTAAGATGGGAAAAGATTTTTTGAAAGGGGAGGAGCGTGCAAAGGTGCGAAAAACATTACCTTCTTCTTCGGATTTATCGAGACGAGAACAAAAGAATCTTCATGCAGCGCTTACCAAACCGCCCTCAAATACGTTTCGTATCAGAGGCAAATGGAAAAAAACCGTCGCGGTTTTGCTCTCTCATAATCTGGTGGATAACGTTCAGGCAAATAAGATGGAAGGTTTAAAGGATAAGGATCAAATTCGAGCGTTTTATGAATTATTTAAAGGAGAAGATCAGCGAGAATTCTTGACGGGAGACTTACAGAGTCTTCGATCGCATATCATGGACCAGTATAATGTCGTGGCAAAAAATAATCCGATAGAGTCGTCTACTTATTATAATGTTATGGATCAAGTCCATACTCTTCGAGAACAGCTTTTGGATAACCGAGAAAAAAGATCCCTGGATGTTACGATGAATCTTGCGAATGGTAAGCAATTATATATTCGAAACATGAAGCTCAAGGATCGATGGTTGCCCCTCGGGTCTCGTGCAAAAAAAACAGACAAGGGAACCAAGATTATTTCTCCAGATATTTATGGAACGTTATTAGATAAAAATAGAAAAGAGAAAGGCACGGTTAAACTTTTTCTGGGGGAGTCTTTCTTGGGTCAAAACTTTACGGTGAGTTATTCAGGAACGTTTTTGGGAGGTCTTCAGCCTCGCCTTGGTAAAAAGATTACCAGTATTGATATGGGGGGGATCAACCCTCCGGTGGAGTCGGAAGTCGCGGATACGTCCTCAACACCGCCCGAAACTCCTCCTGTAACACCGCCGGTGGCACCCGCTTAAATCTTTATGAATTATTTTCTCTCTTATGTTTAAAACCATCACTCGATATCTCTCTCAAAACCGCTGGCTTCTGGTCGGAGGCGGATTGTTATTGGGATCGTTTGGTTTCGGAGGGGAAGTGTTTGCTTCTGGAGGGCTGAATGCACAGGATACTTCATCAGAAGCTTTGGAAAGCTTTACCACGCTTGCGTCGCTGATGATCAAGGTCTTAACGTTTTTGGCGTTCTTGTTCATGAGTTGGGGGGAAAAACTCATGACGAGTGACTTGATTTTGGCAGAGGAGACGATGGATGCGATTCGGTCTATGTGGGTTATTGTGCGGAATATTACGAATATTGGATTTGTGATTATGCTTTTGTTTCTCGCTTTTTCGAATCTGTTTTCTGGGATTGCGGGGGGAGGTAATTGGACGATTAAAGAAAAACTTCCCAAGATTATCTTGGCATTGATTGCGGTGAACTTTTCCCTGTTGGGGTTTCGCGTGTTAGTTGATGCTACGCAGGTGGCAACAGAAGCGATTCTTTCCATCGCGGGATCAACCATGGAATCGAAAGGAGAACTGCATCAGTTGAAAAAGGTCATGGAATCGCCTTTTAATGATAAAGGGGAGAAATGTACGTTGCCGAAGGCCGGTTCGAGTCCGGATTGTAAAAGGTTTTATGAATGGGTGAATCATACGATGTGTAAGGGGGTGAATGATTCCAAGAAAGCTGATTTTTATGAGGAATGTTTCTTCTATGTAAATCAAGAATTTTGGAATGAACAGGGGGATCATCTTGATCCGAATGAATATTCGGCGATTACGCTTTTTATGACCTTTGGGTCGTTCTTCCAGCATTTTGAGCGGTTGCCAGCTTTGGCGGCTAATACGGACAGTTGGACCGAGGTCGTGGATAATGTTTTATTTTCTTTGATTATGGGATTGGCCTTTATTGTGGCGATGGTCGCCCTCTTTGTGGTGTTATTGCTGCGGGTCGTTGTTCTCTGGATCATGATGGTGTTTTCGCCCTTCTTGGTGGTGGGGATGATCATGGGGGTCGGGGACTCGAGTAAGGCGTCGGGGCAGGTGATTACTTATCTTTTAGTGCCGATTAAATTTGCCGCTATCTTAGTGGTCACCATGATTTTATTGATGGTGCAAATTGATATGGTTTCTTTGGCGGGGGAGGGTCCTATTCAGATGATTCAAC
>DGOF01000042.1:0-12684 GCA_002389285.1 Patescibacteria group bacterium UBA4473
GGAGGGTCCTATTCAGATGATTCAACTCGGGCCGTCCTTGAATCAATTCGGTGCGGGACCGGCTTCTATTTTGTGGCAGATTGCGACGGTGATTATTTTTTGGAAATTGGCGTTTTGGGCGCTGGAAGGAACCGCCGCGCAAAAAATTGTCGATCAGATCCGAGGCGCAGCCGAAACCGTGGGAGGCTACTGGGCGAAGTCATGGACGGTGGATCGTCCTATGATTCCGATTCCTGGAGGAAGTCCGGTGGGACTTGCGGCCTTGTCGAAATTACCTTCGGTGATGCAGAGTTCGCGTGAGGCTGAACTCGGGACACAGCGTGCGGAACTCCGGAAGATGTTTGGAAATGTCGATCCGGGGGTGCAGAAAAAGCAAACGGATGCTTTGAATGATTTGAATAGGAATATAAATGGGCATAGTTCTATAGACAGAAGGGGTATCGTTGAGAATATTAATAAGCATGGGGCTGATGTATTCCAAAATAATCGACAATATGCTGGGAAGTATTTTGATACGATGGCGAAAAAACATGGTCCTTTAAAAAATAAGAGTCTTGAGGAGAAAGCGAAGGCTCGTGAGCAATTTATTAAGATTGCGGAAAAAGAGTCTTTGAAAGAGCAAGCCGCTATTTGGAAATCAGTATTTAATATTGATTCGAGCCAGCTTAAATTTTCTGTTTCGGATGCAACGCCTACGGCGGATGTATCGAAACAGGGGGGGCTTCAAGTTGCTGGTCATAAGGCATTTGCTACGGTGGGGGAACATACGCTTCCTTTTGAAGCCGGGGAATTTGATAAATTTAAACATGCTTTGGATGATATTCGAGAAAAACATGATGCGAATTTTCAGATTACACCTGAACAGATGAAAGAATTGGAAGAACAGGTTTTCAATAAGGGTGGGTTTAACGCTGCTGATCTTAAGAAATATACTCAAAAACCGACGACACCGCCGTCCGGACCATAAACACTACTTTAAAATATTTTTAATTTAGAGCTAGTGAAAAGTATGTAACAGGCCTACTCCTTCATACGTTTTTATGGTAAAATAATAAGATTAATCAGATCTCTGAGTTATGAAATTCTTAAACGCGTGGTTCCGTGATGATTCCCATGACTGGCGACGTCGTGTCTGCGCGCGGAGTGTTGAGGATATTCTGGAGGACTTGGTGACGCTATCAACGGAGCAAAACGATAAATTAGACACTTTGGATGCGAGTACGCGCACTCAGGTGGCAACGATTTTGGGTTCGATTGGTGGCGGTGGGGGGCCGGCGGAGAACATGGTTTTGAGTCAGGTGTATAAGGCCGTAGAATCACAGGTTTTGAAAGCGGAAGAAAAACGAACCTCCGCTCTCGGATCGATCGGGGAAGCGACGCGTACACTGACAGCGCTGACGGGACCTGTGGGAGAGCAACCTTTGCGGATGGCGACAGAAGCTCATTTGGAAATGATCGGTCAAATCGGAAAATTTAAGGATGGAGAACGTGATTTTAATCGGGCTCTGGATATGCTGACGGGGGTTCAAAATGTTTTGCGTGGTAGACCGGCAGGCGTGCCCTGGGATGATATTCGTGCTCGAAATCAGGAGGCTTTGGATCTTTTGGTCGCGGATCGATTGGATTTTATGGCTCAGCGTAATACGGCGCGGGGACAGGTGGCGTCTGGTTTTAATATCTTGATCGATCGGGTTACGACGCAGATGGAGACCCGACGGGACGAGATTCGCGCTGCGAGTCGAAACAAGACCGCACCGGATATTGTCGCGATCAAACAGCAAGAAGCCCAGTGGGCAGAATTGTCCCAGGTGCAGGCGTCTCTTTCGAATCGTTTGGAAGAATTTGTCGGCCATCAAGAAACGTGGCATGGACTTTTGGATACCCAACAGACAGATGCTTCGGGGAATCCTACCACGGAGGAAACAGAGCGATTAGCCTTGATGGCTAAAGCTGAAACGTTGGGCACCTTGGCGCATGGTTTGGATGAAAGTTCTCAGGGGGCGTTTACGGGTCTTCGACGACGGTATGATATGGGAGCGGTTGTAGAGCGAGTGGATACGCTTGATGAGCGGGCCCAAGGCGTAGCCGATCGGCGTAAAATGAGAGATGGTTTATTTGCTCCGACGGATGTCTTAGCGAAGGCCTCGGTAAAAAATGTTAAAAATCAACAAAAACTTATTGAAAAGAAGCGAGAGCAGCAGGCAGAACAAGAGGTGGCTCTGTCGAAGTTTCGTTCTCAGTTGGTCGCGGAGAAAACGGAATTGGAAAAGCATTCAGAAGATTCTTATTTTGGACGAAGGGCTCGACGCAAAGTTCAGAAGAATATTAATGCTCTTGAAGAGAAAATAGAGGAAGTGGAGACGGCGATTGCCAAACTTTATAATCAAATTTTGGAAAATGAGAAGGAGGCCGAAAAGATGTCGATGGCGGGGGATATTGAGCCGGGTATCAAAGAAGATAAAAAAGGTCCTCTTTTGGGGATTGGGGAATCTGATTCAGAAAAAAAAGTGCGTGAGTCAGGCAATCAACGGAAGATTATTAAGGATTATTATGATAAACAGAGAAAGAAAGCGGATGAAGCGAATGCGGCGTATAAAGCGTCTCTTGCTAATATTCGAGAGAGAGTCGGGTATGATTCATTGTTGGGAAGGGATAGTGATGTCCGGGTGAACCGTCTTATGAAAAAAACAGGCTCAGATGTTGGTGCTATTATGCGGATGCTTGAGTCTCATGAGAAGCAGGCTGCGGGATACTCTCAAGCCTGGGATCTTATGGCGAATGAGTTTATTGAGCAGTATAATGATTTGGGTACGCTTAAGGGTCGAGAAGATAAAGTTGAGGATTTTGTAAGGATTCTTGCGGATATGACCGTCTCGGTTAAGGATGCGAATGAATCGATTGAAGTCTTTGATAATTGGATCAATGGTTATGACAAACAAAAATCAAAATTAGACAGTACATTTTTGGGGTTGGGCGTAAATTTTGAGGTCAACATGGTTTCGTTTTATGATATTTGGCAGGCGGTGAAGATCTCGCTGGATGCCATGGAAAAAAAGTGGAAACGAAACTCAGATCGAGCTGTTGCGGGGATTGGACAGAGTGTGTTTGGGGATAGAACCAATCGATTTGCCGCGGAGTTTTCTCGGTTAGCCGAAGAGTCAGAAACCGCGCGGGTAGATGAATTCAAAACACGATACCGAGAAAAAGAACCCTGGACGATGCAGCGATCCATGTATGATTCAAAAGATCAGGATGAGGTGCGGGCTTGTATCGAGTTGTTGATCGAAAAAGGATTTATGAAGTGGGATGATCCTCGATTGTGGCAAACATTGCAAAACCTAAAAGGCGGAATTTCTTTTGAAGGGACGACGATGGAGTCTCCGTTTAGTGATATTCGTCGATCGGTTCAGGATGCCTGTGAGTCGATTTGGACGTCAGAGGTGTTTCGTGGGTGGGACCAGAGCATGGAAAGTAAATCCAAGGCGGCACGAGAACTTCATAATGGTGAGTTCGATGGATATGAAGATGATCCGACGAAACCACGAGAAAGGATTCTTGCGGATATGTTGAAGAATTGGAAAAGTGGGAATATTGAAGATGTGGATCCGGCGAAATATGCGGGGTTCTTGTACCGATCGTTTGATAATGGAAAACTAAACGGAGTTCCGGATATTCGTTGGTATTATATTATTCAGGGTGTGACGCTCAAAAATAGTTTTGGGCAGACACTTTTGCCGAAAGATTTCTTTTCAAATATTGCTGGAGAAAAAATGGGTGTGTTTCCTCATTTGGACTTTTTGATGGATAAAACATCGCCCAAAAAAGATGGTTGGATTGTCCCAAAAAATACGCCTGGGGCTCATGAGAAAATTTGGAGTGCACATGATATGAATTGTTGGAGTGAATTTATGGGTGATGCGGGCGGCAGTTATAATCCATTAGATCCGTCGACAAAAATAAAGTTGCGTAAATTCTTCTATCAGAATGTGATTCAGTCCAGCGAAGCGAGCGGACGGGTGAGTCGTATGCAACGAGGGAGTGATGGGAATGTGGATCATGATGATGCAGGAGCTTTCTTTGCTTCCTGGAATCTTGATGCCGTCCAGACAGCTTTGACACAGCGATCTGAGGCGAACTCAAAGTATTCTCCCGACTTTTGGCGAAACTTTTTGGTCCATGGAAATGATTATTTTGCAGAAATTTCTGATTTGATTCGGACGAATAATAAAGAGCACGGCGATGCTGAATTTTGGAAAAAAGACAAAGAACGTATCCTTAAGGCTGCGGCGGGGAGACTTCGTATTGTTTTGACGGTTCTACAGACGATTCAGGGAAACTTTTCTGCCGGAACCCTTCGCGCGAATATTTGGTCGGGGGATGCGCTTGAAGATACAGGGGAGTATGGGATTGCTTCCATTAATACGACCCGAGATCAGCAATTTTTGCCTTTGATGAAAAGGCTTATGCGTCTTCGGAATATGTCCACTGAGGATCAAGAAAAAATGGAACATGCTTTGAAATACAAAGGGTATAATCATATTTCTACGGAGGGTGAAACCAAAGATTTATTGGCGAGAAATCCAGAATATAAAGAAGTTTTTGAATATTCGAGAGATCACCTTATGAAAGGGAATGCGGCGGAGGTTTTATTTGCGGGGGATGATGCTATTGAAACACTTCTTTTGACGACGGATTGGGAGAACAGTCTTTCTTCCAGCAAAGGGGGTGATATTCTTAACTTCCCAGGAAGAGTTGAGAGAGTTTTGGCCGCCTAAAAAAAGATACTAAAAAATATATCGCAGACGAGCGATATTGGGAGAGGTTTGTTTTTTGTGGTTTTTATTATTGTCTTACTTTTCTTTCTTTTCGGATTGGACAATCTTCCACTTGATTTGTTTTTCTAAATGTCCGCCGGGAATCATGAACCCAGAAGCTTTGATATGGCCACCGCCTCCGAATTTTTCGGCGAGCGCCTTGACATCAATATCTGGTTTTCGAGTACGAAGACTGGCTTTGACGTTGCCTTTGTTGTCTTCCGACAGCATGACGGAGTATTGGACCTCCGGAATAGAGTTGATGTAGTCTATTACGCCTTCGAGGTCTTCTCGTGTGGCACCGATGGATTCATAGTCACGACGCGCTATCCCGACGATGGCAGCTCCATCCGCGGTGATGTGCAGTCCCGAAAGCACTTTGCCCCAGAGGCGAAGTGTTTTGAGGTCGTAAGTGTTGAATAGGTTTTGGGCAATGGTCTGAATGTTTCCTCCTTTGCGGACCAGTTCGGCTGCATGGGTGTAGACGCTGGGCGTTGTGTTTTGGTGCATAAAGCCTCCTGTGTCGGTGTAGAGTCCTGTGAGGAGCGCTGTGGCGATGGCAGGGGTGATTTTGATCTCTAGGGCAATGAGAAGGTCCATGACGATCTCAGCTGCCGCTGCGGCTTCGGTAAGGACCATGTTGACCTGTGCGAATCCTTTGTTGGACGCATGGTGGTCAATGTTCATCGAAAACATATCGCCAGAAAGAAGTTTCTTTTTGCTTTCTGCAAATTTTGACATTTTTTCATGGCCACAGTCGACAAAAATCACGCCCTCTAATTCATTTTCATCAAAATCTTTGACGACGTCTTTGTGATGGGTGAGATATTGGAATTTCTCCGGGACACCATCAATACAAGCGACAGAGACTTTTCGCTTGATGGATTTGAGGCCGGCGTAGAGCGCCAAAGCACTCCCCAGCGCATCTCCGTCTGGGTGAGCGTGGGTAATGATCATCACCCGAGGATCCTTTGCGAGGAAGTCCTTGAGGGAGTTGATGGCGTGGGTTGGAAGAGAGAGGGGCATGGGGTGAGTTGACAGATATTTGCCTTAAGGTTTTATTATACTTTAAAATCAAATAAAAGTCAAGACTCTCTTTGTTTTCATTTATGAGGATTCTCTATCGTGCTGTCATTCTATAGTTTGGATGGGTAAAGCTGACCAGGGTTTCATCAATAAGCCCGCTGAGCTCTTTCGCGAATGGGGCAAGGGTTTCAGACTTTGCTTGAGCCCGTTCGGTTTGTTTGGCGGCAAGATGAAGGTGTTCGAGGGCGGAGAGGTTTTTTTTGTACTGAAAATATTTCAAACTTTCAGCGAAGTGTTGCATGGCGAGAGAAAGGGATCGTGCGGCGACAGCATCTTCATTGTTCTTGGTTCGAGCAAGGAGGCTTTGGAGTTCCATGATGCGTTGGAGGTGAAATTCAGCTTTATCACTTTCGCCGGCTCGCAGGAGGGTGATGAACTGTTGGATTTGTGCTTGGAGCTCTACAAAATTATACGTGACTTCGGTTCCGTGAAAAAGTTTGAGTTGTCGAAAGGCCATGACGGCGCCTTCTCGTCGGTTTAAATATTTATGAGGACGGTAGAGTCGGTCCGGTGGGAGATGTGCGATTTGAAACTTTTTAGCATAGGCAAAAGTTGGCGCAAACCAGTGATCTTCGTTGACGTCGAGGGAAATATTTTGGACTTTTTTCTGATAGGGCCGGAAGTCTACGAGTGTCGTGCGAAAAAGAAGGGCGAGGTATTCGGCCTTGGTGACGGTATCGAGCGGTCGGAATTGATCTTGGTGTGTTGAGATCATTTTAAGGCTGACGGCCCGTGCAATAGAAGGAGCATACCAGCTGTTGGGATCAACATCCGTAAAAGGAAGGGTCTCCATTGAAAATTCAGAAGGAATACTGATATCTCCGGAACGAAGGGCAATCGTCAGGGCTTCGGCTCGAGTGAGTGTTTTTTCGGGATGAAAACCTCCGTCTTGGAGGGCGCCCATGATCCGCACCTCTTGGAGATGCGAAAAAATATCTCGGTGAGGGTCAGCCGGAGTAATATCACTAAAAGCATGCGTCGCTATGGGAAGCAACAACAGACTAAAAGTAAGATTTCTTAAAAGCCACATATTACGAATATAATTTGTGTTCAAAGCTTGGTCAAATTTTTTGTACTCAATCTTTTGTTTTTTAGATGGACAGAAGGCTAAAAAAATTTGATTTTTTATCATAAGAGGGTTATAAATTTGGAGAAAACATACATGAAATACAAAAAATATACGGTTTTAGGCCTCTTTTTGCTCGGGATGATCCTCCTTCCTGGAGAAGTTTTGGGTGTGGAACCTATTGAGAAAACATTTACGATTACGGGTTACTACTCACCGCTCCCCAATCAGAATTTTTATGTAACGGGGAATTATGAAGCTGAGATTCGTCTGAATGGAAGAGGTATTCGGGGGGCCGATGGTATGGGCGTGTATCCAGGGATGATGGCGGCGCCTCGGTCGATAGCCTTTGGAACGCGGATTTGTGTGCCGAGTTTTGGCTGTGGGACGGTGCATGATCGGGGGCAGGCTATTGTTCAGAAAGGAGAACGAGCTATTGCGGTGAATGATCGACTCGATCTTTGGATGGGGTATGGAGAGGAGGGGCTTTTGCGGGCGCTTGCCTGGGGTATGCGACATATTCCTTGTGAAGTGTATCCAGAAGGGAGTGGTGTCGCAGAAACTGTAAATTTCGATCTTCCTTTGGCGTTGCATCAGATTGTAGATATTCCGGGGAAAGAAATTTTTACGGCGAATCTTTATCGTGGGATGAAGCATGAAGAAGTGACGCGACTTCAGCAGTCACTGCAAGATTTGGGATTTTATGAAGGCGATCTCACGGGCGTGTTTGATCAGATCTTGTCAGAGGCGGTTTTTACCTTTCAAAAGCGACATTTGATTGTTGAATCATGGGAAGCTTATGGGGCGGGGGGATTTGGTCCTCAGACGAGAGAACGTCTTAGTGAGGCTTTGTATCAGCATCAATTGCAAAAAAATATTGCGGGACTGTGGGATTCTTTTCATTTTGTAGAAGCGCTTCGAAAGGGGCTTCGGAATGAAGCGGTGCTCCGTCTTCAGCAGATTTTGGTACAACGAGAGTTGCTTGAGGTTTCGCCGACAGCCTATTTCGGACCCAGTACCCTGCGCGCGGTGAAAACTTTTCAGTTGAAGCATAACATTATTGATTCTTTGGAGGCGCCTGGGGCCGGCCGTGTGGGGCCCGTTACGATGATGAAACTCAATGATCTTTTGTCGGAAAGAGAAGTCGCACTTTCTCAAGAAAAGGAATTTATTGCTCAGGAAGAAAGCCTTTCTCAGCGTTGGCGGGTTTTGAGTCGCAAGCCTTTGCGAGAGATTTTGCCTTATGCGTGGCTTGGGGAGTGAAAATCCACTTTCTATTTTTGAATAAAATCCTATAATCGCGGGCGATAATCCCATGTTTCAGAAAAAAGGTATTGCTTTCGCGTTTATTTTTGCCTCGATGCTCCTAACCGCTTGTCTTGGGGAAAAGGAGGATCCTTTTACGCGACTTCCGGAAGAACCGGTTGAGACGATTGAGGGTCGTATATTTCCTTTTTCGGTATCGGTTTCGACGCAATCAACGCATCGATTAGAAAAAGATGAAAAATTAGTGGCCTATTTGGCGTCGAATATTGTTCGTTTGGAAGATTTTGAAGGACGAGAGGTGGAAGTGGAGGGAGTGCGTCGACAGGCAAAGATGCGAGAAGTGTTTTGGGTAGAATCGATTCGTGTTCAAAATATTGATCGTGGAGAATCGGTGCCTCAGGATTCTTTTTTCCAGACAAGAACGTTTGGGTTTACTCATCCTGAGGGATGGGAATATACAACGGCTCCAGATGGAACCGCACACTTTATTGAAAAGTCCGACCAAGCGCGTCGAGTATTCCTGACATTTTCTGTTCGAGATTTAGAAAAAGAAGATAAAGGCCAAGATCCTAATATTCTTATCGCCAACATGGCGGGGATTCAGGAAACCTCTGAAGATATGGGTCAAAACAGGAAGACGATTACATTGTTTTCAAATCTTTATGATCGAAAATATGTTTTTGTTTTCACCACGCGGTTTGAGGATTTTGAACGTAAAACAGCTTTTTATAAGCTTTTGAATTCTTTTGTAGAAGGGGAGGCGAATGTACGAAAAGCTCAGGAAAAACACCAAAAGGTATTGGCGGCAGCAGAAGCGAATCGTATTAAGGATGATCCAGAATTTTTGATCCCAGAAGAAATTTTGGAAACTTCAGAGGAGACTTCTTTAGAAGGTGCGGCAGAAAAAGAAGAAGCGGAAGAAAAGCCTTCGTTTTTTGAAAAATTATTTGGAGATGATGAAGAAGAAGCGTTGGTTGAAGAATCGGTTGAAGAAAAAACGATAGAGGCGGTGGCCCTGCCTTCAGAAAAAGAAAAATCGACGACGCCCTCTTCGGTGGAGCCTCAAGCGTTTACCGATATTATTACGGCCAAAGCTTTTTTGTATGAAAGTTCTTATTATGGATTTTCGATGAAAGTGCCGTGGGGTTATTGGTTTCGAAACTTCGGACAATCGGAATCGGCTTTAGCACGGATTGGGTTCGCTGATCATGATATGTCAGGAGAAGAGGATTCAGAATTTTGGCTGGAAATCTTGGGCGATCAGGATCCGGTGTCAGCGTTCAGTGAGCAACTTGCAGGGGATCAGTTAATTTTAGAATTTCCACGCAATAAAAATTCGTTCTTTCGGTTTTCCGGTCCAGAACGTTTTCGGGATGCAATGCTGAGTATTTACTCCACTATTGAATAATCATGAGTTACGATCATCAAGCCGTCGAAAAAAAATGGCAGGATTTTTGGAAAGCCAACAAAACTTTTCAGGCGTCTGATGATTCATCAAAAGAAAAATATTATGCATTAGATATGTTTCCCTATCCTTCGGGAGCGGGTCTGCATGTGGGGCATCCTTTGGGATACACGGCCACGGATATTATTGCGCGCAAAAAGCGACATGAGGGATTCGAAGTGCTTCATCCCATGGGATGGGATAGTTTTGGGTTGCCGGCAGAAAATTATGCCATCAAGACGAACGTTCATCCTGAAAAAAGTACACTGAATAATATTCAGACGTTTAAGCGTCAGTTGAAGTCTTTAGGATTTTCTTTTGATTGGAGCCGTGAAGTGGCGAGCTGTCTGCCAGATTATTACCGGTGGACGCAGTGGTTCTTTCGTTTTCTCTACGAAAAAGATCTCGCCTATCGAAAAAAAGCTCCGGTGAACTGGTGTGAAGATTGTCATACCGTTCTCGCCAATGAACAGGTCGTCGATGGTGCCTGTGAGCGTTGTAAGCATGAAGTGATCCAGAAGAACCTTACGCAGTGGTTTTTTCGGGTGACGGATTTTATTGAAGATCAAGAAGGCGTTTCAGGATTATTATCCGGCCTGGACACAATTGACTGGCCCGAATCCACCAAAGTAAATCAGCGCAATTGGATCGGGCGGAGTGAGGGAGTGGAAGTCAATTTTGAAATTAACAATGATCAATTTTCAGTATTTACGACTCGTCCGGACACACTTTTTGGTGTTACTTTTTTTGTCGTTTCTCCAGAACATCCTCTTTTGGATAAGATTGTGACCGATGAACAAAAAACAGAAGTGGCAGCATATGTGGGGCCGGCCGGAAAAAAAACAGCACTTGAACGATCAGAACAAAAAGAAAAAACGGGTGTTTTTACGGGAGCTTATGCGATGAATCCGATAAATGGCGAAGAAGTTCCTGTGTGGGTAGCCGATTATGTTTTGATGACGTATGGAACAGGCGCCGTGATGGCGGTACCGGGACATGATGAGAGAGATCATTTGTTTGCTCAAAAATATGATTTGGAAATTCGACCGGTTATAGAAGGTCTAGAGGATATTTTTCAGAAAACAGGGGGAACGATTATCAATTCAGATTTTTTAAATGGCCTTTCCATAGAAGAAGGTATTCAAAAGGCTTGTGATTGGCTTGAAGAGAAGGATAAAGGTATACGAAGAACAGAATACAAACTTCGTGACTGGCTTGTTTCTCGGCAGCGGTATTGGGGCGCGCCGATTCCGATGGTCTATGATGATCAGGGAAATGAATATTTGATTCCGGATGATGAGTTACCGGTGAGTTTGCCCCATGATGTAGATTTCGTGCCGACGGGGGAGTCTCCTTTGACGCATTCAGAAAGCTTTCATGCGAAAGAAGATTTACAGCGCATTGAAGAGAAGCTCAAAGCTTCGGGGTCATTAGCCGCGGAAAGAAAAATAGTGAGACGTGAATCTGACACGATGGATACGTTTGTGTGTTCGTCTTGGTACATGTGGCGGTTTATGGATCCGAAGAATGAAGAAACTTTTTGTGATAAAAAATTAGCCAATCATTGGGGGCCGATTGATCTGTATGTGGGAGGCGCGGAGCACACAGTGCTGCATCTGCTGTATGCGCGATTTTTCTGCAAAGCGCTCTGCAAGCATGGTTTTATTGATTACGACGAGCCTTTCGCAGCTCTGAGGCATCAGGGGATGATTCAAGCGGAAGACGGTCGGAAGATGTCCAAGTCTCTTGGGAATGTCGTGAATCCTGATGAAGTCGTACAGGAGTTTGGCGCTGATACTTTGCGGTGTTATGAAATGTTTATGGGACCTTTTCACCAACAAAAGCCTTGGTCGACAACCTCTGTGGGAGGGCTTCGGAAATGGTTGGATCGAGTGGCTAAAGTTTTTAATAAGCCACAATCTTCAGGTGATTTTAAACATCAAGTGTTACTGCATAAGACTATTAAGCAAGTTTCTGAGCAGATTGATCAGATGAAGTTCAATACGGCGATTTCGCAGATGATGATTCTGACGAATGCTTTGCTTGAAGAAGACAGTGTGCCCAAAGAAGTACTTGAGACGTTTAATCTCTTGCTCTCACCTTTTGCGCCGCATCTAGCCGAAGAGTTTTGGTCTAAATTAGGCCATGCAGACAGTATTGCCTATGAAGCTTGGCCTGAATATGATCCGGCTTTGACTATTGATGACACGGTTACCTATGCGGTTCAGGTCAACGGAAAACTTCGGGGCGATATAGAAATGTCCAAAGACGCTTCGAAAGAAGAAGTTCTTGCGGCGGCGAAAGAAATTGATAAAGTTCGAAAATATCTGGCAGAAGGGGAAATTAAGAAAGAAATTTTTGTGCCGGGGAAGATTGTGGGGTTTGTGTTGAAATAAGGATTAGGAAATATTAATAGAAGATGTTGATTGGTTTCTTTTTTTGTGGTATAATAAGGAGATTTAAGCTTTTTATTTTGTTTAAAATCTTCTATGAAACAAGGTCCTCAGCCGCTTCCGGATGTACAAAACTCAATTGATTCTTCAGTGATAGCACCGATTCCTTCGGTTGAAAGTGACGATCCTGTTATTAAAGAATTACAGGAACAAATTGCGGCCTTAAAGGAAGCAAATCTTGATAAACAAGAACGTCTTGATCGAGCAAAGAAATTGAGAACGAGTGTGCAAGAGGGGATTACCTCGAATGGAAACCGTGTGTCAAATCGAATGCAGCAGAAGGAAGTAAAGGCTACTGGGTTTTTGGCGCGTGCGCGTGCTCGGGCTCGTCGTTTTGTTCAATCTATAAAAGAAGTGGGACAAGGTTTGGGGATAGCCATGAATGAAAAATTGGACCGATTAGATCGTAATATTGATCGATTGGCACAGGAGGCGGCCGAACAGCAAGAAGCATTAAGTAATTTGATCGATCGGGCGAGAGTCAGGTTAGACAAAGTTGTTTTGGAGGGCGTGGATAAAGCTGAAGACATACAAGTGGCAGTGGGACAGTCCGCA
>DGOF01000042.1:12721-13105 GCA_002389285.1 Patescibacteria group bacterium UBA4473
GGAGCACAGGCGTATGTAGATGAAGCATACGCGAAGGTCGATGAAGCCTTGAGTGTGGTGGGTCATCATAAAGATGTGGCGATAGCGAAGATACAATCTATGGGAGCGGCAGGAGCGGATCGAGTATTGTCGATTGCGATTTCTGGAGGAGAGGATGCGATGGCCGCGATTGAATTGGGCGTCGGCGCGGGTATCTTGATAGTAGAAAAAACATTAGAAGGATATCAGGTAGTAAAATCAGGAACCGGTGAAGTGATTGATGCTGCTTCGTTGGTGGTAAATAAAGCGATTGATTCGGGATTGGCAACCGTGGAAGATTTCCAAGTGGCAGTGGGACAGTCCGCAAATGAAGTTGCACAGGGAGCACAGGCGTATGTAGATGAA
>DGOF01000004.1 GCA_002389285.1 Patescibacteria group bacterium UBA4473
TTGGCGTGCCATTCGAAGCGATAGGAATGAATATCCAAGAGTTGGAGTCATAGGCCCATTCTTCGCCAAGGCTACGAAGGGCATTCTCCGCTAAAGCGAAGAATGGTACAGGCGGCTGGAGGACGTTTACACTTTTTTGGTAGAACGAGTGATTCAAAGCTATTAAACTATTACGTATAGATTGAGTTTATGCGATTTTTATGATATAATCTCAGGAATACAATGATAAAACATATGAAGTCATTTCGTCCTAATATTTGGAAAACAGGACTTGTCATGTCTACTAGTGAGGATGTTTTGCTTTTTGGCGTCTATGTCCTCTTCATGCTTTTCAAGGGACTTTCTATCGCGGATGTTTCGTTTGTTATTTCTGTTTGGTTGATTGTTTCAAGTTTGGGGCAAATTCCGGCCGGTGTTTTCGCTGATCGCTTTGGATTTAAGAAATCTATGGTTATTGGGAGTTTTATAAATCTTTTGGGGACGGCTATTTTTGCTTTCTCGGGAGTAATGCTTTCTTTTGCTATCGGCTATGCGCTTATGGGATTCGGGCGATCGATGATCTCAGGCGCTGATAATGCCATGGTCTATGAGAGCTTGAAAAAACATAATCAAGAAAAAAGCTTTAAAAAAATAATGGGAAAAATTGTTTGGTGGAAGAACATTTATGCTGTTTTTGCCTCTATTCTTGGAGCCGTACTGTATGCCAAATATTCAGAGATATCCCCTTTTGTCGCGCAGGTAGGTATGGCGGGGATTGCATTCTTCGCCACTCTTTCATTAAAGAATATTTCTGTAAAACCACAGAAACTTTCCCCTATTAATCAATTAAGGAAGAGTATTAAATACTGTTTTGGAAAAAAGAATTTTTCGAAAATATTTATTTTCTCCGGGATCATTGGAAGTATTTCTATTACGACCTTTCAGTATCTACAACCTTTGTATAAAAGCTTATTGATTCCTGAGGTTTATTTTGGAGTATTCGCGGCGGTTGCTTTTCTGTTGAGAGGGATCGGAGGATGGTATTCTGACAAACTGGGAAAACTATTTTCCGTGGATCATTACTTAGTCTTACATGCATCGGTTTTTGCCCTGCTGTTAATACTTATTCAGCGATTAGATATTATTACCGTCATACTCGCAGCCTTATGCATTATGAATTTTTTGAGAGGCCTTTATGCGCCTACCATATCAAACTTTATAAATACAAAAGTTTCCACCGAGTTTCGGGCTACGGCTTTATCTATGAATTCACAGGTTTTATTTTTAACATCCGCTCTTTCCATGTTATTAATGGGGAAAATTGCCACGGTCTATGATCTCAAAACTGTCTTTTTTGCAATCTCTATTCTCTCGATCGTGTTTTTAATTTCGTATGTCGTGAGTTTAAAGAAGGTGGAGTCGGAATAGGTGGAATAAAATGGGGTCAGCCAGTCTTCTTGTATTTGACGTTGTTTTTTGGTATAATTATAGGATTTTAAGATTTATGTATGAATAAGAACTTTCAACAATTGTATTCAGCTTTAGGAAGCTCTGTATTGATTTCGAAGCAAAGGAAAAGTGCATTAGAGAAAAAAATAGAACATTTTTCGAAGCATCAACAACAGCTTTTGTTCGAGATACTGAACCTAGAAAAAAAACTCATAGGACAACTCGTGGTATCAAAAACACAGGATCCAAAAAACGCCAAAGCACTGAAAGCTTTTGGGTCGGTTCTTTCTAAATTATTTCTTTCTAAAGAAGATCATCTCCAAGATCAGGAGGATTTAATTGTACTAAATCTAGAGAGAGAATTTAACCAACTAGAAATAAGATGAAAGATCAAATAAATAGAAACATTGATGCTCAGCAAAATCGAGTTGATAAACTCGATGGGGAAGAGGACAACCAAGTCGGCCAAGAGGAGGTCGATCGAGTTGTGTTTGGAGGGATCAATAGATTTCAACAAAAAATGGCGAAGATGGATTTTTCAGAAGAAGTACAAGAAGAGTCTCTCACAGAAGTTCTTGTGGCTTTGGAGAAAATAACAGGGGTTGAAAATCTTGCCGAAGTTTCAGGATTCATAGACGGATTACTCTCCCGTTTTTTGGAATCAGTGGAAGAGGATACTGAAATCGATAGTTTTGCTCAGGTGTACATAGAAACACGTCAGCAAAAACTATCAGAGGGAAAAAAATACAACGATATAGAAGATGCAATATCAAGTGGGGATATAGGTTCTTATGCGTATGTGCCATTCCTTGAGCATATGATTGAGGATTTCAAGGACAATGAATGGATAAAGTTTGATGATTCAGGGGAACGAGAAGAAGATTATGCAAAACAATCAGTAGAACTTGTGTTCCACAATTTACGAATCCTCAAGGAAAAATTAGTTTCACATACGGATAAGTCATCAGCGCCTTATCAGGCTCTTCTAAAGATTTACAACGAGGATGTTAAAAAAATGGTGGAAATTACAGGGAGTATTGGCGACAACGAAAGTACTCATTTTCGTAGTGCCGAACTTGCCGCTGAATTTACGCGAGAAGCAATCCTGAGTATGTCACTGGAAGAAGCGGTTGCTTGGACCACTGAAATGATGGATCAGATAGATGATAATTACTTTCAAAGCCATGAATTGGAGCAAGTTTATGGGGTCTTTTCCAATACCTGTAAAGGCGTTCTTCAGTCAAAATTAGTATCAGAACGTCAAGCAATCCAAGAAGGAGACATCAAGGCATTTGATAAAAACACAAGACAGGCCATTGATCTGGCGAATTTATTTACCGATAGAGAAGGAGATATAGATAGTGGACTGACGGACCCAGATTGGGCAGCAGGGATTCTCCGGGGGGTCCTCAATTTTGATGCATTGATGGAGAAACATTTTGAAAAAGAAATTGAATCTCCGGATGGAGAATATCAAGAAAAATTATCGGAAAAGACAGGCGACGTATTGGAATTAATAGAAGCGTCTGATGAACTCGATAAAAACACAAAAGAAAGAATGTCAGGGAATGTGAAGGGACTTGAGGCGATCACTCCAAAGACGCTTCAGGAATTTTCTCAGCAATATGGGAATCTAAGTGCAACAGAAGCCCTACTCCGTGGAGAGGAGGTGGACAGTAGCTCACTCGTAAAGGAAGTATCCGATCTCACAGTAGGCGCAACAGAAAGCTTCTTGAGTAATGGAATGTGGGGAGCTGATGTATCAGAAGTAGAGGCACTGTTTGGAAGTGGGTTTTCTTTTTCATCCGAACAAAGAGAGGCCTATGAATTGCTGAAAGATATTCAAGGAATAGGTTGGGGAGATTTTTCAGATAAGACCATAGGGTATGCAGCAGAAGGAGTAAAAATAGCGGGTATCATTGGCGTTGGGATACTTGCAGGGGTGGCAAGCGGTGGTACTGGGTTTGTAGCAATGGCTGCAAGTTATGGAGCTACGGTTGGATTAGGGGCCACAGCTTCTGGAATAATTGGGGCCGGAGTGATAGGTGGAGGATCTATGACAGCGGTTTCATCGCTCATGTACGGAAAAGGTCATGACGAAGGTGATTTTCTGAAAGAACATGGCCTTGATTTTGCGGTGAACAGTCTTGGGTTTGGTATCGGGCGAGGACTCAATACGCTTCGACTGGCGGCCGTAGGGGACGACGTAGCACATTTGGGGACGCGACTCAGTACCGCAGGAATAGAAACAGGAACGGATCTTACTACGGGGTTTGCAATGGAGATTGGTCTCATGAGTGTGCAACAAGGAATTTCTTTTTCTGAGAGTTGGGAAATGTTTAAATCCAACCCCATGATGTGGGGGCTTGGGATGGGAATGGGAGCTTTTGGGGTCGTCGGGTCCATGAAACGAGTAAATCCAAGGAATCTTTCACCAGAAGCGCTTCATGTGGTAGACCAATCACAAAAAACGATGCGAGGGCAGATGAATAAACTCAAAAAAATGCTGAAAGATACGGGAAAAACTCCCCAGGATGCATTTGAGTCAGGGGATATAGCAAAATTTATTCGAGAGAATGTGCCAGAAGGGAATCAGGCTCATTTTAGAGAAGCGCTGGATCAATACACGGAAGCCCAAAAACAATTTTCAAGAACAATCAACGAAGCCGATTTAATCATAAGGCAGAAAGAGGGAGAATCACTTTTAGAAAATCTTGATGTAAGTCTTGAAGGTATAGAGAAAAAGCTAAACCTAGAGTTAGCAGCAGCAACGAAGAATGGAGACACTAAAGGTGTCGGGAAACTCAAAAAACAGATACAAGCCGTAGAAAAAATAAAATCGGGAGAAGCAACACTCGAGAGTGGTTATCAAGGTGTACGAGACCTAAAATCACTGACCATAGAAGAACAACAAGCAGTTGCTTCAAAAATCCTGGAAAATTCAGGCCTAAAAGTAGAGCAAATTTTAGATGTTACAGAAACGGTCGGAACACTTAGAAAATTAGAGCTTAATAAGCAAAACATTTTAGAAGGACAAAAACTAGAAGCCTTCGCAGAATGTAAAGATATAGACGATGCTCTAAAAACAGTTCGAGAAGCATTAGAGGGAGGCGACGACATGTTAAAAAGACTGGAATTAGATGCCACAGCATCTCCAGAAAATCTACTCATAGGGGAGTTACTGAAAGATTTAGATGAAATTGGAAATAAAAGTATAACCGGACGAGAGCGAGCGGTAATATTGAGAGATTCGCTTGAGTATCTGAGTGATTACCAAAAGGTAATACAAGAAGGAGGGTTTGCAGGAAGTAGTGTTGAGAATCTCTATGAGGTTTTTGATCTTGTGCGGCAAAATCAAAGAAATCTCGCCCACCAAACGATAGTAGACCGACTCTATCTGACGGGGAGTGATCATGGGACACTCCATATCCTTGAGGCTGATATGTCCGTTGCCGCCAAGATTGCGGATGCAAAAATAGCGGCCGGGGAAATGAGTCACGCAGAAAAAGTTTTGATGCGACAAGCCCTTGTAGATCATGATATGGGGTATACCAACGCCGGGTTGAAACGATTTACGGACGGATCAGATCAAAATATCGGGGAGTATTTCGCTATGACCAAGGATCACCCACTCTATTCAGGGTTATTGGCGCAATCCAGAGGGGAACAAATGACGCGATATTTTGGAGTTGATAATGCCCGAGACTACCAACATGCGGTTCTCGATCACAGTGCGGTTCAATACGACCTTAGTGCGGCAAGAGGTGCTCATTTGATAGAGGGGATTATCCAGAGAGCCGATTGTCTCGGAGTATCTGCCGACATAAAAATGATGAAGATCTTCAAGGATCCATTTTTCATGGGGCGGCTTATTGAGGCTCAGGAAGTTGCCGTTTATATAAAGAAAACAAAAGGGTCGCTAAAAACGCTCAAATTATTCAAAGAGGTGGGGGATGGAGAAGGAGCAAGTGGAAATAAGAATTTTGAAGAATTTATAAAAAATGGGGAAAGTATGGAAATGGGATTAGCGAGACTGAGAGAAGAGTCTTCGGCCCTTCTCAAATCAGGAGAAAATATATCGGATGCCATCGTTCGCACAGAAAAACAGAATAAAGGATATATCCGAGAGGCCCAAAATATAAAAGACGCGGCAATCGGGCGAGTCGAAAAAGAATACGGGCAGTCGAATCCAGACTTGGCTGCATCCTACAAACAATCGCTCGAAAGCTTTTTCAATCCAGAGGATCCGGGGTTCCCTTTTGCTCGAGATATAGGAAGTCATTCAGTGGATTTCGGAGAGGCTTACCTTGGAGGCGATGGCCAGATGGTTGTCAAATACAATGTTAATGACATATTTTTTGAATCGAGAAAAATATTTGAAGGACTCGAAGGGGTTAATATCCACAAAGCTCGTACCAACGCAATAGTAAAATCAATGGAAGATTTTGGGTATGAGCCTTTAGATGTACGAAAATTAAGTGATCATTTCGAAGAAACACTAAAAGAAAACCCAAAGAGGGTTATTACATCCCAGGAGCTACTGGATGAAGGACTTATAAGACCTCTCGATGGAGGACCCAAAGGAAACTTCGAGTTTGGTCGTACGCAGAAAGGTAGGGGCTCAACAGAATCTCTGCGACTGGGGAGTCTTCTTCGTAGGGACGCATTCTTGATCGAACAACGTCGTATTCTCTTGAACCCAGAGTCTTCTAGTGTAGATGTGACGCAGGCGATGCGAAAAATAGGGAAAGAGGTGCGTGACTACAAGCTATCAAGTGGGGAAGATCCAGTGAAATTAATGGGACAAGCACAAGATGCTGTGGGGGATGGGGATCTAGAGAAAGCCCGAGCCATCATTCAAAAAATCCAATCTGAAAATACAAACGGTCTTGATAATTTATCATCTAACTCTTAACTTAAAATTAACCATGACTAATTTAAATACACAACATACGATAGGAGATACGCTCTTAGAACACAGAGACAAGCTCTTAAAAGTTTTTGAAATATTGGAATTGTTTCCAGTAGATACTACAGATCCAAAGAATAGGGCTTTCATACAAGCTATAATGGCCAACTATGTAGCGGTGGTGGAGCTGGGAGGTATGAGTAGCGAAGAATATAAGGGCGTGGTCAAAGCCTGCGCTCAGACTGGTGACTATAGGGAATTATTAATCGTGGGGCACGATATGATGAAAGAGAGATTCCTTACCGCCGGGGTTGATCTCAGCAGGGACGTTAATATCGTATTAGGTGAGTCTATTATTAAGAGGGATGGGCCTGTGAGTATGGCTGGGATAGGTCTCATTTCTGAAGATGAAACGCCCGATTGGCTGATAGCATTTGAGCTGTCTCATATGGCGCCAGATAAGATAAAATCACAATTATACTAAGTTTATATATACTACAAAAGTAAAAGAACTCTTGCTGAGTATGTTGAATCACGCATAGGAATTAAGAGAATAATTTTCTTCAAGTTAATTATTCAGAGCGCTCGAACCCCTTCCTGCCATTATGTTTTCCGTCTCCTGGACTCATTTTTCCAAATAAATGGGGTCAGCCACCTTTTTTATCAAAAAATAATATCTAGATTAAAATCTATAATTAAATCTAGACATTGTTAAATTACCCGCTTGGATAAGCGGTCAATTGATGTATGAATAATTGAACAAGGAGTGATGAGGGAGAATAGTACAAGCCGTTGGAGGGCGTTATAAAGAGTACTTTTTCAACGCATCAAAAACTAAATCATACTTGAGATCCTTTAAAGAGGTTGTATCAAGAAAAACTTTTTCAGAATCAATATCAAAGGGAATACCTTGCTCTTTTTGCATCATTGATGTTACTTCTTCAATAAATCGCAGGCCCTGATGTCCCGGATGGATGTTTTGCGATTGAGATCGTTTCATAAATCGATCCAAGAGAACGTCTTTATCACACGTAAGATGTATTTGGATGCAATTGAAATTGAGTTTTTTTTTGAATTCCTTGAGGGAGAGAGTAAAGAGTTCTGAACTGAAATTAGATTCAATGATATGTGAAATATTTTTAGAAAGAAGTTCTTTTGAAAGAATCTCCAATGCCTGATGGCTACATTTTCCCATAAACCGAGATTCCTCTCTTTCCGGCAGTCGGCAAAAGTTATCGTACATCATCTCTTTGAAAGCATCCTTGTAGAAAAGAGGGAGCTTATACTTTTTA
>DGOF01000022.1 GCA_002389285.1 Patescibacteria group bacterium UBA4473
GATATCGCCAAGCGGTAAGGCACCAGGTTTTGATCCTGGCATTCGGGGGTTCGAATCCCTCCGCCCCAGCCAATGTTCTGATTCGAACTTTTCAGAACTTTTCGAACGACAGGCGTTTGCTCTAGAAGCAGTCTCCCGTCTTTTAGGGTGCGGTTCGAAAAAAATAAATTGAGGACTTCACACTTTATTTCATCAGAGGCGTTTTTATAGCTTCCAGAAAGGATTTTGAACGTTTCGAACAATTTTTGGGCAGTTTGGAAATATGCCTCATCGAGTGCCTTGTTTTTTCGATTGATCTGATCGGTTAGGTCGGTGCGTTCCGCTTCATACTTGACTCTCAACTCTCTCGCATCTTCGGCAGTCAAAACTCCCTGAACGAACCCATCTCGAATCCGAGCTTCTTCCTGACTAATTCTTTGAAGCCTTCTTTCGACTTCTTTTCGTTGGTCGGCATCTTCATCGACTATCATCTGATTCATCTCCACAAAGGCGTCTTGATACGTTTTGAAGAACTTTGGATCAATTTCAAATTGGGCTAACTCTTGCACGATCAAATCTTCTAATGCTTCTTGTCGAATGGAATTGAAAGAACATACATCCTTCCGATTATGACACCGGAGATAGATATGAGTCTTGGTTCCGTTTTTTGTCGGCAATTCTGGGCACAAGGTTCGCTCATAACCGCACTTGAAGAGTTTTGAGTAAGGCGATACCCCATACCGCCCTTTGGACGTCGTACGCTCCTCTCTGCGAGCCTTGCAACGATCCCAGAGTTCTTGGCTTACCAAAGGCTTATGATTGCCTTTGTAGAAGTATTTTTTTCCTGTTTTTTTGGCAGTCCAACAGATCGTTCCAGCGTAGTACGGATCGGTCAAAGCTCTTTCAACTTTTCGCTTATTGATATCAATGCCCTTTGCCCGAAGCATTTTGGCGATGGAATAGTAGGTTCCTCGACCGGAATCGTAGAGCCGATAAATTTCTTTGACGATTTTAGCTTCATGATCTGGGTATTTTTTCTTGGGATCTGGATCTTCTTTGTTTCCCTCACGGTAACCGAACTTCGCCTTGTGAGGGAAGTATCCAGCCTTGAGGCGTTCGTGCATCTTCGTGGTGACTTCTTCTGATAGATTTTCTGAGTACCAGACTGCCATGTTACAGAAAGTACGAAACATAAACCGTCCTTGCGACCGCTTGGTGTTGAACTCTCCTTCGATTACTACGATGTCTTTTGTATCGAAGAAGGTCTCGAGCGTTGAAAAATCCTTCATATTCCGAGCCGATCGATCCACCTTGTGAAAGATTACCCCCTTTACGTCAGGTTTTTTGAGGTGTTTGATCATGGCATCAAAGACTTTCCGATTCTTTTTCCCGAAGGCACTTTGTTCTTCTTCGTAGGTTTGCACCAAATCCAATCCCTTGAGCTGGACGTACTCCTTTAGTTTCGCTCTTTGAGCTGGGAGAGAAGTATCGTGATCCTTGTTGGATACACGGATGTAGCCGATGTATTGGTTGGTCATGTGAGGATTGATTAGAAATTGTTTGTATTTGGGGATAGGTTGAAGGGTTATGCAAGTTTGTTCTGGGGTATTTCTATAATACAATTTGGCTTTGAACCGATTCGTCTTGTTTTTGAGAAGGCACTTCATCGATCTTCTGTAAGGATTCTTCAAGAATTTTCGGACTCTTGGCAAACATGGACACAAACTCCGGTTTGGGACTATAAACTTGTCCTTTTCGTGAGTCACCATCCCGTTGATCAATAACTCCCAAAGAAACCATTTCATCTAAATTTCTCTTCACCGTTTTATAGTTTTTCTTGAGGAAATCAGCGACTTCTCTTGCTGTGAATGAATCACCATTTTCAAAGACTTTCAGTACATCTGATCTTCTTGTAGGCATGGAAGAAAAAACAATTTCTCGAACAATCCCCCATAGTTCTTTGGTCAACTTTTGATTTCTGATGAATCAAAGTGAGACACTCTGCCAATTTTTTAAGCTGTTTTAACGCTCTAAATGGTTCCTCTATTTGGATATCACACACCTCATAATTTGTTTGTTTGCCCCCATTGGACGTTTCTTGGTTTGTAGCTTCACTAATAACCACGCCTCTTGTGCGAGCAATGAATGTTGCATACATATTTAATGTTTTTTGTGTTTCTGATGAAAACAGAATCTCTGGAGATTTATTCATATATTCTTGAATTCTTTCACAAAACTTTGTAATTAGATCGGTTATGTCATTTTTAGATTTCTTCGGTCTGGTTGCCCAGAATGTGTCTAAACCACCCTCCCGTTCTTCCCTAGAGAGTGAAGGGATTCTTAGGAACAAAAACCGAGCTCCTACCGAATTCATATACTTTTGTCGGCTATTGAGAGCATGAGGAGTAACACACCCAATATGAGAAAACGTTGATTTATATGTCACAGTTCCTCTCAATGGAGAGTGTTTTCCGTATTCTCCATCATAGATAGCTGTGAGATCAGATAAGAGCTGTTTCACCATTTCATCGCTCCTTCCAAAGAAAGTTGCATATTCTTTGATAATAAAGCACTTTCCGTCTAAAGCTGGGAGTAAATCAAAAGCTTTCTCTCCCTTCTTTTCTCTTTGTCCGGAAATAAATGGATTAGAAGTAAGTGTGTCTAATCGGTACACATCACTACATTTTTTAAATAGATCTGTCAGAGTGGTTTTATTGGAGCTTGGATTGCCCACAACCATAAGCCAAATGGGATTAGCTTTTTCAAGAAAGGTAGAGATATAAACTGCTAATAAGACTTCTATTATCCAGCCCCTGTTTTCCCCTAAATCCTTAATGGCTTCTGTAATTTCTTTAAGACTAACCGGAGTTTCTGTCCCCCTAGAGGCAGAAACTTCGGTGGTACAATCTTTTGCTTTTTTTGGGCGTTTTGATGACGATGTGCGATCCTTAGACATGTTAAAATGATTAATGAAATCTTTTAGGTTCGTATTTGGTGTCTCCTATTTCTGAAAATTCATATCTCAGATTATCGATCCATGGATCTACCCAAAAAAATCTCCAATTAACATCTTCAAGTGCCTTTCTTGCTAGAGTCTTTTCAATTTCACAAAGTTGATTTGATTCTGCGAAAAAGAGAAGGGAAAAAGACTGAGTATAAGGAGATACAAGTAAAGTATGGACGTTTGTATGAATGTGGTCCGAAATGGGAGCAAAAACACTTTGACCACACTTCATGGAAATTCATGAGACCGGAAGAATTTTCAAATTTTGATAATCTTTATATTGCGTACGTGCTCTCTCCAGAATCTGGATACAAAGGAGATATTTTTATTTTTCCGGTCAAAGACTTCAACCTATTGCTTCAACAAGCAATTCCATCGAAGACTGCTAAAGGACTTCAGCATCGCGTATATTTTTCTCATTGTATTCATGACGACCGTTGGTATATGCGAAAACAAGCTAAATTTGAAGAACTTACAGAAGAGTCTGTAGTTGATATTACTCAATATCGAAGAGCTTTTGACTTGCTCGACTAAAAACAACACTCCATGCAAATTGGAATTTATACTTCCATCCGTGATCTTAAAAAATACTCTAGAAGTCCCCATGAAAAATAAATTCGGAATTCCCGAGAACAAACTAAACGCAGTAAGGGAAAGAGATAGATGCTGTGCCTATTGCCAAAAAGAAATGATTTCGCCTTATGATGTGCACAATCGAAAGGATAGTGCCACTATCGAGCATCTCAACTATGACGGTCCTTTTTATTGGAGTGATGGTTTAATGATCGAAGATATTGTAATTGCGTGTGGTAGTTGCAACTCGAGCAGAGGCGTAAAAATATTGAAGGATTGGTTTCTGAGTGAATATTGCATTAAGAATAACATCTGCGTAGATACTGTCGCTCCTCCAGTCCAGAAGTATCTTCAGTCTTACTAAAGAATATTTTTCTCATTGTATTCATGACGACTGTCGGTTTTTGCTCGACTAAAAACAAGTCATGCAAATAGAAATCTACATAATCACAAGCTCTGTATTTTGATTTTCCTCAATCCAAATATAAGCATTTTGTTGATACTTTTTAGCCATTTTGTCAGCATCATTTTTTGAAATGCCCAAGATCAGCAAACTTTTTTCCCTACCCCATTTTTCTTCGTCATCTGTACCATACCCCTCAAAAAAAGATAAACTTCTAGATCTCATGTCTTGGAGCAAATCTTCATGCAGATTTTTGTTTTTATCTTCAGTCATAACTTCTCCTTTGGGATTGTGTGCGGTTATGAAGAAGGCTGTTTTGGATGATTGATCTTTCAAGAGTTGATTTATCGGATCACAAGATTTTCCAACTCGAAACACAACTTCATTATCATCTATCAAAACAACATATTTTGCTTCCCTGTACGCCGTAATAAGTTCTTCTGGGATCATTCTACCAATAGGGCTAAACTTCTCTCATACTTCGCAATTTTCTCCGCAGGAGCTTTATATCCACGATCGGTCATGTTGTGCTTGAGATCTTCGATCTTTACTGCCCGAGCAAGTGGATTGTCTTTGACCGCTTGTATGTACGCATCGTAGTCCACTCCTTTTGTTTTCGTGATGCACTTGAGGGCAGAACGTTCCTCATCGTTTAGAAAATCAACTTCTTCGAGTGTTGTATCTGTATCCTCAAAAACATCATGCAACAATCCCACAATTTTTTCAGACTCTCCTTCAAGCTGACTCGCAACAAAGATAGGGTGTTGTCGGTAAGGGAATCCTGCTTTATCTTTTTGTCCCTTATGAGCTGACTCCATGAGATCAAAAGCTTTTTGAAGTCGAGGTGGAGTATCGGGAAGCAAATACTGGATAACCTCATTCCATGTTTCATAGCCATCCTGCCCAAAGTGAATGTGCTCACCTGCAAAATTTCCAGCTCCGTTTTTGATACGATCATCGATCAAATAATCACCTCGGTTCAAGTTCTTGTGATGGGAGATGATGAGTCTCTTATACGCTAAATCTTCTAAATGTTTTTGTACCCATTCTCAACTTTATGTATCCATGCTGATGGATTGTGCCAAGGCGCAGTAGAAAGAATATACGTATCGAAGTGTTGTATGGGAATTTTTTCAGGAAGAATTAGAAGTGTTGAGAAAAAAAATTCGAGCTATCTCCATATGTGATTCTCTTTTTGTTGAATCCATTTTATCCAGCATTCGAGGCATCATGGAGAGTCTGTGATTAGAACTAAAAAATTCTCTATGAGTTGATATAAAATTCCAATAAAGAGCTGTCCAAAGTTCTTCCCATTCCCCTTCAGGATAATCTGACATTTTTTTAATGTAATTACTACCCGATATATAAGGTTTTGTTGCGAATATGCCTCCATCAGCAAACTGACTCATTCCATATACATTTGGTACCATAACCCAGTCATAAGCGTCTACATACATTGCCATAAACCACTTATAAACTTCGTCTGGGTCGATTTGAGAAAGGAGCATAAAGTTCCCTAATACCATGAGGCGTTCAATGTGATGATTGTAGCCAAATTTTAAAGCTTGAGAGATTGAATGATCTATAGGAGCTATTCCAGTTGATCCATCCCAAAAGCCTTCTGGAAGCTTTCGGGTATGCTTCCAAAAATTTTTACTTCGCATCGTGACATGGTCACATTCATAAGCAGCTCGAATAAATTCTCGCCATCCTAAAATTTGGCGTACAAAGCCCTCAAGCGAGTTCATTGGTATATCGTTCTCTTGAGCATATTCAAGAGCCGTATCAATAACTTGCATAGGAGTGAGAAGCCCTGCGTTTATAAGCGGAGAAAGCGTGGAATGAAAAAGTCTCGTTCCTTTTGTCGTAAGAGCATCTTCATAAGTTCCAAATTCTCTAAATCTCTCTTCTAGAAAATTATATAGATAAGCTTCTGCTCCTTCGTGCGTATAAGGAATCCAAGAATTAATTTCTCCATACTGCTCAGCTGGAACTTTTTTTAACCATTGCTCTAGACTAGCTAGGTCAATATTCTCACAAAATGATATATCTTGAGGCAGAACTGTTTTGGCTGGTATTTTTTTTCTGTTTTCGGCATCAAAACTCCATTGACCTCCTTTTGGAGAACCATCTTCATCAATAAGAATATCTTTGTCTTGGCGTAGTTTTTTATAAAATTTTGCCATAAACCTCTTAGACTCTATATACCGATCAACGGATTCTTTTTTTGAAAGAATAAATAGTGGAGATTCATAGAAAATTCTTTCAATGCCAGAACTTTCTAATGCTCGCTCTAAATAACAATCGGTTGTGTCTACAACATGTACTTGAGCAACATCTTCTTTTTTTAGATACTCGAATACACTTTTTGTGTCTGGATGTTTTTCAATACTCAGTCTCTTAAATTTGTATCCACTCTTTATCAGGAAATCCTGGTAAGCGTCCAGGCTCAATTTATGAAATATTAATTTTTGACGATGAATTGGGTTGTGCGAAAGGATAAGAGATTCTTCAACCAAATAAACATCTCTTCCTTTTTTGATAGCAGGGGAAGCTTTAAAAAGTTGATGAGGGTAGACGAGAGTAACTTCTTTCATTTATTTTTTGTTTAAGCTTCAACACTCAGTCCTGACTTATAGGTAAACAAAGCTCTTTCTCTAGCTTGCTTATGATCAACCATAGGCAATGGGTAATCTGGAGTTCCGTACTCTGGAACCCATTTTTGAATATATTCAAATTTTGGATCGAACTTTTTTTGCTGTGATTCTGGATTAAATACTCGAAAATAAGGGGCTGCATCACACCCTGTTCCAGCTGACCATTGCCAGCCACCATTATTGGCTCCTAGGTCATAATCAAGAAGTTTTTCAGCAAAGTATTGCTCTCCCCAACGCCAGT
>DGOF01000031.1 GCA_002389285.1 Patescibacteria group bacterium UBA4473
TTACTTCAGAAGCGGGCTTGTCCGCCAGAGCTTCAGCGTCGGCGGGAGCCGCTTCTGCTTCTGCTTGCTTCTCTTTTTTCGTCTTGTAAGGAGTTTCTTTGGACAACATCTGAAGCGCTTTGAACGTTGCAAAAGCAATATTCATTCGGTTTCGAGATCCGTGAACTTTTGAGAGAACATTTTTGATACCGGCAAGTTCCAAAATTTTTCGAACCGCTCCCCCTGCAATCACTCCTTTACCTTCAGGAGCGGGGAAAAGAAGAACGCGTGACGCCTTAAACGTTGCGTTTACTTCATGAGGAATCGTATCGTTGACGATCGGCACATTGATCAATTCTCGTTTGGCTTTGGCAACAGATTTCTGAATCCCTACCAAAACTTCACCAGATTTCCCAAGACCAAACCCAACACGACCTTTTTTGTCTCCAATAACAATCGAAATACGAAATCGCATACGACGTCCACCTTTTACCACACGGGTAACACGATCAATCTGGAGAACTGCTTCTTCAAACTCTTTTGGTTCTCTTTCTCGTCGTCGCCCACCCTTGCGTCCACCACCACGTCGGTCTCGTCGACCACCGCGTTCATCTTTCTTATCTGATGATGGAGCCGCTGCCTTCTCTTTCGATGCAGGCGCCTTAGAAGGCTTGTCCTCCGTAGCTTTAGCAGAGGACGGATCAGGAGTCGTTGTTGTCTTATCGTCGTCAGTCATACAAAAAGGGGCAATTTAAAAAGTAAGACCTGCTTCTCGAGCAGCGTCAGCCAAGGCTTTCACCTGGCCATGATATTTATATCCATTTCGGTCAAAAGCAATTTTATCGATCTTGGATTTCTTAGCCAGTTCGGCCAAAGCCGTTCCCGCCTCGGTAGCCGCCTCCACTCCTGTTTTCTTGGAAGTGAGGGTGGAAACACCACAGATCATCTTGCCAGCAGCATCATCCATGACATGGGCGTATAAAGCTCTGTTTGAGCGAAATACAATTAATCGTGGACGCCCTGACTTCTTCGCAACCGTATGTGTCTTTACGGCGCGAGCGGTGCGTTGTTCGTACTTGTTTTTAGCGCGTTTCATTTAGTCTCCTTTTTTAGCAGATTTACCAGCCTTTTGTACTATGTGTTCGTCAGCGTAACGAATTCCTTTTCCTTTATAAGGCTCCGGGGGTCGAAGTTTACGGATATTGGCCGAAACCTCACCGACCTGTTGTTTATCAATCCCAGAAACCGTAAAGAAGTTCTGATTTTTTTCATCCTGCTTGATCTCAATCCCTTCTGGGATATCAAAGAGAACCGGGTGAGAAAAACCTAAATTAAGTTCAAAAATTTTTCCTTTGAGCGCCGCTCGGTATCCAACCCCTCGAATTTCAAGGTTTTTGGAAAATCCGTTTGTAACCCCTTCCATAAGATTGGCCGCCAAACTGCGGTACAAACCATGACGAGATCGGGCCTCTTTGCTATCACTTGTTCGAGTTACTGTCAGAAGACCATCGGCCTGAGCCAAGGCAACAAACTTTGTATCGAAATCCAGCGTCAAGGCACCTTTCGGGCCTTTGACCTGAAGGGTCCCCTCAACGAGTGTTAACTCGACAGCTTCGGGAATCGTAACCGGGGCTTTTCCTATTCGAGACATATTTAACTGATTTCACATAAAACTTCTCCACCGACTTTTCTATGACGGGCCTCGTACCCGGTCATAACACCTTGAGAAGTAGAAATAATAGAGATTCCAAAACCACTTAATACCTTTCGGATATCAGCCGCTTTGATGTAAGCACGTTGCCCACAATGAGAGATTCTTTTTAAAGATAGAGGACGCTCCGGAAGAGTAACCCGCAAAACAGGGAACTTTCCGCTTTCGTCTTTTTGGACTTCATCCAAAAACTTATTGCGTTTCATCACCTGCGCCATCTCGAATTTGATCTTCGAAAAGGGGATCGTCACGACGGATTGTCGTGCGCCCTGCGCATTTCTGATGCGGGTGAGAAAGTCAGCAATAGGATCTACCATGGGAATTGAAATATAATTTTAATTTTTTAACTTTGAACGCTCTACTTCTTTAGATCTACCAAGACGATTTACGAAGTCCTGGAATCCATCCTTTTTCCGCGTACTCACGGAAACAACATCGAGACATACCGAAGTCTCTCATATATCCTCGCGGACGACCGGTGAGTTCACATCGGTTGTAGACCCGCGTGGAAAACTTCATTTTACGACCTTCTTTTTTAGCAAGAAGATAACGCTCCATGAGCTTTTGTTGTTTGATGATGAGTGCTTTGCGAACCATAATAAGTAAGAGTGAAAACTAAGAAGCCACAACGGGCTTACGGAAAGGAAAACCAACCGCATCGAGCAAAGCTCTTGAATGCGCTTGCTCATTCGTGTTGGTTACAATAGTAACCTGAAGACCATGCACGCGACGTGCATCCTCAGGAACCGTGACCTCCGGAAAAACCGTGTGATCACTAAACCCAAAAGAGCAATTCGCTTCGTTGTCAAAAATTTTAGGACTGACCCCTCGGAAGTCTCGCACACGTGGATAAACCACATGGATCAATTTATCGAGGAAGTTGTACGCCGCCTGCCCACGCAAAGTAACGGAAATACCAACCGGGCTCCCTTCTCGAAGTTTAAAGTTCGAAACAGACATGCGCGCTCGACGAATCACAGGCTTCTGGCCGGTAATAAGCGTCATGTTTTTTTCAACATCAGAAAAATCTTTCGTACCGAACTTCTGCAAGTAAGATCCCATACCAATGTTAACATTGATTTTTTCGATCTTCGGAACCTGCGCTTCACTTGAGAGTCCAAGGGACTTCTGAAGCTCAGGACGAATTTCCTTCTGGTATCGTTCAAAAAGTTTAGATTTCATTATTTCTTAGCGGTCTTAACAGCAGCCGGAATCGGCTCACCAGAGAGTCGTGCAACACGAACTTTTTCCTGGTTTTCTTTTTTGTACCCAATACGTGAAGGCTTACCGGTCTTTGGATCTGCGATCGACACATTTGAAATGTGAATCGGAGCAAAGAACTCAACACGTTCTCCTGGATTCCCTTCACGCCCTTTGGAGTGACGGATTCTTTTGTTCATTCCTTCTACAATCACTTTATCCTGCTTTTGCAAGAGTTTGGTGACCGCACCAGTCTTCCCCCGGTCAGAACCAGTAGTGATAACAACGGAATCGCCAAGTCTAATTTTCATGATCTAAAGGACCTCAGGAGCCAGGGAAATAATTTTTTGGAAACCTTTGGCACGAAGCTCTCGAGCAATCGGACCGAAAACACGGGTTCCTTTGGGTTGATTATCTTGATTTACAATCACAACAGAGTTTTCATCAAAACGAAGGCTTGAGCCATCTTCTCGACGAATAGGTGAACTCTGCCTGACAACAACAGCTTTCTGTATTGTTTTCTTTTTAACCACGCCTTTCGGAGCGGCTTCTTTCACCGTTACCGTAATAACGTCTCCTACGCTCGCGTAACGACGCTTTGATCCACCAAGGACCTTGATACACATAACACGTTTTGCACCGGTGTTATCCGCGACGTTGAGCCATGTCATATGCTGAATCATTTTGTAATTTCAGTTAGAATCCAAGACTTACGTTTGGAAATAGGACGACACTGCTGAATAATCACCACATCGCCTACTTTTGCTTTACTCTCTGGGTCATGTACCAAGAAGTTTGACGTCAAACGAAAACGCTTCTTGTACACAGCATGTGTTTCATAACGGTGAACCTCCACACGAATCGTATTGATTCCAGAGATTTTGGTAACGAGACCTTGTTTGGTAATCATGCGGCTGTGTTTTCGTTATGAAGCAAAGTTCGAAGCCTTGCGACAAGCTTTTTCTGCTTTCGGATCTCTGACGTATCAGACTGCTGACGAGTTTTCACATGAAAACGTGTCACCGCCAATTTACGCTGCGTTGCCTTCAGGAGTTCCTGAAGCTTCGCCGGAACCATTTGTCGAAGTTCTTGTACTTTCATTTTAAATTTCTTGCGTTACAACTCGGCATTTCAAGGGCAATTTGTAAATCGCCAACTTCAAAGCCTCTTTCATAAGAACAGGGTCTGCTCCGGCCATCTCAAAGAGAATCTTTCCCGGACGAACCTCTGTAACCCAGTGATCTGGGGCTCCTTTTCCTGATCCCATCGGTACCTCAGCTCCTTTCGCTGAAACGATTTTATCTGGGAAAACACGAATCCAAACCTTTCCACCTCGCTTAACCGCACGTGTAATCGTACGACGTGCCGCTTCGATCTGACGAGAAGTAACTTCTCCTCGACCAATAGCCTTGATACCGATCTCTCCAAAGGCAATAGAGGCACCACGCGTAGAAATCCCTTTCCGCTGGGATCGCAGTCGATGCTGTTTTCGGTGCTTGGTCTTCTTTGGTTGAAGCATGAGGCATAAAAAGGTGAAGCGCTTCCTGTTTTCGTACCACTTCTGGACTGAATTTCAGACAGGTTTGTACGCAAAAAGCCGGGCAATTGTAAGCATGTCCGGGGAGATGTCAAATAAATTTTAAGAGTTTCCCTGCTGCTACGGTGCCTGGATACACAGGGCATCATCCATCCACTGCAAACAGGGATAGTAGGTAGGCGAAGGCTTTTTCCATACCGTATCAAAGTCCCAATTGACATCTTCATAGGTCGTTATGTCGAGCATTTGGTTGGTGTTTTTCCCTTCTGCACAATCCTCATCAACCGCTACCCCCGAAGTATCCGTATCCCAATAATTACTAGTACAAGATCTCGCATCCCCAAAACCATAAACCCCTGATCCTACCAAACCAATGGAAAATGATCTTTTAATAGTTACTTTTTTCTGCAATGCTCCACCAATAAATCCACCACCACTCGCTCCTGTAACACTTCCAATGGCAAAAGAATCTGAAACCCTAGCCGCCTGACTATACCCCAACAATCCACCAGCACTTCCCTCGCTACTCGAAACAGCCCCTGTTGCCACCGATTCTTCAATCACAGTATTAAATCCATATCCCAACAATCCACCAGCATTTCCCCTGTTACCCGAAACGATCCCCGTTGCAAAAGATTTTTTAATCGTCCCGGCGCGCAGATCGCCAACAAGCCCCCCTACGCTAAAAGATTCCGATGAAACCTCAACCGATGACGAAGAATTTTCAATTTTATGATGTCCTTGACCTCTTCCCACAAGCCCCCCTATTGAATGCCCCTGCGCCTGTATCGTTCCAGATGTCGAAACATTGATAATCTGAAGAGAAGAATCTCCTATATATCCAACAAGTCCCCCCACAGAATGATCTCCATTCAAAATTTGCAAATCTTTCAAATATAAATCCCGGATCTCTCCAAATGTACTATTTATAGAGGAAAATAATCCCAACCAAATGCCTGGACTTCGAGGATGAATGTAAAGATTTTGAATTTCAAATCCTTGTCCATCAAACTTCACCCTCCCCGTGCTTGTAAAAGGACTGGATCCTATCTGAAGTGGCCGAAAACCATAATGCTTATTATGCCCCGCCCAAATAGAATCAGCATAGGCCGGTAAACCAACATCAGTATCGCCTAGAAACTCTGGATTCGTCGCAGAACAATCAATAATACCAATCGTCGCCTCGTCCTCCCCCTCATCATCGACCAATGTATACGTCGTAGTGTCCTCAAACACCGTCAACTGCAATTCCTCACAACTCGATATCGTCGTTGGATCATTATCTGGATTTATGACCGGACCGACCACCGGCGTGCCTTCTTCACACATCTCATCATCCATCCACTGTAAACATGGGTAGTGAGTATCCGATACTTTTTTCCATCGAGAGGAGAAATTCCAATCAGCACTGTCATACGTCGATTGATCAAGCATTTCGTTGGTAGTTTTCCCCGAAGCACATTCACTCGTTGTTTGGCCCGAAGTATCCATATCCCAAAAGTTTCCATTACATCCCATCGAACCAATCTGTGTTCCCAAAAATCCTTGTCCCTCCGCAGAAGAAACCGCTCCAATTGAAAAAGATCTTTGGATCGACTCTTGCCATCCCATAAACCATCCCGAAAACCCTCCGACTGACGTATTTCCCTCAACATCACCAAAGGCAGCAGCCCCAAACACGGTTCCACTTCCCCCCATAAACCCTCCGACACGACTATCTCCTTTTACATTCCCAAGAGCGACCGAATCATAAATATCACTTTCTCCAATAGCATCTCCTAAAAATCCTCCCACATACGTTCCTCCATTCTGAACGATCACATCTCCTCCCGCGAGTGATTTTTGAATAGTAACCTGCTCTCCAATATATCCAACGAGTCCACCGACATAAGAGTCTCCCGTGTTGACCGTTACATTTCCCAGGGCTTTTACCCGATCTAGCATCATGGTCTGCCCTTGAACAGACGATCGCTCAATCATCCCGACCAGCCCCCCAATATAACCACCTTCTTCTACAACAATATTTCCCGAAGCTTCTGAATTCTCAACACTATTCCATTTTCCCAATGTCCCAATCAATCCTCCCACATAAGAAGCCTGTGCTCCTTCAATGTCTACCGACGTCGATACATTTCGAATCTCCACGCCTTGTGTAGAAGTCCAACGACTCTCAGCTTTTCCGGCTAATCCTCCTATGTGATTTCCTTGAGCACGAATATTTCCCTCAACAGAAACATTATCAATGACCCCCTGCTTCAAATAACCAGCCAGACCCCCTGTCCAAGAACTTTGAGAAGAAGTACTTCCCATAATTTCAACATTCACAAGTTTTAAATTTTGAACCGCCGAATTAGCATCTATGACTATCTTAGAAAAAAGACCTAGGTATTGAGTAAGTCCATTTTTTTGTTCTACATAAAGATTTTGTATTTCAAATCCCTGCCCATCAAAAACGGTCGATGTAAGCGGTGTTTCAATAGCGAAGAAAAGAGAAAGGGGGCGAAATCCATGATGAACATCATCTCCCTCCCAGATAGATCCCGCATAATTCGCATGCTCCGGATTCGTCGCAGAACAATCAATATCATTGACAAGACGATAGGTCTTACTCGACTCAAACACCGTCAACTGCAATTCCTCACAACTACTAATCGTCGTGGGGTCATCATCCGGATTGTATGGATCTACAATCGGCGTGCCTTCAACACACTGCGCATCATCCATCCACTGTAAACATGGATAGTGAGTATCAGAAGGCTTTTTCCACACCGTCTCAAAATCCCAGTTTCCATAAGTTGAAGCTTCCAGCATTTGAGCCGTGGTTTTACCATCGGCACATTCCCCAGTATCAAATCCTGAAGTATCCGTATCCCAATAACTATCCGTACAGGTTATATCTTCAGGCAGCCCAACAAATCCACCCGTTCCGGTCACATTTCCAATCGAGTAAGATCTTTCAATCGTCAAAGGACTTCGAATAAAATTACTGGCCCCCACCAATCCTCCCGTACGACCATTAGCCCCCACAACATCCCCCAACGCATACGAATCAGTAATCGATCCCTGATCCAAGAATCCCACCAATCCGCCAACACGGTTATCTCCTGAAACATCTCCTGACGCCGAAGAGCCCTGAATACTTCCAATTGCAATATTTCCAACAAGCCCTCCCGAATGATATCCGGTTGTCACAACATCTCCATGAGCAGCAGAGTTTATAATAGTTGTTAAATTATCTTCAGAAGCCGAAACAAGCTCTCCTACCAAACCACCACCTTCTTGTCCCGCAGAAACAGTCGCCCAAGCAGAAGAGTTTTCAATACGACCCATCTCAAATTTTCCAACCAATCCCCCCACATGATGCTCAGATCCTGTTACATTCCCCCGAAATTCAACACCAGCAATCACCATCGGCGTCACTGAATCAACAAATTCAACGCGTCCAATAACCCCCCCTACTTGATAAGCCCCCGACACATCCCCGGACACAATCACATCTTCAATGGAACTTGTTCTCACAAACCCCGCCAATGCACCCATAGGACGATCTCCCTCCAAGATTTCTACATTTGCTAATTCCAAGTTTTGAACAGAACTCTCTATCAAAGAAGAGAACAGACCAAAATATCCCGTCAGCCCCGAAACCTTGGGCCGAATATAAAGATTTTGAATTTTAAATCCTTGTCCATCAAGCACCATATTCTGAATCGTTCCGGCTGCCAACGGCCGAAAACCATGATGATTTGCATCCCCTGCCCAAATCGAATCGGCATAAGCCGGAAGATCTTTTTCCTCATCCCCTTCAAACCCAGGCTTCGTCGCAGAACAATTAATATCATTGACAAGACGATAGATCTTACTCGACTCAAACACCGTATTCTGCAATTGCTCACAGGTGGAAATAGCGAGTGGATCAATACATTCTTCAAAACCACAGCTTCCAAGGACGGGCTCTGGCCGAGTCCCCGAACAATACAAATCATCACTGGCAAGATTCCCATCGGGATCTTTACAGAAAAAATTCGTCACGCTCTGATGTTCCGTCCCACATGTATTTGCTCCACAGGCCGTCACATCAGGATCTCCAGCTTCCCATGTATAGACAATCAACTCACCCGTCACACATTCAGCCTCATCCTGCCAGGCTAAACATGGATAGTGTAGATCCGTCGGTTTTTGCCAAACGCCTGTATCAGGAACAAAATTCCAGCCAACATACGTCGTTTGATCGAGAAGATCATTCGTAATATGCCCAACTCCACAGTCACTTGATTCTTCTCCCGACGTACTCTTATCCCAATAGCTCGACGTACAATTGGAATCATTAAAAGTCGCGGTCAGACCTCCAATACTTCCTCCACTCTGGACAACGCCCAGCGCATAAGAATTCTCAATCGTAGAACCATGCCAACCCGATCCCAATAATCCTCCAACATGATTATCGCCGCCCGTAACACTTCCCAAAGCATACGTATCACGAATCATAGAAGTATCAGCATATCCCACCAATCCTCCATGATGAGAGGCGAAATTATTATCTCCTGACACCGATCCACTCGCGAAAGACTCCTCAAGAGTTGATTCTGCGGTAAACGATCCTACTGAGCCTCCCAATCTATCATCACCGACTATGTCACTCGAAGAAGACGATTGCGAGATGGTTGACCCTCGAGCATCTCCCACCAAGCCGCCTCCATGATCCCTTCCCGTCACGGTTCCAGAAGTCGTTCCATCTCGAACGCTGGACCCATCCATAAATCCTACCAAGCCACCAAAGAAATCTTCCGTCGCCAACACATCTCCCGCAAACGACGTATTGACCAGATGAGCATCATTATTCAACTCTCCCGCGATACCTCCCACACGTCCGGTGGCGGTCACGGTTCCTGTGACCTGCGAATCAACAATAGAAGATTCCCAG
This sequence comes from Patescibacteria group bacterium UBA4473, assembly GCA_002389285.1. Classification (GTDB taxonomy): domain Bacteria; phylum Patescibacteriota; class Gracilibacteria; order UBA4473; family UBA4473; genus UBA4473. The sequence continues at coordinate 9,349 of DGOF01000031.1, forward strand.
AGATATCCCGCCAAACCTCCGACTTCCTTAAACCCAAGAATCTCAACATCGGTCAGACGAAGATTTTTTATCTGTGAGTTGAAATAAACTTTTTCAAAGAGTCCCACCTGGCTTGCCGCATCAATCCCAGCATCTACCGGCTGCACCGTCAAATACTGAACCGTATTGTCTTGTCCATTAAAGATCACATCTTTGGCCAAGATCCCCGGAAAGTCCGCGATATCATGCCAGAGCACCGGACGGAAACCTTGATGCGCATTCCACGTTGCTTCTCCATAGTTTGATTTTTCCAATAATTGCTGGTCCATCAAATCAAGCTCGGCCCAAGACTGACTCCACAAAGATCCCGGATAATTTTCATGTTCTGGATTCGTGGCAGAACAATCAATATAGTTTTCGATCGTATAGGTCGTTCCGGACTGGATATCAACCAACTGCAATTCTTCACAGGTCGTAATCGCCGTCACACAAGAAGCTCCTGTACAGGCTTGCGTCGGCTCAGGTGGCGTTTGTCCTTCACAGAATGAAGCAAAGACGACTGCTCCATCAGAATCCTGAAGACATTTTATCTCTTTAGATTGAACACCTTCTCCCTCACAAACGGCATCACACGTACTCCAGTTTCCCACTAACTGCCAAGAATACGTTTCACAAGCTGGTAGTTCACAATTTACAACCTCATCAGCTGGCTGCGTCTGAGCACCGCCACAAAGATCGAGATCGGTCATTAGATTTCCCCCTGAATCACGACACGTATATTCCGTTACTTTCGTAAGATTTTCTCCACAAGTATTGGCATCACACACTGATTGATCCAGCGTCCCCACCCATCCATACGTTTCACAGGCCGTCTCATTACAGTTTTGTGTTTCATCCGGCTGCGTGCTGACACACAAACTTTCGTCTGTTATTACATTATTCGATGGATCCACACACCGCACGTCTCGTGTCTGCGTTCCACCTCCACAAGAGACCGAACAATCTTCCCATGCCGCATTTTCTTCCCACGAACAATCAGGAAGCCCACAGTTTGCATAGACAGGTGTCGCGGCAGACCCGGCACACAAATCCCCATCAGAATCAATACTTCCATCCGATCCCGTACAAACCTGCGTGATCACGCTCTCAAAAATCAAGCCACAAGCATTGTTCTTACAAGCACTGTCATCAAGAGAGTTCTGCCAAGTATATTCGACACATTCTCCTCCGGTACAAGATTGTGTTGCCTCCGGCAAAAGATCCGGATCACAAAGTTCACTATCAACCGCCTCCCCCAAAGAATCCTGACACGCTATCGTTCGGGTCTGATCACAAGACTCTGCACACGTACCCCACGCAGCATTTTCATCCCAGCCACAAGCCGGTAACTCACAACTCGCCACAACATTTTCTGGCTGTGATCCTTCACAAAGACTGACATCTTCTACGATATCACCACTTGAATCATGACACTCAAAAGTCGTCGTGCTGTTAAACAGTTCCCCACAACTATGCGTTGGTGCACAATCACTTCGATCCTCAAGACCTACCCAGGCATAGGTTTCACAAATTTCTGTATTACAAGAGTTCTCTTCCAGCGGTTTTGTTTCCGTACAAAGACTTTCACTCGTGGCCAAACCTCCTTCCGGATCTAAACACCGAACGTTACGCGTCTGGATACCCCCACCACAAGCAACAGAACAAGTCCCCCAGGTATCTTCATCATCCTCCCAAACACAGGCAGGAAGCTCACAACTCACGGAAACAGCAGGATTTGGATCGCCCGCACAAGACGACGCATTCGCCGCTTGATTTCCATCGGATCCCATACAAACCTGAGTCGTTACCTGTTGCAACGCCGTTCCACAAAGATTCGCATCACACGCATCACTATTCACGGCATCTTCCCATGTGTATTCAATACAAGCATCTCCCGTACAATCCTGTCTATCTCCTGGGAAAAGAGCTACGTCACATAAACCAATCTCTACCCCAACCTCATCAAGATCCTCACAGCCAACCGTTCGAGTTTGATCACAAGCAAGAGTACACGTACTCCATTCCGCATCCCCGTCCCACACACAATCGGGCAGTCCACAGCTTTCTTGTTCTGCTGGAGGTTGAGCAATCTGACACTCCAACCCATCTACTTCGTTTCCCTCTGCATCTATACATGCATAAGTCGTCACCTGATTAAAATCACCTCCACAGGTATGCGTTTCACAAGCACTTTCATCTACTGATGGCTGCCAAGTCGGAAGCGGTTCGGTAAAACACCAGTTAAAATGAAACGCAAAACGATAACTACAAGCATCCGGATCACGACACTCACCTCCCGGAACCGTCATCCCTCGAAACCCAGGATTCGCCGGATCCACACAGACAACCTCTCGTTCTCGACAGTAACTTCCATCATTAAAAAAAGGCGAAGTCTCATCACCACAGGCATGCTCACTCATAGCGCCTAAATCAATAATCAATGAAACCGTTGCATTCAACGCATGCCCCAAATGGGCCACCACGTCCGTTCCGGTAATCGTAATCGATTCTCCCTCATCCGTGATATACGTAAAACTTCCCCCTTCACCTCCACCAAAGGCCGTAATATAAGAAAGCCTCTCAAGCTCATGCTCCGCACAGTTTCCCGCGCGATCACAGAGCTGAAAAATACGGCCTTCCGTCCGACAACGGTTCGGATAATCCGCACAGAAATTTCCCGTCACGTCATATTCAGCGGGATACACCCCCTCTTCGGCCCCGCCCCAACACCCACTGCCTTCTCCATCATCACACGTAACAATCAAAGGCGCCGGCCCACTAAAAATAACCCCGGGCGGAAAAGCATTCGTCGTGACCGTAGGCGGCTGACTATCAATCACAATTACGCCCAAATCATTCGTCTCAAAATCCACCAAATCAATATTCCCTTCAAAATCATCCGATCGGAAAAAATTCAAGCGCACCTGCCACGATCCATCTGACAAATCATCCTGAATTGTCCCCAAATCAAAATCAAACTGATACCATTCTTGATCTGGTGCAATCGTGATCGTTTCTAACGGCACAACCGCTGTCACGACATTTTGATCATCTTCTGGATCCGTAAAATCCAACGTCACCGCCGACAAAGGCGGATTAAAAAAAGGCGTTAGATCCGCCCCGTCATAGACCGATCCTTCAAACCGAAGGATATTAAAACTCGTCGTCGAAACCGGACTAAAAATCGCATTCACTTCTGGATACGTCCAATCACTCTCCCACTCGGCAAAAGAAACAGAAGGCAACAAAAGTCCTAAGAAAAAAAGTCCGATCAGTGTTTTTTCACCACTCGTTTTCCAGTACCCAAATCCCAAAAGAGACAAAATCAAAAACGCCAATCCATACATGCGCCATCGCCCACCAAAAAACCAATCCATCGCCCCCTGCGGCGCGAAGTACTCGGTCTTCAAAACTTTGCTCTCGATCACCTGTCCATTCCGGAAAAGCTTGATACCTGCCTCAAACTGAGGAAATCCATCACGCGGCACAAAAGAAATTACTTCCGAGAAATCATGAAGATCTAAAAATACCTCTCGATTTTCTTCAAAAATTTTCTTTTTGTCTTGCCCTTCCCTCATCCCGAAAACTTCCAACATCATATACAAAGGATCGCCTTTGGTTGCTACCCCCGAAACAATCAGCTGTACATCACTTCCCGCTCGCCAAAAGTGATCCGGAAAAGCTTTAAATCCATCAATGTTGGCAAAGTCACCTTCTACTACGAGCCGCGTTTCTTGTGATCCAGTCAAAGAAGCCTTCGCTTCATTCAAAATATCAACCACAACCAAATACGACTCGGGCTCCTTGGGAACCGGGAATTCAAAATTAAGTTTCAATCGCTCTCCATCTTTAACCTCCGCCACTTGTTGCAAAGTTTCAATAGCCACCGGGCCATCACTTGCATGTTCATACACCCGTAACTGAGGAAAAACCGTCGAAGCCTCTCCCACATGATCATAGACAAAAGAAACAATCGCCATATCCCCCGTTTGTCCCAAAGACAGAGATGAAAGCGCCGGAACCCGAAGATCCTCCGCCCGATCAACCATCGTTCGTCCTCGTGCCACAACTCGCCCTCGAATATCTAAAATTTCTCCTCGAATCTCGGCCCGCTCCGCAACAGCCTTTCCCGTCATGTCGGCAAAGAAAGGAATAATCGTCTTATTTGGACGCACATAAGCCTCTTCCCAAGGAATGACTTGATGAGAGACTTCTGCTCCTGACTCATTATAAACACGAATTTCCAATTGTTGGGCCTGAGCCACTTTTCCATCCATTAAGAACTGACCACGCAACTGATTATCAAAAGTATCCGAAACCATCGAGAGATTAATCCTCAAAGGCTTCACTGATCCGGCTCGGATCGAAACCGCAGACACAGAACTCCACCCTAAAATCCCCATAGACAGGGCACAAAAAAGAAATTTTGTTTTTAGTGATTTAAGGTACATGTTTGTTTGGCAAAAGTATACACCAGCTTACCCCTCCTTTCCAAATGAGTTTGCCCTATAATAGAGAGAATAAAAAAAACACATCAAAACACACGCCTCTTGTCACAAATGTCGAACTTCGTACAATGGCTCCGTCATGCTAAACCTTGCCGTAATTGCCTTCCCCGGAAACAACTGCGAAACCGAATCGCTCCGAGCGGCCCAGCGCAATGGATTTAAAGCAGAACTCGTCCGATGGAATCAACCCGATAAAATCGGATCTTTTGATGCGTACTTTCTCTGCGGAGGATTTTCTTTTGAAGACCGCGGTCGCTCTGGGGCGCTCGCCGCACGAGACCCGATCTTCGACAAACTACGACAAGAAGCCAAAACAGGGAAAATTATATTAGGCATCTGCAACGGCGCCCAAATGATCGTCGAATCAGGACTCATTCCTGTCGGAGACAATGCCCTGCCCTTTTCTCTGGCACACAACATTCGACGGAACCAATCTGGGCAGGTCATGGGAACCGGGTTTTACAACACCTGGAGCCATATCATTCCCGAACGAACCGACACCGCTTTTACGAACAAATCTTCGCAACCCCTCGCGATTCCGATCGCTCACGGGGAAGGACGATTCACTTCACAAGATCCAAAAGCACAAGAAGCCCTCAACTCAGGTTCTCACGTTGCTTTCCGCTACGGCGACAAAGCAGGAACAATCTCTGAAGATTATCCTATCACTCCCAATGGCGCCGAATTTTCAACCGCTGCCATTGTCAACGCCGAAGGCACGATCATGGCGATAATGCCCCATCCCGAACGCTTTTGGAAAAACTGCGACGGTGATCAGATATTCCAGTCTATGCATACCTGGATCGAAGATAAAAAATCCCCCGATCAAGTCAAAATCGGCGATCTTTCAAAAACAAACACCAAACCAAAACTTCTTCCACGAAACCCAGAAGCCCTGTATTTAGAAAAAAAGCTTCTCATCACCGACAACGAAGCCTTCTCTGTCAGCCAAGTGGCAAGTCATATCACCGGAGAAGAAATAAATTTCTCCAAATCAAAACTCTATGAAATCTCTGGTGAAAATCTGGACGCAGAAAAAATAAAAAACTCTGGTCTGATCTTTAATCCAAACAAAGAGCAACTCATAGAAAACATGACACCCAATAAATACTACAGTTTGCCTTTTCAAGACGACGAAGCCGATGATCTCGCAGAAAAATTAAGCGCTTTACTCGGCTCAGAAATACACGTCAAAATCTACACCGGCTGGGATTTTAATCAGCCTTCTGAGGCAGCTCGAAAAGCAATCCTCAATAACTCTTTGCTCTCAAACCCGAACGCAACACAACTTTTTACCACATGAAAACCGCGCTTCTTTCCGTCTCCGACAAAACCGGCATTATAGAATTCGCCCAAGAGCTCGAAAAATTAGACTTCAGACTCATCTCCACCGGAGGAACTTTTAAAAAGCTGCAAGAAGCAGGTCTAAAAAATCTCCAAGAAGTTGCCGACTTCACCGGATTCCCAGAAGGGCTAGAAGGCCGGATCAAAACCCTTACCCCACAAGTATTTGGCGGGATTCTTAATCTAAGAAATAACGCATCTCATCAAGCCTTCTGCCAAGAAAACAATATTCAAGACATAGATTTAGTAGTGGTAAATCTTTATCCGTTTAAGAAAAACTACGAAGATCAGACCAAAAGCTTTGAAGACAAAGTGGAACAAATCGACATTGGCGGGCCTTCCATGATCCGCGCTGCCGCCAAGAACTATGAATACTGCGCGCCCGTCGTCGATCCAGCCGATTACACACGCATCATTGAAGAATTAAAATCAGGAGACTTAAGTCTCGAATTTAGAAAAACACTCGCCGCTAAGACCTTTGAGATGACGGCCCATTATGATTTACTCATCGCAAAATTTTGGGTCGAAAATTCTGAAAAAAATACATTAAGATATGGCGAAAATCCACATCAAAGTGCGGTAATATTAAATGACCCGTTTGCTTCTGGGTCTAATTTAGTGCAGGCCGAAATATTAAATGGCAAAGCGCTTTCTTATAACAACCTCAATGACGCCAACGGCGCACTCGAGCTCGCCATGAGCTTCGAGCAACCTTTTGTGGCGATCATAAAACACGCATCTCCCTGCTGTGCTGCCATTGGCGACACCATTGAACAGGCCTTTGATCGGGCTTTTGAGTCGGGAGACAGTCAGTCCGCTTTCGGCGGTATCATCGCCATCAACCGAACCGTCACGAAAGCCGTCGCTGAAAAAATAACCAGCTTTTTCAATGAGATAGTTCTCGCCCCTGATTTTGACGACGAAGCTTTAGAAGTTTTGAAAACCAAAAAGAATCTAAGAGTCTTAAAAGTAAATAATTTTTCAGAAGCAACACCCGATCTTGTTACCCGGAAGATCCGAGGCGGCACCCTGGTCCAAGACGTTGATCTCAAACAAGTAGAAAAAACAGACCTCAAGCACGTTACAAAAAATCAGCCTTCGGAAGATCAAGTCACGGACATGCTCCTGGCCTGGAAAATTGTCAAAGCAGTCAAATCAAACGCCATCGTCATCGTCAAAGACGGCGCCATGATCGGCCACGGCGGCGGACAGACCTCTCGTGTCCGAGCGATGGATATCGCCATACGAGAAGCGGGAGAACGCGCCGAAGGCGCAGTACTCGCTTCCGATGCGTTCTTCCCTTTCCCTGATGCGATCGAAATCGCCGGCAAAGCCAAGATTGCCTGTATCATCCAACCCGGCGGATCCATCAAAGACGAAGACGTCTTTGCCAAAGCCAATGAGCTCGGCATTGCCATGACCCTCACCGCTACAAGAGCCTTTTTACACTGATGAGAATTATTTTTGTGCCCGGGATCAAAACCTGGAAATTCTATCTCGATGGATGGAAAAAAGATCTCGCCCAGCATTTTGCTGATGATGAGCGAATCTTCCTCGACGATTTTATGTACCTTCACTTTGAATACAAAAAACTAGAAAAAATCATCGCCCAAGGCGTGAAACTTTTGGACGACGGAAAACCTACGATCATCATCGCACACAGCTTCGGAGGGATTCTTGCCAAAACAATGATCGACCGATCTAAACATCACAAAGTCCAAAAACTCATCACCATGGCCAGTCCTCACAAAATGGTTCTCTGGGGGGTTCGAAAAACCAAAACGTATCTTCAAACGCCGGCCTGTGTCGACGTTCCTACTCAAACCTTTGGTGGCTATATGGATAGCATCGTCCCTTTTTATCAGACCGGCGTAAAAAACGCTCCCCATAAAACTTTATGGTCGTTTCATCTCGGATTCTTGCTCTCCTCAAAAATCAGAAACAAAGTAATTCAATCTTCCCTCTAAATCTCAGCTTCTTCTGCCTTAAGCGCTCGAAGGTATTGTTGTGCCTGCACATAAGACTCCTGAAGATCTGGAATATCTCCTGGATGATACTCATCTTGCAAAACCATCTCCACGACCTGAGCTTGCTGAGACTGCATCCATTTCCAAAAAACAGCATTATTTAAAACCCCATAGAGACGTAACCCTTTCAGCTGCTCAGTCGACAAAGCATATTCCTTCTTCGGATCCATCAAATTCGGATCAATCGGAAAATTAACCCCCGCCAAAGTACCTGCCTTTTGAAGAACGAGGGCTGGTGGATCGTTTGAATGATCCGACTCTCGATACTGAATACACTCAGGAATTAAAGATGATTGATCCGGATCGTTAAGAATTGCTAAAGATCTTTCAAAGGCCTTCGATCTATAACTGACCAAATTTTTGCGCTCCTCCAAAAGAACCTTTGCCCGAAGCAAAACCTCACGCAAAGCCTCTCGGGCATCCTCAATAATTTGAGACAAAGAAAGACCTTCCTTAGCGGCTTCTTCAGCAGCAATTTGTCCGAAAGAAGGATTGTTTGAGAGCTTCATTCGTGGGGGATAGTAAGAAATGAAAAACACACGTCAAACTTTTTTAAGACTAAATTGCCAGAAGATACTTGACAAATATGCAAAAAAACGAAACAATCAAGTTTGCTCTGTCGGAAAAAGCTTCTGTTTTTACCTACCGAGTCGTCACAAAAGATGTTCTTTCACACCCCAAACAAATAATCCTCAAAGGAGGACTATCATGTCTAGCGACCTGATTCTTGCGTATCTGATTATGAACTTGCTGCCCGGACTGGTATTCCTGTACTTCGGGAACAAGGTGTCCCGAACCGGAAAGTTCTTCCATCGATGGTTCGGCATAGGCCTCTGCCTCTGCGGAATCATCTTTGCAGGAGGACCTCTGACGGCCAGNNCCAGGATGACAAATATGGCTTCTTTGGAGCTATAATTCACTACTGGTTTTACTGGATACCACCACTGGTTATGTGGTTGTACTGGGCAGCATTGAAAGGGGCGTAAAGCCCAACATCTTTTACCCCCTGCGGTGGTTGATACCACCGTAGGGCCCTTTTTTTATACATTCAAATTTATTCCGCCTCATTTTCCTCACCTTCATCACCGCCTTGTGTTGCTACTTGCGCCTCATACAGCTCTACCAATGCCATTCTCGCTTTTTCCAAAAAGTCTTTGTCCTTTCCTGCATACAAAATAGATCGAGAAACCGGGATCAAAAGTCCCAGCCCGTCCCGCTGAACCGCCAGAGCATCTTCCATCGATCCGCCCTGCACACCGATCCCCGGTGCCAAAATCCATGCATGTGGCATTTCTTCTCGAAAAAAGCTCAACATCGGTCCATTCGTCGCCCCCACAACGGCTCCCACCGAAGAGAGCTGATTTTTCGGAGACTGCGTTGTAATATTCCACTCTTCGACTTTCTCCGCAATATCCACACAAAGTTCTTTCTTGCCCCCTTGAAATTCTTCCGAAGAAGGATTCGATGTCCGAACCAAGACAAAAATACCACGATCATTTTTTTCACAGGCCTCAACAAAAGGCTTCATACCATCGGTTCCAAGCAGTGGATTCACCGTCAAACTATCCGCTCCCAAAGGCCCATCTCCCAAATACGCCTTTGCATAAGCCTCTGCCGTCGATCCAATGTCATTCCGTTTTCCATCGATCAGCGTGATGAGATTTTTTTCTTTGGCCATTTTTAATAAATCTTCAACGGCTTTAATCCCTTCGCTCCCGAAGACTTCAAAATACGCCATCTGAATCTTAACCCCACAGATCAAGTCTTCGCAGACACTCATCATCTGCTCACAAAACTCACGACATCCCGCCGCAGTCTTTTCAAAATGATCCGGCATTTTCTCCGGATTGGGATCCAGCCCCAGCATCAGGCAAGAGTTTTTTGTACGCACCGCCGCTTCCAATTTTTCAGAAAAATTCATAACAATAAACTAAAAATAATTATTCGGGTTCACTTTACGTCCTTTTATGTGAAGTTCAAAGTGAAGATGAATCCCCGTAGGCCCCCAAACCCGCCCCGTGTTTCCCATGAGGCCAACAAGCTGCCCCGCCTTAATCTCATCCCCCACAAAAACCTTTCGTGAATTGAGATGTCCATAAAGCGTCTTCACCCCACTTCCGTGATCCACCACGATATACTTTCCATACCCATAATTCCATCCATCATCTGATTTAATAACCTTTCCTGGCGCCGCCGCATAAATCGGCGTATTCATCTTATTCGCAATATCAAGCGCATAGTGTTTTCGATGATAGCCTTGAGTCAACACCCCCTTGGTCGGACGACGAATACGAAACCCCAAAGACCCCAAATTTCCAATCCCCGAAGACTGCTGAACGAAAACTTTTTTCGCCTGAGGCAAAAACAACTCCTGACCAATTTCTAATTTCAAATCTTTCCCAACACGGTTATAAGCCGATATTTTATCTAACGCGATCCCGTGTTGCTTCGCAATATCGCCCAACATATCTCCCGGTTTCGCGGTATAAAAAACACCATCCGTCGGCGGAATACGTAAGTCTTTTCCAATCCGAAGCGTTGTTTTGGATGTGAGTCCATTCGCCCACAGAACGGTGGAAACTTTGAGCCCAAATTTATGTGAAATTTTAGAAACCGTATCACCGGACTTCACCGCATACGTAACCACGGAGTCTCGTTTTTGGGGACGAAACTTTTTAACCAATTGACCACTTTCATCTTCCACCCAGATTTCTTCCATTCCGGCCGTTTTAATACCTGCGAAATTATCCAAAAATCCCATCTCCGTAATCGGTGCAAAAAGAATCTGTTCTCCAAATATTTCATCGCCAAAAGGCTGCCCCATCGCCAGATAAGGCGGCTGGAACCCCATCACAAAGAAAATCAAAAACGACAAGCTGAACAATTGCAGTCCAAAAGGCGAATGTAAAACGCGCCGAACCGATCCTGCACAATGCCGCCAAAGAAGTTTGACCATAACAGGAGCATTGTATAAATATCGCGACGAGTGTCTAGTAACCTCCTCTCTACAGAAAGAAGTCCTGGAGAAGAAAATATTGACTTTTCGCGCCAAATAGCATACATTTCCTGAAAACTTAGAAACCTCCACTCATGAAAGATATTCCTATGGCTTTGACCTTCGATGACGTACTTCTCGTCCCCCAATACTCTGATACTTTACCAAAAGAAGTCAGTCTTAAAACACAGCTGACCCAAAATATAGAACTGAACATTCCGCTGATATCCGCCGCAATGGATACGGTCACTGAATCCGATATGGCGATCAGCATGGCGCTTCATGGAGGTATGGGGGTCATTCACAAAAATTGTGACCCAGAAACACAAGCCGCCATGGTCCGAAAAGTAAAACGGTTCGAAAATGGATTTATTCATGAACCGCTCGTCCTTTCTCCACAACACAAAATTGCCGATGTCATCCAGATTCGACATCAACACGGATTCAAAGCCGTTCCCATCACCGAAGACGGAACCCTCAAAACAAAGGTTGTCGGAATGGTCACCCGGAATAATTACTTTGCCAAACATGCCGAAGAAGAAGTTTCTCAACGCATGAAACCCGCGAAAGACCTCCTCACGGCCAAAGATCCTATTACGCTCAAAGACGCACGAGACATCCTCGAAGAATCAACCTATTCCAAATTGCTCGTTCTTAAAGACGATGGGACCCTTTCAGCGCTCGTAACACGACGGGACATTGAAAAAGACGAACGATACCCCCATGCCTCAAAAACAAAAGACTCAAGCCTCCTGGTCGGCGCCGCGGTCGGTCCGGGAAAAAACAGAGACGAACGCATCGCCGCCGTAGTTGATGCCGGTGCAGACGTACTGCTCGTCGATACCGCACACGGGCATTCCAAAGGTGTCATCGAAACCGTCGAATACATCCGAAAAACCTACCCAAAACAAGAAATTATCGCAGGAAACATTGCCACCCCCGAAGCGGCGGAAGCCCTCATCAAAGCCGGCGCGAACGGCGTAAAAGTTGGGATCGGTCCGGGATCCATCTGTACCACGCGTATTATCGCCGGAGTTGGAGTTCCCCAACTCAGTGCCGTCATGAATACGGTTGAAGCGGCAAAACGACACAACGTGCCCGTTATTGCCGATGGAGGTATTCGTTACTCTGGAGACATCGCGAAAGCCATTGCAGGAGGTGCCAATGCGGTCATGATTGGCTCACTCCTCGCCGGAACCCAAGAAGCGCCCGGAGAACTCATCTACGCCGAAGGAAAGACCTACAAATACTATCGTGGTATGGGATCCCTCGCCGCTATGACCAAAGGCGGAAAAGAACGCTACGCGCAAGCCAACGTCGCCGATGACAAACTCGTTCCCGAAGGCATCGAAGGTAAGATCCTCTACAAAGGATCGGCCGAAGGCGAAATATTCCAGCTCTGTGGAGGCCTCAGAAGTTCTATGGGATATCTAGGTGCCAAAGACATCCCGACCTACCACGAAAAAGCTGAGTTTGTACACATCACCGGATCAGGTATCAAAGAATCTCATCCCCATGATGTAGCGATATTAAAAGAAGCTCCGAACTATAGAGGGTAAACTTAATACCTAAATCCTCACTCTCTATAAAACAAGTTTGCTGCAGAATCTTGCATGATCCCCTGCATATCAAACATTGAATTTTGTAGAATGGCTGAAACGTTGAAAAGAGAATTTCGAAGACCTCGATAAATACGTTTTATCTCGGTTGGCTTTTTCACTTTATGAATCGTTTTAAGCTTGATCCGTGACGGTCGCACCTCCGACATATATCGTTGCTGCGGAAACCGAGAAGTGCGATATTTTCGACGTTCTCGCTGTGCCAAATGACCTCTGATATCTAACCCATCTCCCCCACGAGGTCTTTTTAGTCCTGTTTTTTGAGCGGCAACATTCCGCATCGTACGCTGCTTTTTAACATTTACCGCCAAATCATCAAACCGCTGCTGCAGTGATACGGGTGCCGAAGCTTTCATATCAGAATCCTTCTGAGAACGCTGCACTAAGAGCTGTCGTGTTCGATCTCGATTATCACGACTTCCTCGTGCAATAAGTTTGTTGTCATAGTGCAAAGAAACCATGCGCGATCGTCCAACCCGACCCGGGACATATCCCAAGAAAATTTCATTCCCATATCGATCCGTAGCCTTTGTAATTCCCCCCGGCAAATACTCATTCATCGTGAGGACTTGATTTTGAGATTCTGCATACGCCTGTTCAAATTCCGCCAAGCTCACGCCTTCTGACGAGGTCGTTTGCATTTCATCACGCTGCATTCCTGCATAATGCAAGGTTTTATGTTTTCCACTCGTCCCAGCGCTTTCTACCGGCGCCGCCACTTCCACAACCTCTACCTCATCACCAAAGACTCCAAACGGTGAAAACTCAGTCGACTCACAACTTACCGTATTACCGGCTGTATCATTCGAACAGTTCGGCAATAAATCCCATTCACTTTCATCTACATCCCAGTGATAAATACGCAGCGTGCTCTCCTCTACATTCCCCAAATCTTCTTCGTCATAACCAAGCGTAATCGTAATAGCCTGATCATAATCTGTATTTTCTTCATCCACCTCAACCATCCCTTTGATATCATAAAAATGATCATCCAAGAGCGTTTTTCCCGTCGGCGATCCGGTCACAACCAAAGCCGCCACTTTATCAATTTTTTTAATCTGAAACTGTGCATCATTGATATCCGAAAATCCAGCCGGTACGACCGTATTCACCTGAACGCCTGAAGCCGAAAGTTGCTCCGTACGTCCTACCGTTTTATCAATGATCGGCGGATCATTTTGAACCACGACAGCAGCATTTCCAATACAGCCCGGCGTCGTAAAGACCTGATCCGCACTCGCTACAAATTGATCATCTCCATAGCGAGACTTCACCCGAAAGTGATACTGCGTACACGCAATCAACGTGTGCGTAAAGGCATCCGCATGACCGTTCGTTACCCCATCAAGTTGTTTTTCCGTCATTTCATGCCCATAGGCCGTCGTTAAACCATACTCAATGATTGTCGTGGCTTCGATATTCGTATCCCACGTAATAGTGGTACTCGTAATCGCTCCATTTTCATCCAGCACCGGCGTCACCTCAATGTTCACAATTTCTGGCGCCGTCGCATCCACCACAAAGGAAGCGGTCACACCTTCCCCTTCAATCGCCGACTGCCACTCACTGGTCAACCCCAAATCGTCCGTCGCTATCACGCGCCAGTAATAGGTCCCATCCTCCAGCTCAACCGACGGCGTAAGCGTAAGGTCATTTCTCGGTGTTGCAGAACCGACATCCGTATCATCCGCCTGAATAGTATTTTCAAAAAGCGCATCTGAAGCCAGCTCTATTTCATAACTTACAATGTCTCCGGGATTGGGATCCGCGATATCAAACTGCAATGTCGGCTGATTATTGGTCGTCGTCGATCCGTCTTTGTAATTATCAAAATGCACGGTCGGCGCTTCATTCGGCACCACAAAGCTTGAATCACTCCACTCACTATACGACTGCGCTGTATCTTCAACTGCCTGAAGTGCATCAATCGTTCGAACGCGCCAGTAATATATATTGTCTTCTAACGCTGAAGTAAGTGTATAGGTGATATCATCACGTGCTGGCTCCTGCGTCACAAAAACGCCTTCTTCTCCTTCAATCACATCCGTCTCAGGAGAAGGAAAGAATTCATTATCATCGATCTGGATCTGATATTTAATATTTTGCGGCGTATCTAAATCAACCAGATCAAACTGCAATGTCGGAGGATTCGCACTCACATTTTCACCATTAATCGTCGAATCCAGCACCGGCGCGGTCGGTCGTGTGTTAATCAGCAACGCATCTGCATTCGCCAACGTCACCGCCGTCCCACATCCATACTGATCACAGGGCATGACTTCATTTTTCCAGTACTCTCCCGCCGCTGTCACATCCGCATGCAAATCTTCCCCGGCTAGACGTGATCCCTGATAAATTTTTGAAATCTCCGCAGCAGACAACACCTCATTATAAATCTGCACCTCATCCATACTATTAATCCCATCTACATCTCCTTCAGGAGTGTCTACATTCCCTCCCATCCAAAAATCTCGTGTATTGGCCACCATGCCATCCGTTACAGAAGAAGTCGTTCCATCCGGCTCTCCATTAAGATAAAACTGCAACGTATCGGCCGTCGTATCGAACACCACCGCAATATGCTGCCAAGTCGATCCAAAAGGAATCACAGTTGAAGCGGAAGCAGTACTTCCTCCTGGCCAAGCATCTCCCCCCGCCCCATCTCCATAGGCAAAGTAAACCGTCGCATCATTGGTATTTTCCTGCACAAAGTAAACCCATCCCGTATCCCCTGAAACATCATGCTTAGAAATCAATGTTGTAGAGTTATCATCTACAGAATTACCAATTTTGACCCACATTGAAATTGCAAAATCTCCCAAGAGATCCAGATCATCTACATCTGGAACAACCACATGTTTTCCATTCTCATCAAAATTATACGCCCCTCCTACAGATCCCGTTTCTTGCACCGGTGATCCCACCAGATTCCCATCATTATCTCCCGCATAATCTTTCGCATCACTATCCAATGGCCAATAGCCTACAAGCCTTGTGTCTAAATCTGTTCCGTCATTCAGCACATTTGTCGCCTGAATCTCTGTATAACTCCCTTCTCGCGTTGAATCTTTATACCAGTTGTACACGTAACTCACCGCATCCCCCTCTACATCCAAAGTCGTCGCCACCGTGAAAGATCCATCTAGATTTTCAGTCGGCAAATGCGACACGTCCGGCGTCGCACTATCGAGATCAATACCTGCCGGCGTATTCGGCGCCGTATTCCCCAAACAAATCTGATTCGAGAGAATTTCATCCGCACAACCATCGGCATCACAGGCCTGCGCACCGAGCTTCCAGCAATCATCGAGTTCCGTATGACTTGAACCCAGATCAATATTCAAGTCTCCAGCTGATTCCGTCACGCCCAAAGCTGTCGCATTATAAATCTGCGCAACTTCATTCGCTGAAATCGCTCGATCATAAAGTTGCATTTCATCAAGTTTTCCATCGAGATCTTGACCCCCTGTCGGAGCATCAACATCATTTCCAAACCACAAGTCTAACCCATTCACCGCAATAGCATTGCCCCCAACAGAACGAACTCCATCCGGTTGTCCATTCAGATAAAATGTGGCATTGGTCCCACTTCGAGTAACCGCAACATGATACCAATTCCCGGCCTCAAGACTGGTATCTCCTTGCAAATTCCCCGAATAAGGCCAACCACCACCACCATCTCCAAAGGACATCGTTAACTTTTCGTTCCACATAAAAAATACATATCCTGTATCGGCCGCCGCATCTCCCTTACAAACAATACAAGGATCGGAAGTCGTATCATCCATATAAAGCCATGTGGCAATAGAAAAGTTTCCCGTAAAATCTAATGCATCCGCATCGCTGATAACAATTTCTTGGTTATTACCATCAAATTCATACGCTTCATCTATTTTTCCTCCATCACTTGTTGTCACGACCGCTTCACTCGTGCTTCCATCATTCCCCCCCGCATAGTCCTTCGCATCACTGTCCAGCGGCCAGTAACCAATTAAATTATCATCCATATCCCCATTCACCTCATAGAGGATATTAGAGGCATATAGATCATAACTTGATCCTTCATCATTACTTTCATACCAGTTGTAGAGATAACTCACCGCATCACCATCAGCATCTTCCGTTTCCGCCGGATCCACCGTTCCGTTCAAATTTTCATCCGGACCATGCGGCGCATCAGAAGGCGTAGTAAGAGTGACACTCGGTGCATTTGGGAGATCTTGAATATTCACCACAAAGGCCACGGCCCCACTATTAGCCACGGTCCAATCACTTTCAGCGTCATACTCATCGATGGCTTTGACCCGCCAGTAATAATCATCTTCCGCAAGTGTGGCCGTCGTATACGTCACATCCTCCCTGTCGGTCGTCTGGCCGGAACCTTCCGTCACATCCACTTCAGGGGATGAAAAATCACTATTGTTATCCACTTGTAATTGATACTTCACCGTCTGTCCTGTATCAGAATCAGACAGGTCGAACTGCAATGTCGGCGTTGCGTCAAACGTTGTAGATCCATCATTAAAATTATCAATGACCGGTGCATCCGGATCAGTATTGATCAAAACAGCATTGGCATTCTCCAACGTCTCCGCCGTCCCACAACCATACTGATCACACGGGATGACTTCATTCTTCCAGTACTCACCCGCCAAAGTTGAATCAGCGTGTAAATCTTCACCTGCCAGACGTGATCCCTGATAAATCTGAGAAACTTCTACAGCCGTTAACACATCATCATAGATCTGTATCTCATCAATTTTTCCCAAAAAATAATCATCTGAACTATCATCCGTCGCCGGAGCTCCTATGCGCAGACTTTGCCCCCCATCCGTAGCTTCTGCAGCAAAAGATTCTGTGTGAAGCAAGACCGAATCATAATAAATTTTCAATTCATTAATAGAGGCGTCAAAAGTTGCAACAACATGATGCCAATCATCAAATACATTCCCCGTAACCGCTACCTCCGTACCATACATTGAACCTCCATTGTGATAATATAATGTAATATTATCTTCACTACTTACCACCCGTTCTCGAACCCCTAAAGTGTAATTTGTATCCCCATCAAAGACCCCTCCTTTACTAACAATAGCCCGATATACATCATCCCCCGCTTCTTCCGGCCGAATCCATGCAGAGAGCGTGTAGGTTGAGTTAAAAGGGAAACCTGCCACCTCCAAATAATCATCCACCCCATCAAAACTATACGCCTCATCGATCTGCCCGCCTCCACCACTCGTGGGCGTGGCCCCACTAATCGTTCCGTCATTATCCCCCGCATAATCTTGTACATTCGCATCCAACGGCCAGTATCCCACTAAATTTGCATCCCAAGACAGCGCCCCGGCATTAACTGTATTAAGAACATTCGTTGCCTGAAGCGTTGAATAATCACCTTCTCGCTCAGCGGCTTTATACCAGTTATAAACATACGAAATATCATCGCTATTACTATCTGTCGCATCCGTAAAGCTTCCATCCAAAGAATCACTCGGCAGATGCGGAGCACCAGCAGGGTTTGAATCTAAGTCCAAATTCGTCACCCCAGAAGGCACTTCTTGCATTTCAACCTGAAAACTGCCCCCGCTCACCCAATCACTTTCGGCATCAACCACATCAATCGCCTTCACCCGCCAATAATACGTTCCCACCGCCAACGCATCTTCGGCGGCCAGCGTATGGGAAACATCATCCCTATCGGCTGGAGCGCCCGTTGTATCAATACGTTCATAAGGATCATTATCAAAGGTATTCACCGTATCCACCTGCAATTGATATTTCACCACCTGTGGCGTATCCGCGTCCGTCAAATCAAACAAAAACGTTGGGGTCGTATCTTCAATTTTACCCCCCACAATCCCCTGAACACGAAGATCCGTTGGATCATCCGGTGGCGTATTGATCAACAACGCATTCGCATTCAAAAGTGTCTGCGCCGTTCCACATTCATGAATATCACACGGAATCACTTCGTTTTTCCAGTACTCTCCCACACTCGTCATATCACTGTGAAGATCCTCGCCCCCAAGACGTCCTCCCTGATAAAGCTTGGTAATCTCATCAGCTCCGGATTCATCGATCAAGCGATTATAGACCTGTACTTCATCGAGCAATCCATTGAAATAACGGCTTTCATTAATCTTTTTCCCAAAGTTCAATTCTCCAGCCGTCGTCCAAACTGCTCCAATGGTTTCCACTAATGTTCCATTAACATACACATAAGTATTACTCGTATCGTGGGTAATGACTACATGCGTCCAATCGGTTGTCGTCACCGTGGCTTCTTCAATAGAGTAGCTCGCACCTCCTACGCGCAAAAGATGATAACTCGACGATCCGGAGCGAGCAAAATAAAATCCTGTTGAAGCCGAAGTCGTAGACTGTGCCACAAGAGCCGCATGCTCACAGTTCCATCCAATATCACAGGACGTATCCCCCTGATATTTATACCAAAAGCTCAATCCTTGAAGATCTCCCGTGTAATCAGAAACCACATGATCATTGGCGTCAAAATTCAACGCTCCATCGACCAATCCTGAACTATCCACACTCGCCCCGGCCCCCAGCGTCACATTGCCGGCATAGTCCAGCTTGTCATGATCAAACGGGAAATACGCGATCAAATCATCACTCAGTTGCCCGCTTGTTTGAAGCACGTTCGTCGCCTGAAGCGTAGAATAATCACCCTCTCGCGTAGAAGCTTTATACCAGTTGTAAATATAACTTACATCATCACCGTCATCATCCAACGTCGTCGCCGGCACAAACGATCCATCCAGATCATCAGAAGCTAAATGCGGCTCTCCCGCCGGGTTGGAATCCAGCGCAATACTTTGCGGCTGATTCGGCGCATTATTGGTAATACTGATGCTATTAGACCGAACTTCAGCCGAACAACCGCCTTCCGCATCACAGGCCTGAACCCCCATTTCCCACGCATCATCCAAAACCGTTCGATCGGAACTTAAGTCATCCCCTCCATTCAAACCTCCATAATGCAATTGCTCAATTTCGGTCGCACTCAAGGCCTTATTATACATCTGGACTTCATCCAGCGCCCCCAACATCTCACTCTGATAATCCGTATCACCTGATCCATTTTGATAGCCTCCCATGTACAATGGCGCATCGGTATCTTCCATCGCGATATACCCACCCGAAGCATCCGTCGTTTCACTTAAAGCCTCTCCATTATGATAGATCTGCAAGCCCGAAACATTCCCACTTCCGTCATAGGTAAACGCCACCGACTGCCAAGCATCATCCTCCAGAACCCCTCCGGCTGATGCCAGAATATAATTCGTCGCATTCGAACCATTATACGTACTCTGATCATACAGAGCAATTGTGAGATTTCCAGAAGCATCCTGCCACGTGAAATATTCCACTTCATGACTGCCCGCGCCATTCCAATGCTGATTTTTCGCCACGAACGTCTGCGAAACGGCTACATTTTCCACATAGTACCAAAAGAAAATCGAAAAGGGCTCATCCGTACTCCCATCTCCAAACGTCAGGTCCGCGGCATCAGGACTGCTGAGATAACTATCATTGGCAGCATTCGGAAAATCATACGCCCCCTCTACTTGTCCACTACTGTTCAAAGCGCCGGTTCCAGATTCGGTCATATCATACGTCCCTGCATAATCCAGAACATCATGATCCAATGGCCAGTACCCCACAAGATCCGAACCAAACATTGTCGTCGCATTGAGCGCTTCACCGCCCCCACTCGGCGTACGATACCAGTTATACACATACGTAATGTCATCGCCTTCTGGATCTACCGCCGGGGTCCCAATGTTTCCATCCAAATCTTCATTCGGAAGGTGGGGCGCATCCGAAGCCGTCGTCAGCGTGATATTTGATGGCTGATTCGGCGGATCATTCACAAAGTCCAAGACATTGGAGGGTTGCTCGTGACAACCATATGCATCACATCCAAAGACAGAAGCTTTCCAATAGTCACCAGGAGAAATTTCTAACGCATCCACACGCCCTTGGTCCTCACTTCCATTGTATAAATATTCAATCTCCTCCGCACCCAGCGCCCGTCCATACACCTGGACCTCATCGATATATCCATCAAAAAAATTGGACGGATTCCGACTTTCCGTGTCACCAGCAGCA
>DGOF01000012.1 GCA_002389285.1 Patescibacteria group bacterium UBA4473
GGAATTCAATCAAGACCGAGCCCTCGCCATCGTGGAAACACGCATGACAGCACTTCTCGATGCTTTTGAATCCATGCATGAAGAACTCTCTGAAAAAATATTTACCGAAGGTCTTTCTCGGATCCAAAAAGGATCTCGTAAACTCTCTCGACTCAAAAAACTAAATAAGAAAAAGGCCGGAATCGTAGCCGTCGCTACGACCGCAGGACTTGCCGCCGTAGACTCGGTCTTCAATGGCGCCAAAATCCTCACACTCATCGGATCGCTCTGGGGATCTCCTACTACCGATCCGAATGCATACAACCCCGACAATGGAGGACAACAAGGTCCGGTACCAGAACAAACCGACTCCAACGAAGTTGACCAGGAACTACTCGATATAATTAATCGGAATCGTTAATAATACGAAGACTCTTCGTATCACATTTACTCCTAACACCTCAGCGAGCTGAGGTGTTTTGGTAGAGCCTCTTGTTAAGGTGTCACATGCAGAACCTCTTCCAAATCCGTCTGTCCATCATTCGGCTGCTCTCCGTGAACTTTAGAAACCTCGGGCATCCCATTCGCATCTGTCTCCGTCTCTGTACCATTATTGGCTCCTTGCTTCAAAGCAGAATCTGCAGATCCCGCACTATCCGCGTCCAACGCATTCTGATTATTTCCTCCCTGTCCTCCAGCAGTAGCACTATCTCCTGAACTATCCACCTCCGAACCCTTCTTATTTTTACTCCCCACATCGACACCATCGGGCCCCAAAGTAGATCCTGGCTGATGAATATTCGTATCATCGCCCTTCAAATCCTCCGTGCGAAGGCCATCTCCTGAGTACGTAATAAACACGATTGTCTTCACAATAATGTACGAAAACACAATCAACAAAAACCCCGCCCCCGACCAGGTCAGGCCGGATTTGGCTTTTGAAATCTTGTCACTATCCCCAAACGCCGTCACCAACATAAACGCATTCAAAACAATAAAATAAATCGCAATCGCCGCCACAATAGCCGTGAGACCATTCATAATTTTTTGAAGAAATCGCGTAATATCTCGCTGATCTCCATAGTAATTTTCTCTTTCGCCAGTAGAACTTGCCATAGGAACCTCAAGACTCGATACCTTCTGAATAACAAGATGTTCCGGACGACTTGAAACATCTAAATGACCTAATGCTTGATGCAAATCAAACGCCGCCTCCCCCGCCAAGGGGATCAAAAGACCCAAAACCATAAATACTATTTTTTTCATGTAGTAGGAGTCACTGCTAGGATCAAATAGACGGTCTTAAGAAACGAAAAGGAAAGCACGATAAGAATCGTCCCCATCAGGGCATACTGAAATATTTTTTTGGATGCGGCGATGTCTTCCTCACTGTCCCCAGCATACACAAGACGAATCCCTGAAAACAAAAACATGACCACCACAATCGGCGCCACCGCGTAGAAAAGAATATCAATCGCTCGCGGTATAAAAACCATAAAAAGCTTTTCACTCCTTCCATCCGGAAGCTCTAAATCTTTATTTTTCCCAATAATACCTCTGACTCCAAACAACTCCTCTTCCCCTGGTAAAAGCGGACCCGCCGGCCGCAATCGAACTTCTGATTCCCACGTCGGGAAAAGAACATCCGAATTAAACTCGACCGAAACTTCCTTTTTGACAGGAGGATCAACCGCCCATACTTCTCCGCCACCCCAACTCAGAGCGACCAAAAGAAATCCCAAACACAAACCTTGTTTTATCATCGTGTTGAAGTGACAGCGGGATTTTCGTAATCATCCCCATAAAAATCAATATTTACCACAAATCGTACCATCGCATAGGCCATCGCCGCAATCAGCGCGCCCACAATCGCCCAAAAGATAACATCTTTGGCCTTTTTTGTAAGCTCTTGATCGCCGGAACTGAGAATATACATCACCCCCGCCACAATAATCGCGACCACGGAGGCAAAAAAGAGAATCAACAAAAATCCATTCACCAAACCCGGTGCAAAATATTTGGAAATATAATTCTTCCCCTTCGTACTCAGCGGATCTTCAGGCCCGGGAAGAATTCGCTTCCCATCCTGCGTCCCTCCCCCCAAGAGCGGCGGAGGCGTTCCGGCTTCGGCTGTCAAAACAAGCCCTCCCATACTCATGCACAGGGTTATCGCCAACGTCCAACCAAGCAAAAAACTTCTCATAACAAAGTCAGTATACAGTGAAGTATTAATAATTGTGAATGAATAATGGCTAATTCATTCCCAGGATCAATTCCAAGTCCACCAGCCCCTCTGGAGAAACCAGCTCGATCGGTGCCGTTGTTTCTTCAGGAGATAGAACTCTCGCCTCAAACAGAGTTGATAAAAAGGCCTTGGTCTTCGGCATACCCCCCTCCTTCAGATCTTTGATAAGGTGTTCAAACACCGGCCGCTCACTGTCATAGTTTCCAATTTCGATCACGTGCAACCCCATTCGTCGCAATCGTGCTGCCGTCTCGGAAGCCTTGCCATCGATCCGAGATCCATTAAGCACGGCGAGCTGTGCATTTTCCAATAAAATATCCGGCTGTTTTAATACGAGCGAAACAAAGGTCTGTGTGTCTTTAAGATTTTCTGGCAACAGCACAAACTGTCCCCCAAAGAACTCCTGAGCCGGCGTATAAAGAAACCCTCCCTTTTCTGCCGGATCATCATTGAGCACGGCATGGACGGCATTCGAATAATCTAGCTTCGCCGCAAGCTCTGCCATCGCTACCACCTGTGTAATGCCCAAATCTGTAATCACGTTCTCTCGGAAAGCCCGATACATCTCTCTCAATTTTCCAAAATCCGACAACAAATGCATTTCCGCCGCACGATTCTTAATCGCCATCAAAACCTGTTGCTGACGCTGAGCTCGATTGTAGTCTGACGTAGTTTTTCGACTTCGTGCATATTTAAGCGCCGTACTTCCGTCAAAATGCTGCCAACCTTCTCGCACCAAGAACATCTGATACCCATAGTCTGCGTCTGGATAAAACGGATCCACAATATCTTCCTGTACAAAGATATCCACGCCCCCCAGACCATCAACTAACTCTTGAAACACATGAAAGTTCACCACCACGCCATAGTGCACATCGATATCTGCGAATCGAGCAATCGCATCTTTGATAACTTCGAGCCCTTTCTGGCTATTTTTTTTATTCTTGTACCGCGCCGCAGCATAGATTTCATTCACCTTTCGATCTCCAATCTTAGAAGACACGAAAAGATCTCTGGGCAGGCTTAAAAAAGAAACCGAAGGCCCCGAAGGATCAATCGACGCCAACATAATCGAATCTGAAAGGTTCCCGCCTTCTTCAGATTCCCCGGCGACGCCGAGAAACAAAATATTCGTTCGCCCTTCTTCATCCTGAGACAGATCACTAAACGGCAAAAATCTCGCCACGGTCGCCCCTCCCCGAGAACCATGTGCATACAAAAAACCGCCTCCCACCAAAAGGCTTAGGAGTGCGACAAGAAGTTTTTTCTTTCCACTCAAGCCAGGTCCTTTTTGTGACCGCCGATGTTTGATCTTTCGGACTTTAAAACTCATGGGCGAAAAAAAAGAGAACACAGCCACTGCTTAGTCCCGTCCACCCTACCCAAAAGGGATGAATCGTCAATATTTCTCTCCTTTCTCCGTCAAAGAATATTGCTTTTTTTGAGAGGCTCTCACCAACACCCCCATCGGCAACCGCAACCCCCGCGCACTCATCAAAGCCTTCGCTTCTTCGTGCGTTACGTTCACGAGCAACGTCTTGTGTGCTCCTGACGTCTGAACATCTATCACACGAACATTCTGAGTAATAATCGTCGAGGCCCCGTTCCATGACTTCGGGTGAGTGGTCAAAATATCAATCCCGTCTCCCGAACGAATCTCTGGCAACCGCGAAACAAACCACGATTCATCCATGCCAAAGGCCACATGATCCTGAAACTGCGCACTGATCGACTCCAGGTTGATAGGCGGCCCCAAATCAAGCGCCGTGAGAATCTGACCCGAACTTTTGTGCGTCAACAATGTCTGACCTATCACTGAATCCAACCCCAAAAGCGCATCTTCGGGAACCCATTTTCGCGGTCTTTTCTCTTGATGGATCTGCGAAGACTCCAAACCCAGCGGCGCCTCCAGCGATTCCCGCACAACCACCACGTCAATCAAATCTTCTTGCCGTGAAACTTTCTGAGCCCAAGACCACAAACTCCCGCTCATGAACAAAAGAAATATCAAAAAACTTAATCCCCACCGTCGCTGTGTTCGCCTCACCAAAAGATGATAGGGATGGGTCACGCGAGGAAGTCGCGGTCGTGCCGATCGACGAGCCATACATTTCTGAAAAGATCTAAAAATATTCATGGAAGTTTTAAAAACATAAGGGATTCTCCCCGAATCACCTGCGGAACCAAGAGGGAAGATAAAAGTGGATCGGGAACCTGTTCAATAATCGATCGCAATCGAATCTCTTTCGTCCCCAAAGTAAAATCTTCGGGAAAAATAATGCTCAAATGTGCACGATCAAGCGTCTGTTCTGGATCAAACGCAAGCGCCTCTTCACTGGCCAGAAGAACCTGATGGTGAACGAAAGAATCGATTGTCATCTGATAAATTTCAGAATCTGAAACAAAATCAAAACGATTCGAAGATCGGCAAACATCAGGCGGCTCCTCAACACGACACCACGCAGAACGATTCACCGTAGCACGTGAAGCAAGCGTCTCTGAAAACGCCCGCAAGCCACGAACACCCGCTTCGCGTGCAACATGATGAAGCTCTGTGTGTCTGACATAGAGTTGTCCGGACTGCAAAACCATCCCTGCCAAAAGCAGAAGCCCCGGAATCACCAACGCCACAAACACTAGGACAAAGGCCGGTTTACGAACACGTATACGGAGGATTGGTTTCATTACAGAGAATAGAGCTCGAGGCTTCACTCGAAAGAGATAGATCAGAAAGCCCCAAAAGAGAAATATTAAGCGGAAACGCCTGGCGAAGAGAAACGGTCAGCCGGTCTCCCGATCGACGCTGGGAACTGACAATTTCTTGCCCCGAAACCGAATCTCGATTTACCAATGAAAGCTCTACTGAATCTTCATCATAAAACTCATTAATCGCCCCCAAGATACGACGATCATCATTGGTCAGGCTCCCCACCTGCGCCGCAAAATGCGTAACATAAGACAGTTTTTGCTTGACCGTAACCGCCACCGA
Organism: Patescibacteria group bacterium UBA4473; assembly: GCA_002389285.1. GTDB lineage: Bacteria > Patescibacteriota > Gracilibacteria > UBA4473 > UBA4473 > UBA4473. Next base: position 5,214 of record DGOF01000012.1, read on the forward strand.
TAACTGAAGAAATCCAAAAATAAAAAGGAGCAAGAATGGCATCACCAGCGCGGTTTCAACCAACGCCTGCCCCGGAACAGAAAACGATTTCTGAAAATTTATTTTTGCGGGCGATTCAATCACCCCCCAAGCCGCACGGCATCGCCGAATCCGCCACGGCTTCACGCCTTTGTCTTCTCGAATCACACGTCCCTCCCGATCAACCCAAAATAAATCTAAATCAAAGCGAAGGAAACAAGTGTGAATCATCTGGCAATTCGAGATAAAAAAAGGTTCTCCCTTCCGGACAAACATCAGTCCGAATATTCGATCGCAAAAAGTGACGGCTTTTTTCATGAAGCAAAAAAATTTACAAACTAACTTCCTGACAACGTGTCCGTGACCCCCTGAAAAATATTCGAAACTTCCGTTCCCATAAGCGTCATCACGCCCACAACCACAACCGCAATTACCGCCAAGATAAGCGCATACTCCGTCATAGTTTGACCAGAGTCATCTCGAAAAAGCCGAATTAAAAAAGATTTCATAAAAAAGTAGGTTAAGAATATATCGAATATTCAACAAGGCTTTTTCCTTGTCAAAGATTTAATCTAAATTTAATATTGGGCGTGTAAATACGTTCTCTCAGTCATTTTTTAGCCTTTTCATTCATGAGTCCTGATTTCTACCTCTGGGGTTGGGTGTGTGCGATATCGCTCATTGCAGCTCTCTACGACACCAATACCCAACGTATTCCAGACCGACTCCTTTCTCTCGGAATTATCGTTCTTGGGGCCGGTCTTATATGGGCACTTCAAGGCCCGCAAATATGGACACACCTAGGAAGTGGAATCGTAGGACTCTGGATCGGCGCCCTATTTTTTTACTTCAAAATTATGGGGGGGGGCGATGCAAAGCTCTTAAGCCTTGTGAGCCTTATGGTCCCCGTAGACTACCTTTTGGAACTATTGCTGTGGATTTTTATCGCGGGAGGAATCTTGGCGCTCTGGGCGCGATTTATCTTCAAACAAAAGGCCATTCCCTATGCGGTTGCCATCTTTGGAGGGGTCTTTGCTTTTGGCGCGGTGAGACTCCTGATTTTTTAGCAAAAACACGCCTTCAAAAAACTTTGATCAAAAAGCATTTGACATATTTTTATTTTTAGCAAAAATCTGGATCGGTTAATCCATTTTATATTTCCATGTCTACGGTCCAAGATATCGCTCTCGCCATTCCTACCGACTACACACAGCCGGGTATATTTTCACAACAAGATGATGATATGTTTGGAAGCGAAACCGATGACGATGAAGTCACCCTCGATCAATGGGAAGCTGATGTTGACGATGAAGAAGCGGAAACAACAACGGATGTCGACGACGATGAAGATAGTTTTGACGATAACGACAACTACTAGAACTTAAAAAGAAAAACATCCCTTTCTAACCGTCCTGTCAGAAGACTCGGCGGTTTTTTTGAAAGAAAATTGAAAGAAAATTATGCCCCATACGTACTACCTCATGAAGCTGGCCACTTCAATTTCTTTTTTCCCTTTAATTCTTCTTCTTATGAAAAAATCTATGACCGCCCCTTTCTGGGGAGCCCTCGCGCTCGCCATCATGATCCTTCCTACTTCGACACAAGCCTTTGGTCAAAACATGACCCAAGAACACTATGATGAATTACGCGTTTTAGTGCAGCAACACAGCGACGTTGAGTCCTTCCTCACCGCTATCAAAGCCCAAAAGGAAACCCGTAAATCCGAGCGACAAGCCCGAAAAGACAGTATCGAACACAGCGTCGAAAAAATCGAGAATGGTATTATCAAAACCACAACCTCTACCGATCCCGATGTCGTTGCCAAACTTCACGAACGAGAAAACAAAAATTCCCAACGAGAAAATGTCACCCATGTCGTAGAAAAGCTCGCCAACGGGGTACGCGTTACGATTACTTCAACCGATGAAGACATCGTAGAACGACTCCAGAACAGACCCGACCACAAAACACGTGGAAACCGAAAAGGAGTGCGTCGGTCTCAAAACCGAGGATCCTCACGATGGGGGAACCGTAATAACAATGAGGAGGCAGACATTGATGCCCCTCGTCAACGGTCACGTCGTGGATTCGGACGATCACAACGAGGACGTTATAACCGATAACCAGTCATCTCATTAAAAAAAAGCCCTATCAAATTGATCGGGCTTTTTTTGAAAGAAATTTTTTTTATTCGCGTCTACAATAAGGAAGCCTATGGAAGATTTCTCATCATTTACTGACGAAGCGTTGGCAAAAAAAGCCCCCCAAAACATGGAAGCTTTTGCCGCCCTTATCCAACGCTATGAAGCCAAACTCATGCGCTACATCTTTCGTATCTCTAGTTTTTGTCAGGAAAGCGCTGAAGAAATTTTACAAGATGTCTTTCTCAAGGCCTGGAAAAATCTCAACGGATTTCGCGGTGATGTTTCTTTCCAGAGTTGGATCTACCGCATCACGCACAACGAAACTATTTCTGTTTTTCGAAAGCACAAATCACGAGGCATGCACCTGAGCGTAGAACTTGAAGAATCACTTTTTGTCCCCGATGAAAACAGCGATCTAACCCTTGAATTTGATCAAAAACTCTCGGCCCATCACGTCCAAATAGTCCTCGAAGATCTCCCCAAAGCTCACCGAGAAATCCTCGTCCTGTGCTATCTCGAAGACCTCAGTTACAACGAAATGGCAGACATTCTCAAGTGTCCTGCCGGAACCGTCGCCACCAAAGTCCACCGCGCCAAAGAAGCCTTTCGCGCCTCAGCTTCTTACCTCTCCCCCGCATGAAACCCTCCAAAACCATTCTCGATCGTATCCAGGAAGAACACATCCAACCCAAACCCAAATACTACTTTTGGATCCTTCATCTTTTGGGCGGATTAGGCATCATCGCCTTTCTCGTTCTTGGAATGATGGCCAATGGTATTATTTTTCACTTCCTGAACCATCTTGAATTTGCAGAATTCATCTGGCAGGGCCCCCAACAAATCCTCAAGTTTCTATGGTTTGGGATTCCTTTTTTGTGGATTTTTCTTGCGGCGGGACTCTTGCTCGTTACCGCACGACTCGTCCGAGAGCTTAAAAAAGGATACCGCCTCCGAATGAGCTTCTGGCTTTTAATATTGCTGGTCCCACAAGTTGTCGCAGGCGCGCTTCTCGAACGCTCTGACATGGGAGAACGCCTCGACGAAATCATGGCAGAAAAAATATCATTTCACCAAACCCGAAAAGCCAATCATGAAAAACTCTGGTCCCAACCCAGTGAAGGATTTTTGGGAGGCACGATCGTCGAAATACAAAACGACAGCCTCTTGCTCCTCGATGACTTTGATCAAAAGCGATGGTGGGTAAGCTTTTCAAGAAGCCAGACACATCCTCGCCTCAGTCTCGAAACCGGACAACGCATCAAAATCATCGGACAAAAAACATCCGACGCAGAATTTGTGGCCGAGAAACTCCTCCCGTGGCGACGTCCCGGAATACGAAAAAGACGAAACGGCAAAAGAAGACGGAATGAAAAACACCGTCCTCAAACACCTTTTCATAAACAACCCCCCTCCAGTCTATCAGTCGAACAATAGTTGACTCATGGGCAAAAAAGAGGTACAATGGGAAGAAATGAAAAACCTTAAAAAAGCTGGTAGCTTCTTCGTAAGCTGTCTCAAAAAAGTTCCTCTTCAAAAAAGTTTTTCAGAAGTGATTAATTTTCTTCGGCGCCCCGTCACGCTCCCCGACAACATTTTGGTGGCAGCTTCACACGGAAGCGCTCGTTTTCCACTGCGTCTTTTTCGACATCTCACGATCTATTATCAGACGTCTCCACGCCTCCTGCTAAACTTTTCTGATTACGGAACACGGACGCTTTTAGGAAAAATTCCTGATAAACAAAAAGTCATTCCTCGGTACGGACGCATCGTCGGTGATCCAAACAGAAACCTCAAACAAGACGATCTTATTCGATTTCATGATTTTGGAGGGAATCGAATATTTCGAGAAAAATTTGAAAAACGACTTACCACTTCTTGGATCCGATTCATCTGGCGAAAAAAACTTCTCAACTATTCTTATCATCCCTACTACGCGGAGATTCTGAAAAAAATAGAAGCCATCGCCAGCAAAAACAATGATCCCCAGAAACCCATTGTTTTTGTAGATATACACGACGTAGGAGACCGAATCCTTGGACCACGCGTCCAAGACGACGTCGCCCGGAAACAAAAATTTGCTAAAGTTGTGATCTCCAATGCCCCCGATGAAGAAATAGAAGGCGGGGTGTTTGGAACCGCGCCTCAATATTTTATCGAGGAATTTGCCGATATTCTCGCCCAAAATTTAGAAATAGAGCGAAAAGAAATAAAAATAAATAATCCCTACAAAGGCGGAAATATTATCCGTCATTTTGGAAATCCTCACAAAAACCACGCCCTGGCCAAAGCCCTCAAGGGCCAAAATATTTTTGCCATCCAGCTCGAATTTAATCGATCCTGGTATCTGAACGAAAAAACCCAACGGATCTATGGCCAAAAAATGAAGTTTGTCCGCCAAGGACTCATGAAAACCCTCAAAGAAATATCCAACATGAATTTTGGAGAACCACCACTGCAGGAAGAAGAAATCCTCGATGAAGAATCCTAAGAACGACCCTTCAGTTTCTTCAAAACATCTTCAAATTTCACATCTTTCCCCGCGCACAAAACCAAAAAGTGGAACAACAAGTCTGACGATTCGTTGAGAAAATCCTCTCGATCGTCATTTTTGGCCGCAATAACCGTTTCAACCGCTTCTTCTCCGACTTTTTGAACCATTCGGTCCAAACCTTCCTTGAAGAGACTGGCTGTATACGAGCCTTCGGGCATTTCTTTTTTACGAGACTCAATTAATTCAAAAAGTGAAGACAACACACCAAAAGACTGTGATGCACCAAAACAACTAAAACTTCCTGTGTGACAGGTGCTCTCCGGCGCTTCGACCAAATACAAAATTGCATCTTGATCACAATCAATTTTCAAAGATTTAATATTTAAAAAATTCCCCGAGGTTTCGCCCTTCGTCCACAGACGATTTTTGGTCCGCGACCAAAAGGTTACCTGGCCACTTTCAGAAGTTTTTTCACACGCTTCTCGGTTCTGATGCCCGACCATAAGTACCGTTCCAGAAACACAGTCTTGAACAACAGCCGTTATGAGTCCGTTATTTTTTTCAAAGTTAAGCGCGTCGATATCGATAATATTTTTTGTCATAAAGTAATTCTGATAGGAATCGCGCACTGCGCGAGATAAGATTTAAGTTCAGGAATTTTTATTGATTTCGAGTGGAAGACGCTGGCCGCCAAGGCCCCGTCAACATCAGCCATCTCAAAAACATCTTTGAAATGCTCACGTTTCCCGGCGCCACCCGAAGCAATAATAGGCACTTTTGCGACCTTGGCCACGGATTTCAAAAAAGAAATATCATATCCATTTTTCGCACCATCTTGGGCCATACTGTTGATAACAATCTCCCCAGCGCCTCTTCGTTGGACTTCTTCAATCCATTCGAGCGCTTTCCACTTCGTTTTGGCCGTAGCACTTAGCGACCCCGTATTGGAATAGATTTCCCCCGCTCGGACATCGATCCCGATGACCACCGCCTGAGATCCAAACTTTTCAACCAGTTCCAAAATCAAGTCCGGACGCTCTAAGGCCGGCGTATTAATCGATATTTTATCAGCGCCCGCTTCAAAAACACGTTTGGCCTGCGCAACCGACCGAATACCTCCTGCCACAGAAAAAGGAATCGATATCTGCGCTGCTACTTTTTCCACCCATGACAGATCGACGTCGCGTTTTTCTGGACTGGCCGTAATATCATAGAAAACAAGCTCATCGGCGCCTTGTTCTGAATAATATTTGGCGAGCTGAGCCGGGTCGCCCATATCTTTGTGATCTTTGAACGCAACGCCTTTGACGACGCGCCCTTCTCGGATATCCAAACACGGTACAATTCGTTTAGCAAGCATTGGTAAAGGCGTTAAGATCTTCCACTGAAATTTTTCCCTCATAAAAAGCTTTTCCAAAAATAGCCCCACTGATTCCAGTGGATTTAAGATCTTCAAGGTCCTGAAGACTCCCAACACCACCCGCAGCCAACAAATAAATCTGCGGAAACTGATTTTTGAGTTTTTTATAAAGTTCGACCGAAGCGCCCTGAAGCGTTCCATCTTGCTCAATATCCGTCACCATAAAGTTTTGAAATCCTTGCTCTACCAGTGACGCCATAAACTCAAACGCACCAACCTCATTCGATTCGGTCCAACCCTTCGTCATCACTTTGCCTTGTTTCACGTCCACGCTCATCACGATCTGATCGGTTCGAAATCTCTCTCGCAAACGCTGCATGAGACCCGGATCAGTCAACGCTTTTGTGCCAATGATAACACGACCCACTCCCAGCTCTAGCCAGGATTTTATAGACTCAAAAGTTCTCAGTCCGCCTCCCAACTGAACCGGAAGACTCGCCGTCCCCAGAATTGTTTCCACTGCCACAGAATTTTGAACCGCCCCAGATTGGGCTCCATCCAGATCAATGATGTGAATCCCGAAAGCAAAAGTTTCAAACTGTTTCACAATATCCTCAAACGAAACATCATATTCATCTTTCGCCCCGAAATCACCCTTGGTAAGACGTACCGGCGCACCTCCCATCAAATCAATAGCCGGCCAAAGTTCGAACGTTGTTTTCTTGTTATCCATTATTTATAAATTCAAAAAGTAAATCTTGCCCCAAGTCTCCTGATTTCTCCGGATGAAACTGCATCCCGATAAAATTATCTTTGCATACGACAGCAGACAATACTTCATCCGCATATTGGCATTCAGCCGTTGTATATTTATTAAGCGGAACATAATAGCTGTGTACAAAGTAAAAATAAGAATTATCAGGCGTTATTTGATTCCAACCCATGTGCGGAATTTTTTTGGTGGCCTGAAACTTTTTCACCCGCCCTTCAAGAATCCCCAGACACGGTGTATCCCCCTCTTCTGAAAATTCAAACAAGAGCTGCATTCCCAGACAAATTCCCAAGAAAGGCTTTTTATAATTTTTAATCCAATCTTCCAAATCTCTTTCTTTCAAAGAAGCCATGGCCGACCGAGCCGACCCAACACCAGGGAAAATTATGTGCGTACAGGTCTCCAGGACTTCTTTTTTATCCGAAAGAATATACGGCGCCCCCATCCGTTCAAGGGCATTTTGAACCGATCGCGTGTTTCCGGAATCGTAATTAATAATGCCGATCATAAGATGCCTTTGGTTGAAGGAATAGCATTAGACGTTCGTCGCACCGCTTCGCGCAGAGCTCTTGCAAACCCCTTAAAGGCCACTTCTATGAGGTGATGATTATTATCACCACTCAGCTTAATATTCAGCGTCATCCCTGATTTTTGAGCCAAGCTGTAGAAAAAATGCTCGAGTAACTCTGTTGGAAAATCTCCCACATACTCACGAACCAAATTCGCTTCAAAAACAAGATACGGACGCCCCGAGAGATCGAGAGCAATGTCACACTTACTTTCATCCATTACGATGATCCGTTCTGAGGCATAACGTTCAACACCACGCTTGTCCCCCAGGGCCTTCTCCAGAGCCTCTCCAAGCAACAAAGCCGTGTCTTCTATAGTGTGATGCTCATCCACGTACAAATCGCCCTTACACTGGATGCTAAGATCAAATCCTGCGTGCTTCCCGATCTGATCCAACATGTGGTCAAAAAAACGAAGACCGGTCTTAATTTTTGTTTTACCACTCCCATCAAGATTCAGCTCCAGTTGAATCTCCGTCTCTTTCGTCGAACGGCTGAGACTTACTCTGCGCGGTGCATTTATCATTTCGTCCGCAATATCCTTCCACGCCCATTCCCCCAACAAAAATCCTCGGACACCTATGTTCTCTGCAAATTCAATATCACTTTTTCGGTCGCCCACCATAAATGATTTTGAAGCATCAATATTATTCTCTCGAAGAAATCGATCTACCAAACCGGTATTAGGTTTTCGATTATTCGAAGGGTTTGCGGCAAGCGAGTCATCCTCAAAAACAGACAGAAATTCAATCTCTTCTGACAACAAAATATCAAAAAGTTTTGCATTAACCCGGTCATAATTTTCACGCGGATTATCGCTCGTCCCAAGTCCGTCCTGATTCGTCACCATGACAAATTCCCAGCCATTCTCACCAAGCTGTCTCAGTGAAGAAATAGTATCTGGCAAAAACATCATTTCCTCCAGACTATTAATCTGTTGTGTTTCTGGTGGTTCAACCAGAAGCGTTCCATCGCGATCGACAAAGGCTATTTTTTTCATGATTGATAATTTTTTAAAAGAGCTAACAACATTTTGTTCTCTACTGAAGATCCAACCGAAATTCTCAAAAAGTCAGGATAAGCATCATATCCACGGATAATAATGCCCGATTCACGAAAAAATAATTGCAGTTTACTCGCCCCGCGAACCTCAAGCCACAAAAAATTAGTCTGCGTCGAGAATACTTTTTTCACAAAACTAAACCGCGACAAAGCTTCTTGAAGAATCTTTCTTTCAGAAATAATAATATCAGCGTTCGCTCTGACCAATGATTCATTTTCAATCGCCTCGAGCGCCTTTTTCGAAGACAAATTATTCAGATTATACGGCATTTTAATCTTACTCATGACTTCGATGATGAGCGACGATGCAAAAACCATTCCAATACGACATCCCGCCAAAGCCCAGTACTTAGAAAATGTCTGTAGAACTACTAAATTTTCAAATTTATTAAGTGAGTTAAGCCAGCTTTCACTTTCTGAAAAATCAACATACGCCTCATCCAAAACCACCAAGCCTTTAAACTCACTCAAAATAATTTCTATATCTTGAGGATTAAATACGTTTCCTGTGGGCGAATTTGGACAGGGCAAAAAGAGGATCTTAGCCGAGCTCTTCAAAATCAACGCAACATCAAGCTGGTAGGTCTTTGTAAGCGGAATAGATTCTGTCGAAACATCATTCACCGAAGCCACCACCTCATACATCCCGAACGTCGGCGGACAAATCAGAATCGAATCTTTCCCCGGCACACAAAAAACGCGCATCAGCATATCAATCAGCTCGTCTGAGCCATTCCCCAAAAGAACCTGATTTTCATAAACATAATTTCTCTCTGCCAAGGCCTTCCTCAAATCAGACTGATAAGGATCTGGATACCGATTCACCCGTCCATCACCAAAGGGGTTCTCGTTAGCATCCATAAGAATTGAATCTCCCACATACTGACTTCGAGCCGAAACATAAGGCTTCAGCGCGGCAATATTGGGACGAATAAGCGAGGATAAATTAAACATTATCTGTATTTTGAAGAAAAGTAAGTCGAACCGTGACCGCATTCTTGTGGGCCTGCAGCGCTTCTTTAGCCGCGAGTGTTTCGACGACCGGACCTAGATTCAAACATCCTTGGCGCGTAACCTGCTGAAACGTTATTTTCTTCACAAAAGAATCAACGCTCACCCCACTAAAATTACGAGCAAACCCAGACGTCGGAAGCACGTGATTCGTTCCACTCGCATAATCTCCAAAGCTTTCACACGTAAGCGATCCACAAAAGACCGACCCGGCATTTTTTATTTTGGGCAACAATCCATCAAAGTCATTCAATGAAAGAATCATGTGTTCGGGCGCATAAAGATTGGAAAACTCAACCGCCTGATCTAGATTTTCGGTGATCACTACAAAACTATTTTTGAGAGCCTCTTGAGCAATTTCTTTACGAGGAAGGTCGAGAAGCTGCGTTTCTAATACTTCTAAAATTTCTTCTGCTTTAGAGGCAGAGTTACTCACCAAAACAACTTCAGAATCTCCTCCGTGTTCAGCCTGAGCAAGCAAGTCACTGGCCACAAATTCAGCATTACTTTTCCCATCCGCAATGACCAATGCTTCACTCGGCCCCGCCGGCATATCAATCGCCACCGACTGAGAAACCATAACTTTAGCCGCCGTCACATACTGATTCCCCGGACCAAAGATCTTATCCACCTTCGGGATACTTTCGGTCCCCTCCGCAAGCGCAAAGATCGCTTGTGATCCTCCAGATTTATACACCGAACGAATTCCCAAGAGATCGGCCACATAAAGAATTTCAGGCGCAACAGAGCCATCTTTTTGAGGCGGCGTGCAAATAATAATTTCTTCACATCCCGCAATCTGCGCCGGAACAGCCGTCATCAAAAGTGTAGAAAAAAGTGGCGCCGTTCCCCCCGGAATATAAAGCCCTACTTTTTCGATCGCTCTTGTTTCTCTCCAGCAAAAAACACCCTTTGTTGTTTCTATTTTTTCCACTTGAGAACGTTGTGCTGTGTGAAACTTTCGAATGTTTTCAAGCGCTATTGATATCGCTGATTTAAAATCTTCTGAAACACTTTCTGCCGCACTTTTAAATTCAGCTTCAGTCACCAATAAATCCTCCAGAGCAACACCATCAAACTTACGCGTATAATCTCGCAGCGCTTCATCGCCTTTACAACAAATATTTTTTTGAATTTCTTGCAACAGAGGATTTATAGACTCAAAATCAATCCCTTGTCGCTGACAAAGTTTTTGAAGGTCCTGAGAAGAAAGTTGATTATATTGATAGGCTTTCATAGCGTAAAATTAATGTGAAAATTAAAGAATCATTTTTTCAATCGGCAGTACCAAAATATCCGAAGCCCCTGCCTTTTTGAGCTTTTCGATCGTCGACCAAAAGAAGTCTTCTTCCACCACCGAAGCCACAGAAATAAAATCTTCATCCATCAGCGAAGAAACCGTTGGTCTTTTAAGTCCTGGAATACAAGCTTCTATCTGAGGTAAGTTTTTTCGTTCGGCATTCATAATAATATACTTGTTTTTTTTCGCCGTGAGAACAGCTTTTATTCTCAATAATAATTTCTCCAAAAGCTCTTTTTTCTCATCCGAAAGATTTTCATTCCCAATGATAACTGCCTGAGATTCAAATATCACATCCCCCTGTTTCAGACCATTACTTCGCAACGTCGAGCCGGTCGAAACAAGATCACAGATACAATCGGCAATCTTAAGTTTCGGCGCGATTTCAACCGATCCTGACAAAGGCACGATCTGCGCATCTATATTTTTTTGATCTAAATACTGCTGCAAAATCACTGGATACGACGTCGCAATGCGCTTGTTTGCAAGAGACAGATCCGATTCGTTTTCTGGAAAAGCAAGGCTCAAAGAACATTTTCCAAAGCCAAGTTTTTCAATTTCAGAAACCGGATAACCTTCCTCCTCCACAATGTTTTGTCCCGTAATTCCAATATCAGCAACACCATCAGCAACGATTTCTGGAATATCGCTCGAACGAAGCAAGAGAATTTCTAGATCAAAATTACGAACACTGACCTTGAGACTTCGCTCCGTCATTTCAAAAGAAAGTCCGGCTTGTCGGAGAAGGTTGAGCGAATCGTCAGACAGACGACCCTTTTTTTGAAGCGCGAGTGTGAGCTTGGAAGTCATAATAAAAAAATTAAATGTATAAAATATTCAGCACTTTCTCTGGTGAGTTTTGTCCAAACACACAAAAGAAAATACCTTGGTTTAAGACTGATGATGCCCCCCCAAAAGACGATCAAGGACCAATTTGTATCCACCACTCCCACGCTTCATCCAATCAGCAATCCGCGTAATAGTCGCCGTAGAAACTCCTGTTTCTTTATTGATTAATCGATAAGACTTGGCGCCCAAATAAAGCTGCTCGGCTACCACAAAACGCTCTGTCATGGCCTGAAGTTCACTCACCGTCAGGACATCTCGGAAAAATTGTTCACATTCTTTTTGAGACTTAAGACACAAAACCGCTTCAAACAGTTGGTCTGAGTTTTTATCAAATTTGAAATCTCGATTCTTAATGCCTGACATGAAATGTTTTAATGTATTAAAACACTAAGTCATTCAAATATAAATGTCAAATATTTTTTAGATCGCTTTTCATCAGGTCTGCTTACTTTCTTCTTTTTTGGAAATAGAAAGAAATAAACAAGATGCCTAAGCCCAAAATAAAGAAGGCCACAAATCGCATCCAAGTCTCCCATTCCCAGAGATCATTTAGATAAAGCTTCGCAATGACCCCCGAAAGAATCACCGTCCCCGTCCTCAAGAAATAATGCCAATCTTTACGAAGTCCTACCATAAGCATCACAATGCCATACAGCATCCAAAAGACCGTTCTCCCTGGATCCTGCAAAAGCAATGCCCCAAAGACAAAGGCGGAGAAAGCTCCCACAAGAAGCGATCCTACCGTGGCTAATTTTTTAGTACCTTCTGACACCGTCGATCCATCCGAAAAGAGCATCAGGGTGTTGTAAATCAGTCCCAGATGCGCGCCTGCAAAAACCAAGCTTCCCAATCCCATCGACACAGAAGGATCTCCTAAAAATATCCAAAACAAGTACGCCGCAAAAACCTGAACCCCCCATCCCCAAAGCGGATAGATTTTGTCTTTCCAGAAAAACGGAACCGTTCCCAACGCCGCCCCCCACGCCACCATAATCCCAATCGTCCACGCATCAGGGAATATCTGCGTCCCAAAAATATAAAAGAGCGCTGATCCAATCGCTAAAGAAAGCCCGGTAAGAAGCGGATACGGCGATGTGTCTGATGTATCAGATCGAAAAGAAGTTGAAATACCGCCTAAGACCAAACTGACAAAAATAAGGCCCGTAGTCGCCGGTAACAAGAAAAGTTTTGGCGATGCCAACCCCAGAAGCCAATACGCATACCAGGCGGCTCCAAAGGCCGCTACGGCCCATCCCCAAAGACGGAACTCTGGGCGTTTCAAGAGAGACGTATCCAAAACTGACAATCCAGCGCCAAACAACGACCAGAGAATAATTGAAAGCGGTTCTTGCCCCACCCAATGAAATAAAATCTGAAACATCCAAATAGAAAGAAAAAGAAGTCCTCCGTGGGTAAAAATTATATGCTCTCCCTCTCTCGGTCGACTCTCCCAAAACATCCATCCTCCAAAAGCAACATACAAAATCGCTAGTATGGCCGTCCATTGATTCATATCTGATACCACTGAAGTTCCAAAAAAACCAATCCCAAAAAGTGTCCCCATGCCAAAGAGATCGACCAAACCTTTCCACTTATGCCGTAATCCATGCCGCAAAAGTGCGCCCAAAGCTACCAACACAAAGACTATTTGTTGCGCCATCCCATGAACATATCGCTCTGCGAAGAAAAGAGTAACAATCGTCGCCAATCCCCAAAAGAATCCAACCGGCAAGGCTTTCTCTCCCGTATCAAGAAAGGTAAGTTTTTGACGATAATACCAGGTAACAAATCCGGTCAGCCCCACAACTGAAGCAAAAAGACCAATCCCATCCTGCTGCCCAAAACGAAGTCCAATGCCGCCAAAGATGAGAAGAATAACAAAGGAAAGACCTCCCAAGATCAGGGCTCCAAAAGTATGCGTAACGATTCGTTGTGACCGAAGACTGCTGAGACAAATTCCCACGCCCCACACCAAAAGAATAGCGGCCGCCAGCCACTTCATATCCACCGGCAAAGCTCCCAACAACTGATACCACAAGAAATAGCACAGATGCAACGAAGTCGCTCCCAAAGAAAGCCCCACCCAAAGATTCGAGGCCGGAGAGTCTTTCTCAGGCAGGGTAAAGAGAAAGGCCAACATCAGCGCGATAATCGCAACCGCCGACTGCCAAAGTGTTTCGATGTTCCAAATAAAGAAGAAGCTCAACCAAATCGCCAGCTGTCCAAAAAAAGTAAAAATAAATTCTTTTTTCTGTCTCCCCACAAAGCTCAACAAAGAGCCTTCGATCAAAAACAAAATTGAAATCAAGAACCAAGACTCAACACTCTGCATCTCCAAAAAGGTCCCCAACAAAAGAAACCCAGAAGCGGTGATGAAAAATATTTTTTGATAGAAAGAAAGTCCGGCTTTCAAAAATCCAGCCCCCAAACCGACAAACACCAAAGCCTGCAACAACAACCAGTATCCAAAATGAACCCATCCTACCGTCTGGAAAAGAATATACGCCAGAATATTGGCCGATAACAAGGAAAGGCAAAATAGAGCAATTTCAAAAGACTCTTTGTTCTGCGATTCTTTCAACGGATACGTAACGGTAAGCTTTTCTCGAAGCGCTCGAACAATACCACCACTTCCGATCAAAGCATGCAGTCCAAAAATAAAAGCGAGAAATATTTCAGGCGTCTGCAAGATCGCCCCGTGTGAAAAGAGAAAAACCTCAAAACACAAAGTTCCTGCCAATAAAAGCCCCAGAAGGGATCCCCATCGACGATAAAGCGAAATATAAAAACCTCCCACCGTAAGCAGTGAAAGATACGCCAGCATACCAATCGGATACTCAATATTTCCATCCGTCAAAAACGGAACCGTCAACGCGCCTAAGAAAGAAAACAGGACGAGTCCTTGTGAGTTATATCGAAGCGCAAGAACAACTCCAAGCGTCACCTCCAAAAGACAATAAATAAAGCTCAATTCAGGCCCCATCATGCTGTACATAGATCGTGCTAAATACGTCACGACCAACAACCCCGCAATTCCGGCTCCCGTAATAAGCGGGTAAAAATCAGAATATTTTTTGCGCATAAGTTCGCCCCCTCCCACCAGCCCCAGAGAGAATAAAATCCCCAAAGAAATACGACCGATTTCATTCAGATAATCATTTTTAATAGCCCAACCGATAAAGAAACCAATCCCTAAAACCAAAGATAACACACCAAAAATCGGCAGAAACTTCCGAAAGAAAAACCCCTCCCAATCATAAGGATCTTGATGCACCACGGGTTTTACAGGTTTATGTTTCACGGGAGCAACTGACGCTTTTCGATCTTCCCAAATAGGCTCAGGAGCAGGTTCTGAGAATTCTTCCGCAACCACCGGCTCTTCTTTGCAAAGCTCTTCTTCTTTGGCGCAGGCCCGCGCCGCTTGAGGAATCGGCCGCATTTCCTCCATCTCCCAGCGCTCCTCATTAGGGTCTTCCTCAGACTCCTCCCACAAAGGCGGTTTATCAGGCTTAAATCCTGTTTTTTTCTCAAGTTGCCGAATGCGATCCCTCAGGGCCGAAAGTTCATTCTGCGCTCCCAGCAATAGTAAAAAGGCACAGACGATAGCAATGAAAGCATTGCCCGCTACCAGAGACAGAGAAAATACGAGAAACAAAACCAATGAAACAACACCTCCCATGAGAAAAAGTTAAAGATGAAATCACTGTACACCTTTCCTAGGGTATCTGCAAAAAAGGGTCACAAATTGACTTTCTCTTCTCACATTCTAGAATACGCGTCGACAAAGGCGCATAGTATAATGGTAGTACAAGGGTCTCCAAAGCCCTTGGTGTGGGTTCGATTCCTACTGCGCCTGCCATCTTCATAAAAATAACTTAAACAATAAATCCATGGCTAAAAAAAGTTTTGTTGAAATCGGAGCCACACGAAGTTCAGCTAAAAAAGATGCGCATCAAGTATTGATCCAAAAACTAGAGAGCGGTGGATATACGATTAAGTCCCAAGATGAAAACGAAGAAATGGGCCTTGATAATGAACTTATTTCTCTCACATTAGAAACAATATTGAACCCCCCCAACACTTCGTTGCCCTTTATAAAATTAAAAGCCAAAGAGATTTTTGGACACTACGATGAGAATGAAGAAGTTTTTGAACAGCTCGAGAGTCCAAAATTTGAGCTCAGTGCCTACAAAAAAGGCGCCGGACTGCATGATCGAAATGACACATGGGACAAGTTTGATCTGAACTAAATGGACTCTTTTTTAGAAGCCTCTTGAACAGATGATTTCTTCAGTGACCCCATAACTTTTCTCTCTTTCTTCGAAGAAAGTATTTTTTTTACACGACCGACTTTGCCCGATCGCAATAAAACCTTAATCCCATGAGGATGCTTTGCCCCTCCGGTAAGGATCTCCTCCACCACCCCCTTGGTTAAGTGCCCGCTCTGCTGATCTTCTTTCAGCACAATCTGAACCGAACTCCCCGGATTAATATGTTTTCGGAAACGACCGTCCTTTTTACTCATTTATTTCGCTTTCGTTTGTACCCTTTTCCGCCTCTCGCACCGCCTCCCACACCTCCACGAGAAGATCCTTTTTTTTGATCGGCTCGCTCGACACGTACGGGCGGACGTTTCGTCTTTTTCATCGAATGAAAGGCCTCCAGAATCGTCTCTGCTTCGGCCAAAGGAACCGAAATAAAGGAGTAAGAATCCATGATGTCGATATCTCCAATCGCCCGTCCAGAGACCCCAAAGTCTTGCTCGATCATACGAAGTATTTTCGGAGGGGTGGCGCCATCACGCTTCCCCGTCGTGAGAAACAAACGCGTCTTCCCAAATCCATCCAACTGAGATCCTCGAGAAGGAAATGAGTTTACTCGTTCACGTTCCCCACGAAGACTTCGAGATCCCTTTCCTCGTCCTTTGACGTCCTGGATGTTTTTATACGCCGCTTCGTCCAAACTTTCAGAAAAACTATACTGCAGAAGCGCCGCAATAA
>DGOF01000033.1 GCA_002389285.1 Patescibacteria group bacterium UBA4473
GCTTGCTTATGATCAACCATAGGCAATGGGTAATCTGGAGTTCCGTACTCTGGAACCCATTTTTGAATATATTCAAATTTTGGATCGAACTTTTTTTGCTGTGATTCTGGATTAAATACTCGAAAATAAGGGGCTGCATCACACCCTGTTCCAGCTGACCATTGCCAGCCACCATTATTGGCTCCTAGGTCATAATCAAGAAGTTTTTCAGCAAAGTATTGCTCTCCCCAACGCCAGTCAATTAAAAGATGCTTACAGAGAAAGCTAGCGGTCACCATCCGAACTCGGTTATGCATATAACCAGTCTCATTTAACTGTCGCATACCAGCATCAACTAATGGGTAGCCAGTCGTTCCATTACACCATCTCTCAAACTCTGCCTTATTATTTCTCCACTCAATCTTTTCGTATTTAGATTTGAAAGAGTGAGCAACAACCTTTGGAAAGTGCCAGAGAATTTGTTGGTAAAAATCTCTCCAGCATAATTCGCTTAGGAATGTTTGATTTAATTGCCAAGCACTTGCCCCCCATGATCTAATACTAATCGTTCCAAAACGGAAATGAACTCCAAGTCGAGACGTTCCATCTACAAGAGCTGGAATATCTCTTGTTTTGTCATAGTTCTGAATAACCTCTGGCTCTACATCTATATGGGGGATCCGAATCTCTGTTCGAATAAATCCCATATCAGAGAGTGATCCTATAGTTGATGGAGCATTTGCCTTAAAGAAATGAGCATAATACTCTTGATTTGGATAAGGCTTCACGCATTCTTCCGTAAGTTTTTCCATCCACTTACGGCTGTAAGGTGTAAATACGGTATAAGGTTTCCCATCCGCTTTGAGGATTTCATTTTCTTCAAAAATTACATGATCTTTGTATGAGTGAAATGTTCCATGTTTTTCTTCTACCAGTTTCTTGATAGATTTATCTCGCTCTATTGCATAAGGCTCATAGTCTTTGTTTGTATATATCTTAGAAGACTGCGTTTCATTCAGTAATTTTTTCCAAATTTCAATGGGTTCACCATATTCTACAATTAGATCACTTCCCAACTCATTCAGCTCTGACTTAAGTTTTTGTATCTGATCAAAAAGGAATGTCACTCGTGTATCCTCCTCTTTGAGTTTTTCTAAAATATTTTTATCAAAAATAAATATAGGAACTACCGATGAATTGTTTTTAAGGGCATGATAAAGTCCCGCATTATCTTTTAATCGTAAATCTCGCCGAAACCAATAAAAAGTTTTTTCTATCATGATTCACCTAACTCTATATGAATCTCATTTGTTCGTAAAAACCACGGCACCAAAGGCGGATCATAGGATGCTCTGGTATAGTCAGGAGAAAAGGAAATATTTTTCTCTTTTAACGCCGTTCTTAATTTTTCTAGCTGTACGTCAAAGCGCTTTTGATTCCAAAGTCCTGAAAATGATATTACTGCTACTTTCTTTGAAGCTATTTCTTTGATAATAACCCGATTATCATTTGGTGTCGGGAGTGTTTCAAGCGTGTATTGTGAGGGAAGGATGAAAGAAAAAGTTCGATCTCCTCCATTTGATAAATTCTCAAGCACAGGACTCGTCATAGCAATTTTCTCACTCTGAACTTCATCTAAAACAGGGCTGGTCATGGCTATTTTTGACTGAGAGGTATTCCCTCCGAAAATATATCCCGCTAAAATATTAAACGCTTGATTCCCTCCATCCCGAAAATCAGCTGTTTTTATATTTGTTTGGGCTACTAGGTAGGGTTCATAATGACGAATTTCATAGATACTATTTTTTTCAACTACTTCATAATTTGCCGACTGAATACTGTTTATATAATATTTGTACCAAAAGGAGCCAATTATAACGACTAGAGCTATAACCAAGATGATGGTAAGTAGAGTATGATCTTTTATAAAATTCATAAAAATATTTTTTTAGATGGAAGCTAAGTGTAGAGAAATAATATATTTTTTATACTTTTTATTAAAAAAATTAAAAAATAAGCCAAACAGAAATAGCTTACATTAAACTGATGTTGTAATTAGCTTTTTTTTAAAGGTAAAAACCGATGAGTGTTTTTTAAATATTTTTTATATTTTGGGTCTTTTTTTTGTTTTTCTTCGATCATAGGTTGTGATATGAAGATAATAATAAATGTTATAGTTATAGGTCCTATAATAGTTATAAGAGCTGTTTCTGCTTGAAATCCAATGAGCCAGATTCCCCACCAAAGCGTCATTTCTCCAAAATAGTTTGGATGACGTGAATACTCCCAAAGTCCATCCGAACAAACTTCGTTCTTACTTTTTCGATTCTTCAAAAAATTTGAAAGTTCACTATCTGAAATAGTTTCAATTATGAATCCAATTATCCATATTATTATGCCTAAATAATTTAATGGTGTTAAGAAATGGATATTTTTTATTGCTGAAAAGTGGATAGGCATTGCTATTAGAAGTAAAAGAGCACCCTGTAACAAATATATTTGAAGATAAGATCGAGGAATAACCCACTTCCCCCATTTCTTTCTCCAAGAAGCGTATCTGAAATCTTCTTTTTTGCCCTTGTTTCGAATTAAAATATGCCAAGAAAGTCTTATTCCCCATAGTATTGTTAGGACATACATAATAAGAGAGGGAAGACTGGTTTCTTCAAAAAAGAAATAAAAGAGGCAAAGTGTTATGAATCCTATGCCCCAGGCAATATCCATTATGTCATTTCTTTTTTTCAATAAACTAATACAAAAACATATAGTTACATATATCCAAACAATAGTCGCTGGAAGACTGATAGTATCTAAAATCATGGGGCAATTATTTACAAAATTTAATAAATTCTACTTGTATTTCGAATGGTCCATCTATTCCATCACTTAAAATAAATCCGATCTCCCGTCCTTCTTTTTTTCTAAAATCTTCAGCATTTACCTTTCTTCCAAAGTATGTTGGGATCAATGTTGCAAATTCTATTTCTAGTTCATGCCAACTATTAGTATTTGGAATAGGAATATTCGCTTGATGTGAAACGCCTCGATTATTCTTATCCCTTAAGGTTATCTTATAATTACGTTCATCACTTTTTACCTTCAAAAACACCTTGCTATATTCACTTAGTAATTCGTTGGGGATTTCTGATCGAATTGAGGAGAACCCCCCTCCGTTTGTATTTATATTCCCGCGTACCGTCAGCACATCATTATTAATTGTATAAGACCCCTTTGAAAGTCCTCCCATAACCCCATCATTCACCATTCGCCACTTGTTATCATTATTTTTAAAGTCATCAAAAACAAAACAAGTTCTTTTGAAGGTATTATTTTTAATTGCTTTTGTCGTCCTAAATTCATCAGTATTTGACTCTATATTTCTTTTTTCTTCTATAATTGATATTTTTTCTTGATTTTCGCTTATGGGCTTCATTATTTTTTCACTTTCACAACCAAGAATTAATAAAAGGAAAATGGTAAGAAGGACTCTTTTCATTGTTCTTACTATATTCTTTATTATAAAAAAAATAAAATTCATAACAATAAATAAACAAAAGAGAGTCATGGTTGTATGAAAGTTTTTATCTTTAAGCTTGTGTGTGCCCAAAAGAGTGGTGCTTTGTTCCATGACGCGCCCCCCGAAATAGAAAAGGGGGTACACCGCCCCCCCCCTCGCGCGAAGCAGTTGATGTGCGCGAAGTGAGCCACCTTTTGGATGAGGTAGCTCTTTGTCGTGCTCTGGAGAGTTGCGTGAAACGAAATCACAGAGTGGGAAGAGCTTCTAATCGTTTCTTATACCCATTATCAGCTATATATCGTGCGAGATTTAGCATCGATTTCTTGAGCATTTCGATTGTTTCGAGTTGCGTGAAGTCCTCCCAGCCAAAAAATTTTGTAAGCCCCTTGTGGGCTGGCAAGATTTTTTAATTGTAGATTGGGATGAGAACCCATAAGCCCGAAGGGCGGGGTCCGATACGAGGAGCTAAGAAAAGAAAGCGATCCCGCTTGCGGGAGCATTTTCTTTTCGTGCGACGACGTCACGGAGCCCCGCGAAGCGGGGCGAAGTAATCCCTCCCGCCTTCGCTAAAGCTACGGCGGAAACGCCGACCCAGCCAAATTTAAAGATAAGCCCCAGAGGGGTTTTTATTTTTGAATTTGTATTAAAAATTTGCTTCTATCGAGTCACTCATTTAAAGTCAGGGTTTAAACAAAAACTCGCATGATCTTCCCTCTTCCAAAGTCTTCAATTGTATTCAAAAAATATACATGGTGTCATTTTTTTCTGGCAATAAGCTTTCTTTTCCTAGGACAAAGTGCTTCCGCAGCTGCACCAACCATCACTTCTGCGACACTCGATTACAATAATGGAAACCTTATTATTACCGGTACAGATTTTGTTACTCTTCTTAGTGTTACCGGTTTTCATTTGAATGACACAACGGGAGCTGATGATATAACGCTTAGTGTCGGAAGTGGTTGTACTGTAGATAATGTAACGACTATTAACTGTACTCTCACCGAAGCCCAACGAGTAGCAGCCCTTGCGCTAAGTGGAGAAGCCGGCGGCGATGGAGGCGCGGTGGTGCTTGATGTAGATGCAGCAGCTATAGAAGATGCACTCAATGTTCCAAATGTTCAGGATGACAACAATACCGTTACTGAGACTCCTGATACGACCGCACCCGTACTTACAGAAACTACTCCCATTGTTACCCCTAGTACTGATCGCACTCCATCTTATACACTTAGTACTGACGAAGCTGGAGCTATTACTTATGGAAGTTGTACGAGTGCAGCACTTCCTAACGCAGTAGTAGGAACTAACACGGTTACTTTCGATACTTTAACCCAAGGGAATTACAATTGTACTATTAAGGTTACCGACCCTGCTGGAAATATAAGTAATGTTTTAAATCAGGTATTTAGTATTGTTATTTCTACTGGATCAGCTCCAGTAACCCCTTCTATAAGCGTTTGTGATCCCCTGCAAGGAAATCCACAATGTGCGAAAAGATACCCCGTGAAGGATGGAAGCCTTGCTTATACAAACTATAAATCGTGTTCAAAAAGGTCCTACGAATGTTTGTCTGACTGGGTAAGGGAAAAAGGCCTCTTTGAATGTGATGGAATTAATGATCCTTGTTCCGCCCCCTCAAGTTTTTCACCTAATAAAGATCTTCCTCTTAAGACTCAATCCCCTAAGGCTCAAACCCCTCTGGTCTTTTCAGATGTTCCGCTTTCTGTCTGGGAAAGATCTTATGTGGATGAAGTTTCAGCAAGAGGTATTATGACAGGTTATGATGATGGCTCTCAAAAATTTGGAATACACGACCCCATTACAAATGCACAAATCCTGAAAGTTGGCTTAGAAGCTTTTGATCACAATGTAGTAGACTTTGTTGCGGAGGAACCGTTTAAAGATGTTCCGGTAAGTGAATGGTTTGCTCCTTATGTAGAAACAGCAAAATCTTTAGGGATTCTTCCTCCTATAGTTATGGATAGAATAATGCCAAACAAGCCACTCAATAGAAGCCAAGCTACGCGTATTCTTGTTGCTTTTGCTGGCATTGATATCTCTACTCAGGGGAATAACGATTCTCAATATCAAGATATTCCAGCTGATCCAGAAACCAGAGATGCTATTTTATGGGCAACAGAGAATGGAATTGTGAATGGATACGAACCCAATGAAAATGGAGATATTTATTTTGGATCAAAAGACAGCCTTACTCGAGGGCAACTAGCAAAAATTGTTGTTAATCTTTTGAAGTACTTAGAAAAAAGATTCTAATATGGCCAACTTAGTTTCGCGAGCATTAAAAATACAGACCTTGTGTCTGTTTTTTTAAAATGAAAATATGGTCGCCATCGTTGCGTCCACCACTTCCTTCATTTTTTTATAGTTTAGTTTTTCATACGTATCGTAAGGCGTGTGGTAATTTTTATTTCTATAAAAGGCCGTATCCGTAATCATGACCGCCGGAATATCAAACTCCCAATAATTCCTATGATCAGACCAACCCACTCCCGGAACGAAATCAGGGGCGTTCATAGAGTCCACTGTTATCAGATTATTTCTTTTGAGGAAGGTTGAAAATATATTTTTAACCTTCTTGGTTTCAGTCGTATTTTGTAAGTTAGAAACGACTGTAATAAAATTTCCCTCCGAAGGATAAACAAATTTTAGTATGTTTAGAGGCAACTCTTGTGAATTTTCTTCCTCGGAAAAGTAACCAATCATCTCCAAACTTATCATCAACTTAATGTTTTCTTTATCCGCTACATTGTTTGCATGAATAGAGCTCCCCATTTTTCCCATGGCAAAAAAAGGCTGTTCCTCGGTCGAATAGAATACCAGTTCTATTTCCTTATCCTCTAAAGGCGTCTTCGCAAGAACCCGAGCGATCTCTAACAATCCAGCCACCCCAGTTGCGTTATCATCGGCACAAGGAAAATTATCAAAAGAATCATAATGAGCCCCGATGATATATTTTGTTTTCTCTGTTGTTGATGACGTCTTTTGTCCGAATTTCACTCTTATATTTTGATACTCTTCCCCTCCGGCAAGATAGGTTTCTCTGCTTATCTTTTCATCTTCAATACCAGAGGCCTCAAGTTGGCTCGTAATATATTTATGTACTTCTTTTTGCCCCTTGGCACTGGCTCTATCGAGTGTCGATAAAAATTTAACATGATCCTCTAGATTTGTTTGATCCGAAAGAACGCTGGGAACACTGATGTTTTCATCTTTATATTTAATAAAAACAGGCTGCTTAATAAGCGCCATCAGCACTACTACGCACGACAGAACTAATATCAAAATAATAACGAATATTTTTCGAAGGCGAGATAATTTTCTTTTCATACTGTTTTAATGCTCACAACTCCTACACGTCTTTGGCTTGTGTGGTTTGTGAACAAACATCGCCAGTAAAAAGGCACTGACCAGGAAGATCCAGCCTTCAAGACTTGCTCCATCACTATGCGTGTGAACATGTTCCATCGTGAAAAAAGCCATGACCCAAACACTGATCATAACAATAAAACTGATGATTTTCCCCGGCCAAGCTTTCCAGTAGCTGGATAAAACCAGGACGATAATCAAATCAATAAATGCATGGGCGGCAAAGCCTATGTAACCCAGGCCATACATAGCCTCTCCTTCAAGGACGCCTCGTAAAAGTTCATGTCGAACGCCTGATTCGGGGAAAAAGTGCAGACACAGCGCGACGGTCGCGAGAATATGGGGAATCGGAAGCTCACTGTGACAGTGATCATGACTACAGGGTACCCATTTTTTGAGTTGGGGACGATGCCAAAGCCAGGCAAAGAATATTAAAAATAAACCGCCTGCAATAATTTCTAATTCATGGATCCCGGTCAACAAGGCCGTTCCGTGTCCTGCCAGATGAAAGACAAGATATGCAAAAACTGGCAAAGCAATCATCTCCAGATAATAGCGAAGTTTCAACAGTATTTTTTGCATGATTTTTATTTAGCCCGTTCCACGTATTCTCCGCTATCGGTATTAACCACAATTTTATCACCAATGTTAATAAAAAGTGGTACCTGCTTAATAACAAATCCCGTCTCAAGCGTGGCGGGTTTAGAACCGCCCGTCGCAGTATCGCCTTTAACGCCCGGATCGGTGTAAGTCACTTCCAACGTCATCTTCGGTGGCAACTGTAGATTGATGGGCTGATCCCCAAAGTACTGGACATCTACATCCATACCATCAATTAAAAACTCTTTTTTATCGCCTAACTGCTTTGCTGTAAATTGAAACGTTTCAAAATTTTCTTGGTCCATGAATTCATAGTCTTCCCCACTGGCATAGAGATATTGTGATTTTCTGAAGTACACTTCTGCTGGCTCAATCGATTCAGCTCCCTGAAAAGTTCTTTCCAACGCATTCCCCGTGAGAAGATTTTTAAGCTTGGTCTTCATAACACCTCCACCTCGGGCCTGTTTACTGTGTTGGTTCCAAACAATGAGATAGGGTTGTCCGTCTAATTGAATTGTTTTTCCGACTTTGAGATCTGTAATACCTAACATGAATTATTGAGGTGATAAATTATTGGGATCGTGATGATTTGAGGTTTTGATATTGCGCAAATTCATTCCCATGATAAAGACACCAATCAGGAAGTAAAGTTCAGGCCTAAACCAGTTATTGATCAAAAATATAACGGCAAAGATGAGCGGCAGGATCGCCACGTGAAGCGTTGCGAGAAAAGTATGCCCGTAGGTAAGATTTTTCTTCCCCATCCCTTTGTTTCCCCAAAGCCAGAAAAGCCAGGCCATAAAAAGAGCGGGTAAAATTCGTGCCACGGCTAAAAGAAACCAGAAAACTAAAAAGGAAGATCCACCCAGCGTCAACGCAAAGGCGTCTGGATTTTGTTTCCAGAGGTCAAAAACCTGCTGGAATTGTTCGGGATCATGCTCTTGAACTTGCAACAACAGCCCTTTGCCCGTTTCTTCAAACTGAAGAAATAAATCTTGAAACTGAAAGGTGAAAATAAGACTGATGAAAAGCACCAGTACCGTGTTCCAAAAAAACCAAAAAAACAGGGTCTGCGCGCTGCTCTTATCTTTTAAAATCACCTGATCGACAAAATCAAAGCGTGTCCAGAGATGGCCCATGCGCGTAAAAATACCGGGAACGGATTGTTTCATATTAAAGAAAGGGCAAGAAAACACTGCCGATCATCGCAATGAGCGCGACCCAGCAGAGAATACGGACGTAAAGAGGTTTTTTGTTCGTCATTTGATAAAAAAAATAAGTTTAGGAAGAGGCGGCGGCAGAGACTTTCGCGGGGGCGATGATAATCTCCCCAAACTGCCAACCCGGTTCAAGTGTCTGAACAATCGTTCCGGCAGCCCCTTCGGCCACCATCATAACTTCATGTTTTTCTGGATCAAGGACTTCGCCTGCCTTCGGATTGATCAAAGAAAGTCCCTGCGTTGTGAGCTTTTCAAGAAATTGCTGCAAAGATTTTTTCACGTCTTCGTCTTGCGTGTGTTCGGCCGCGAGCCGCAGCGTCTGAATCTGTGGCAAAATCTGCTTCACAAACTCCGCAATCCCAAAGCTTACCCAGTTTTTTTTGTTCTCAGTTTCTCTTCGACGGAAGTTTTCAAGATCGGCAAAAATTCGCAACTTTGCTTGTTTTTCTGCCTCAAGCGATGCTTCCAACGCTTGGATTTTTGTTTCGAATTCGGTTGTTTTCTTGTCAGCCATAGCGCGCAGATTATAGTGTTTATTGTAAAATGGACAAGATGAATAAAACTTCTCGCGTTGTAGTAGGGCTTTCTGGTGGCGTAGATTCCAGCGTCACTGCCAAACTTTTGGTCGATCAAGGCTATGAGGTTATTGGTATTTTCATGAAAAATTGGGAGGATGAAGATGATCCACACTGCCCCGCTGCCATTGATGCTGTCGATGCTCGCGCGGTCGCAGACAAGCTCGGTATTCAATTTTATAGTTTTAATTTTGCCAAAGAATACTGGCGCGACGTCTTTGAAGATTTTCTTCAGGCTCATCGCGACGGACTCACTCCCAATCCTGACATCTGGTGCAATCAGTACATTAAGTTCAAAGTTTTTTTAGAAAAAGCGGAAGAACTCGGCGCTTATTTCTTGGCCACAGGACACTATGCGAAAAATTATTTGAACCCAAAAACAGGACTCCAAGAACTACAGATTCCTTTTGATAAAAACAAAGACCAGACGTATTTCGTGTACACACTAGGACAGAAACAACTTCAAAAAGTCTTGTTTCCGCTACAAGATTTAGACAAATCAGAAGTCAGGAAAATCGCACAGGAATCAGGATTTTTAAATGCTGATAAAAAAGATTCTACTGGAATTTGTTTTGTCGGAGAGCGTAATTATTCCAAATTTCTCCAGCAATATCTGGAAAAAGAACCCGGGGATATTGTTCAACTCGAAACCGGCAAGGTTCTGGGGCAACATATCGGCCTGAGTTTCTATACGTTGGGTCAACGTCGAGAACTTCACATCGGCGGCGTCAAAGGTGCCAAAGAATCTCCCTGGTTCGTTGTGAACAAAAATTTTGATCAAAATAAATTAGAAGTATCCCAAGATGAAAATCAGCTCCTGACTTCAGAACTTCAGGCGCATAAACTCACTTGGGTTGCGGGCGAATCACCAGACAAAACAAATCTTCAGGCCCGCATCAGATATAGATCTGATGCGGTTAATTGTGTGATATCTCTCGCTGATCAAGTTATAACTGTTAAATTTCTTCAGCCCGTCCGCGCCGTCACACCAGGCCAGTCTATTGTTTTTTATGATGGGGACGTGTGCTTAGGCGGCGGGATCATTGTGTAGGCATCAATTGACAATTCCCCCCTCCACGACTACGCTCGAACCAGTTCCGTGTGGAACATCCCCAACCCGCAAGTCGTGTTCGGGATTTCCCCGAACAACGGCTCTTTTCAAACCCCATCAGGAGGAATCTGCATGCTTTACGGCATCCTGATTTTCATCCTCATTTTCCTGTTCATCGCACTCGCAGTCGCGGGAGTTTTCTATGTTAAAATTTTCACCTCTTTCTCAAATTCTTTTCCAAGAAGTTCTTTTTGCTTTTCAAGATCATATTTCATCTGTAAATTCAGCCAAAATTGAGGCGTGTTTTGAAAATATCGTCCCAGACGCAAGGCTGTATCGGCGGTAATGGCACGGAGACCATGTACAATTTCATTAATCCTACGTGGAGACACACAGACATCTTTCGCCAAACGATATTGACTGAGGTGAAGGGGCTTAAGAAACTCTTCAAAAAGAATTTCTCCTGGATGTATGAGTGGTATTTGAGACATTTTAATGATAATCAAGAATATGAACCTGATACGCATTATGATCTTTCCATTGAAAGCAGATCCTGAAGGCGTACGGATCCATCAAGCATGAGAAGCTTTCTAAGCGCTACTCGCTGCAATGAATGAGCAAATTTTTGAACATATTCTCTGTTAAAAATTTTTTCTGCTTCACGATCCAAAAAAGAAAGAATCATAACGCGATGCGATATTAACGCGATGCGTTAATAATATCAAATAAAATAAGAAAACAAAAACATCTAAACACGCTCTTTAAACATTACCAAATATTTAATCTAGATTTAATGTAATTGACAATTCCCCCTCCACAACTACTCTCTGCTCAGTTCCGTGTGGAACATCCCCAACCCGTTTGTCGTGTTCGGGATTTCCCCGAACAACGGCTCTTTGGCAACGCAACAATCGTGGAGGACTCATCACATGTCCACTCTCTCGATACTTGGATTTATATGTCTCATCGCAGGGACACTGATGGTCAACATCATGCATATCTGCAAAGAAAGTCTTGATCTTCCCTCGAGAACCTTCGAAATCTGGTGGTACTTTGACATGGCCCTCTTGATTGCTGGCATAGGTCTTCTCCTCACGGAGAATATCCGCAACTTGCCATGAGCCAACCCTATTTCCGCGACGCGTGACTGATAGTACATCAGTTGCCGTCGCGGGGTTTTTCAAATTTAAGAATTGATCATTGCCCATTCATTTGCTATCTTCTTTCCGAAATGAAAGTTCTCCATCTCGTGGATCTCCTGCATCATCGATTGGTCAAACTCCCCGCTCCAGAAGGCGAGGAGGAATTTTCGGTGCATGAAAAAATTCTTCTTTCCCACAAACAAAGTTCTCAGATCGTCGCCAAAGTCTTAAAACGTCCCCATGAGGAACCCTGGACGGATAAAGGCGATGATGAATACAGCTTCTCACGAAAGCTCACACTCCAAGACTTAAAAGATTACGAAACACTGGTGTCTTCTGAAAAACCACGGGTTATTGCCGCCAAAAAATGTGCCGAAAAACTCGACCTTTCGATGAGATTTTTTGCGTCCCGAACCGATCTTACAGGCAAGACGTTTTCTTTTTTCTTTACCTCTGAAGAACCCGTTGATTTCCGAGATCTTCTCAAGCTCTTGGGCAAAGAATTTGGCCGAACGCGCATCCATCTCGAACGTGTCGGTGCTCGTGACCGGGCAAAAATTGTCGGTGGATTTGGTATTTGTGGACAAGAAACCTGCTGCTCAAGTTTCAAAATGGATCTGGGATCCATCCCTATGAATGCCGCACGTGATCAAAACCTCAAAATAAAAGACAACGATCAGCTCTTGGGCCTCTGTGGAAAACTCAAATGTTGTCTCGTCTACGAACTCAAAGAATACCGTCGTATGCGCAAGTATCTTCCGCATTTACGACAAACCGTCACCACGGCAAAAGGAAAAATGGGCCGTGTGATCGGACTGGATATTTTAAACAAAAAAGTAAAAGTTCTGATGGAAAATGACATCCCCGAAGTTTGTCATGTTGATGACTTGAAGTGGGGAAACTAGTGTCTCATGGCGGATTGCGAGTTGCTAGTTCTTCGTAGATCTAGTATATTTTGCATACTTTATCGCTCCTCGCCACTATGCTTTCTCCTCTCGATGACCGCTACCGACCAAAAGTTCTCGAACTCGATGCTGTGTTTTCTGAATATGGCCTGATGCAGTCTCGAACCGTGGTAGAAATCCGATGGCTTTTATTTTTAGTCGAACAAGGCATCGCGCCCAAGCTTTCGGCTTCGGCCATCAAGAAACTCGAAAAACTCGAGAAAAATTTTAGTGCTAAAGATTACAAAGCGATTAAAGCGATCGAAGCCAAAACCAATCACGACGTGAAGGCTGTCGAAATGTTTGTCCGAAAATTCACCCCCAAAAGTCATTGGAGTTGGATCCATTTTGCCTGCACCTCGGAAGACATTAACAACACGTCTTATGGTCTCATGCTTCAGCAAGGCCAAGCTATTCTGGTCTCTCAGTTGAAAGAAATTCTGAAAGATCTGAAACAAAAATCTCGTCAGTGGAAAGGCGTCCCCATGCTCTGCCGCACCCATGGTCAGACCGCTACCCCAAGTACTATGGGGAAAGAAATCGGCGTGTTTTATCTCAGAATATTGCACCTCGAAAACGTCCTGCGAAACTTTCCGATTACCGCCAAGATCAATGGTGCCACCGGAAACTACGCCGCTCATGTCAGTGCGTTCCCGAAGAAAAACTGGATTAAACTTTCTCAAATTTTTGTAGAAAAAAATCTCGGGCTCAAATGGAATCCCCTCACCACGCAGATCGAAAACCATGATCATCAGGCGTCTTTCTTGGATCAAACGGCCTTGCTTTCAAGCGTACTTATTGATCTATGCCGAGACATCTGGGGCTATGTAAGCCTGGGATATTTTGGTCAGAAAGTTGTCGCGGGAGAAGTCGGATCCTCCACTATGCCGCACAAAGTAAACCCGATTGATTTTGAAAACGCCGAAGGGAATTTTAAAATTGCTCGCGGCCTCGCGCGAACTTTAGCGGATGAACTTCCCATCAGTCGTTGGCAGCGCGATCTGACGGATTCAACTCTGCAACGAAATTTTGGCGTCGTCTTCGGTCACGTCTTGCTCGCCTTCAAGTCTCTCCAAAAAGGTTTGGGCAAACTCGAACTCAAACGCGCTGCCCTCAAAAAAGATCTCCAGAATGCTCCAGAAGTCCTCACCGAAGCCGTCCAAACCGTTTTACGAGCTCATGGCCACGCCGATGCGTATGATCAGCTCAAAGCCTTCAGCCGCGGCAAAGCGTTGACGCTGGACGAAGTCAGAGCATTTATTGAGCAGAGCAAACTACCCGCCGCAACAAAAAAAGAACTGCTGACGCTGACGCCGGAAACGTATACGGGATTATCGCAATTGTTGGTGGAGACGTTTATCTAGCCCTCCTACGCTAAAGCTTCGGAGGGCAGGCCCTTAGCTTCGGAGGGCAAGGCCCTTCATAACTGCATAACATTCCTCCCGTTCTACTGCGATCTTCACCTCCCGCAGCAACTTTTCAAACGCTTCGATCAAGATCACCGGAATCTTTTCCCGGAATTCTTCGTACATCGGCAAGAAATACTTTTTCATGTGCGTAATCTTTTTTTGTCTTCGTTCAAGATTTAATCCGTACAGCGTTTGCAGATTATCCAACTGGTCATTTAATTTTATAATGAGTATTTCCGGGTATTTTCGTGCGCCCTGCGCTATTTTTTCTGCACAGTGCTTGGCTCTTTCGCCGTTCTCACCAAAGTAGGATTTATCGTCTTTCGACAAAAAGTAGACCATCAACGCCACATCCGTCCCAAAGTTCTGCTCAATCTCTGAATACGAAACGGCGGTGTCCTCCGCGAGATCGTGAAGGACACCGACCGTTAAGATCTCCTCGCTCATCCCCAGTCCTTCAAGGTTCTCCATAATCCTCAGAGGATGAGCGATAAAATCTTCTCCCGTTTCGCGTTTTTGGTGGAAATGGTGTTTGGCGGCAAAGGCGATGGCTTTGTGGAGGAGCATGGAACTTTGTTGAAAGTAACCCCCATTCTGCACAGAAAACAAAACTTGACAAGTAATAAGCTGATAGTATCATTCTGCTATTAGCTAGCTACACGCCTCTCTAGGCTTTACGACTGAACAACTCAATACTTCAAAAGTAACAGCAGCCCACTGTTAACAACTAAATTAAACGATGATTATTTCCACACTCCAAGAAATCGGCCTCAGTAAAAAAGAAGCAGAAATGTACTCACTTCTCCTCGAACTGGGTGTCCAATCAGCCGCTGTGATGGGAAAACGAATGGAAGTTTCACGCAGCACTTCACAATTTTTACTCAATTCTCTCGTAGAAAAAGGATTTGCCAATAAAACTATCAAAAACAAGATCACGTGCTACATTCCTGAAAAACCCGACACTATCTCCAAACTTCTAGATGTTCAGACCGAACGCTTCCTAGAAGAAGTTAAGAAAAAGAAGGAAAAACTCGAGATAATTAAACCCCTGCTTGGGCAAATGCGCAGCCAAAGTGTCTACCTTCCAAAGGTTACCTTCTATGAAGGCGTAGACAATGTAGTCCAATCCTATAATGAGTTCTTGGAAGCCGTTTCCGATAATACAGAACTTTATAATTATGTCTGTCCAGCCCCCGAAGAACATCCTAAGTTCCGAAAAATGATGGGGCGCTTTATCAAACAAAGAGAAGAAAGAAATATTTTTTGTAAAATGGTATGCACCTACTGCAAAGATGCCGTATTGCTCCATCTCACTGACAATGATTTTAAACGAAAGACCTACATCACTTCCCCAAAAACAAAAAATCTCTTTGGAGGAGAGCGCTTCATTGCCCATGACAGGATCCTATCCATGTCTTATTCCGAACATGGAATGTTCTCAACGATCATAATCAATGATGATATTGCTAAAATTGATCAAACATTATTTGAAAACATGTGGGAACGCGCAAAAATTGAACATGAAAAAGTTATAAAAAATAAACAGGTAAAAACCTGGATGAAACAATTGGAAGGCATCAAAGAGTATTAGAAATAAGACTGTAATCCCCCTTTTCTTCGAATATCCAATGTTGCACAATGAAAAGCCCCTCCAAAAGAATTAAAATTTTTAAAAGAACATAAAATTGGTACAAATCCCCAAGATCGGAGGCTTTTTATAAGCGCCTCTTCTCCCTTTTCAACGAGTACTCGTTTTTCATCAAGCATAAGAACGTTCATACTGATCCACTCACTAGTCATATACAAAGGATAATCATCGAAGACACAAGGCTCTGGCGCCTCAAGAATATCCCATGACCGGAAGATATCTGGAACTTTTCCAAGCCGTTCTGAATTCACTAAAAGCTTTCCTGGAGCCAATGGCAAAAGCGTTGCATCTATGTGCATTGGAGCAGGATCATTTACCTCTAACACATGAATTTTATATTTCCCATCTAAGTGCCTCCGAAGCCATTCAATCCCAAACTCATTTGTAACATGGCTTCTCTGGCAAAAAATATCCTTTCCACAACGTATAAAGTCTGCTGCATCAAATACCGGCTCAAACTCTGTCGCTACATACCCTCCTTTTTTATCATATCCCTTATCATAAAGCTCCTCTTTAAGCTGCGGACGAGGTGCGGAAGTCCAATGTGCACCTTGGTGAAAATATTCCTTCAGAAGAGGTTTAAAAGCATCTAACTCATGATATCTAGATCTCCAAGCCATTGGGCATTCAATTATTTCATTTCCAAAAATAAGCAAACAATCTCTTGGCATAGCCGCGTACAATCCGCTCTTCATTTTCCAATTAGGAGTGGAATAAGACACACTAAAATCAATTTCTTCAGGCCGTCGAACCTTTACCCCCTCTCCTTCCAAAATATTCACAAATTCTTCCAATTCCGTATTGGCCACTTGAATAAGTTCTGGAGAGAACGGTTTCCCGCCCTGCCGCTGAAAAAAATCAGCATGCTTTTCTGGCGAAGTTGCTTCTATCATCCTGTCCCATTCTGGAACACAAGAACCATTAACCACCCCTACGATAACTTCTTCTAAAGGATCCCACTCTGTATACACACTTACTGGCGACTCAGTTGTTTTTATTGCAGACAAAGGTTCTTGATGTGGAACAATACTATCTCTTTGTGTCGTCTGACACATTGATCTACGATGAGCACTTATTTTTCTTTCTTCCGACATTGTGATTGTTTCTAGTGTATATGAAATCCCGCTCGGACCTCAAAATCGACCGGAACATAGTCCAAAACCAAGTTTTGTCAACATTCGCTGCCGGAGCAGGTGTGTTTTGTTATCCAAAACCACCTGGTTCGAAATTTTTCACTAGATAAGTCTCAATATGAATATTTTTAAAAATAAAGAACCGAACTGTTTCGAACCAGGTGCCCTTCGGGACACCTGCTCCGGCCGCAGTAATTTCTTCAGTTTGTCCAAAAACATCACAGCAATGTCCCTCCCCTGACAAGGGGAGGGATCTTACTGTGATATTTTTCTTACTTTTACTTCCGGTTCCGATATTAAAACCAGAATTTAGATTCGAGATCGTCCGGTTCGGAAGGTCGTCACATCTGGATCGACAACAATTTTAACATTCACTGGCATATCCCCTAAGTCGATAAAAGAAGCGCCTGGTTCAGATTGTTTGCGCTGAAAGTCCCGGCATTCTTGGGTCAAAAACTCCTCAAAACGGCTTCGAAGAGCTATCTCAAGGACCGCAAACTTAGTTCCAGCCGTTGCCTCCTCGACGCAGCTACCACTGACAAGACCTCCCTCAGGGATAGATTCTCCTTCGGGGGTTTATGTTACAAAAGGAAATTGTTCGATGAAGACTTTAAATTCTTCATCGCCTATTGATTCTGCATAGCGTTCTAAGATACCTCTTGTGTACATAGTGAAAAGTGTGTTATTTGTCTTTTTATACTCATACACCCTTATTTGTCAATCACTTGGTCAGCGCTCCTCCCTCTTGTTTTTATCCCCTCTTTTATCTATCTTAAACTACGTAATTAATTACGTTATTAACTACGTAGATAAATGGCCCGAAAACCTCTCGGCTCAGAGCATATCAGAAAAGTATCTAGGTCTGCCTCTGGTTCGTACTATATCACTATTCCGATTAATGTTATGCGAGAACTCAAATGGCGCGAACACCAAAAAGTCGTCGTGGAAAAGTGGGGGGATGGCGTGCGGGTGAAGGATTGGGAGGGATGAAAAAGGTGACTGACCCCATTTTTTCCCTTTTGCACACATTGACAAAATCTCATCTTCTGCTATAATGATACATCTTTGATCTATGAATTTATGTCAAAATTATCTCGAAAAGCAAAAGAAAGAAAGAGGACTCCAAAACTCAGCTCACAAACTGAAAAAGAACCAGAATCTTTAGTATCAAGACGCGCTTTCTTGGGAGGATGCTTCGCGGCTGTTACCGCCGCTTTTACTGGAGGTATTGTTTCAGATGCACTCGCCTCTAAAAAGGAAGAACCTTCCCTCTCTCCGGGCGATTTTTCGGATGAATCCATGCATCAAAGATTGAAAAATAAAGAAGCCAATCATGAATCTATATTGATTATTTTACAGTGTAAAATATATCAATTCTATGAAAAACAATATGATTTCTTAACCTCTCAAGAAGAGGCAACACAGGAAGATATTAATGAATTATTTCAGACAACGAAAAAAGAAATAGAAGCAGAGCTTGATATGAGAAATTTCACAATTAAAGCTGATGGAGTTCCGATTGCAAACGATATGAGTCCCTATTTTAGTTCGATGCTAAGTTCTGCACTAAAACACGAAGGGTATTTTTTTGATCTTTCCCTTAACCACTTCAATCTCGATAAAGAAAAATTTATTTTTAATACTCACCTAAATCGCATAGTATCTCAAGAAGATATTGATATGCGGTCTGTTTTTGATTTTGAGGGGCATAATATTTCTTTCACAGGATCTCCAGAAAAGGCATTCGTCGTTCCAACTTTACGAGTGGATCATGATGAATTTTCTATTTACGATTTTTATCAGTATGTAGAAGAAAGGGGTCTGAACTTCGAGAATAATGTCTATTCTCAATTACTCGGGAAAAAAGTAAGTAAATCTGCTATTGTGTTTACACATAATTTTGAAGAAGGAAGCGCCTTACAAACAGGTGCCACACAAATAAATGAAGCCTCCCATGTCTTGTTTGAACGTTTGTTTTCAATGCCACTAGAGGAACAAGCTCAACGGTCTTTTGAATACTTAGGAGCGCGCTACAGTGCTTTGCAATTAAATGAACTCTTTTCTGATGTTGGCTCTCTTAAGTACCTAATGCAACAAGATTCTTCGAAAGAGCTCCTGGTTGAGCGGATCGTCCGAAGGATAATGAAGAGACATGCTTCAGCGTTCGATGGTTATGATTTATCGTGTCAAGTGACCAGTCGGGCCCTTGGAGAGGCCTGTCCGCATCTAAGTAATAAAAGATTTGAAATTGAAACACTGACAGAAACTTTGATGGGAGAAGATGAAAAAACATTACAAAGTTTGGTGGAAAATATTGAACGACACTGTTTCAGCTGTATTAAAATCGTCTTTTCCTAAAGACTTTTTTACGACACTCCTACAAATAGAGCTATACTGTTTTTGTGAAAAATATCTTCCTCTCCCTCGGATCTTCTATCGGCGATGCTAAATCAATTTTTGTATTAGCAGAAAAAGAACTAGAAACGCGAGGCGTAAAAATTATTCAAAAATCTAAAAATTTAAAAAATGCCCCGTATGGCGGGGTAGCAGAAAATGATTTTACGAATGCGGTGTGGGAAGTAGCGACTGATTTAAAGCCCGAAGACCTGCTCAGGACGCTCCAGGAGGTAGAATCAGAGCAAGGTCGTGTGAGAGACGTAAAATGGGCGGATCGGACGTTAGACATTGATATTTTGATATATGGAGAGGTTGTTTGTGAGAGTGAAACATTAACATTGCCCCATCCAGAAATTGCCAAGCGCGTATTTGTGCTGGGGCCGTGGAGTGAGCTCGTTGACGAAAACTTCGAAATACCTACACTTGGGCGGCTTTCTGAGCTTTTAAACCATG
Organism: Patescibacteria group bacterium UBA4473; assembly: GCA_002389285.1. Taxonomy (GTDB): domain Bacteria; phylum Patescibacteriota; class Gracilibacteria; order UBA4473; family UBA4473; genus UBA4473. The sequence continues at coordinate 19,456 of DGOF01000033.1, forward strand.
TGTCAGACAACTGAAGACGCGATTAAGAAAATCCTCGTTCATATTGGGGAAGATCCCGAACGTGAAGGACTGCAGGAAACCCCTGCTCGGATTGTAAAATCCTACGAGGAGCTTTTTTCTGGATATAAAACAGATCCTGAAAGCCTGATCAAGACGTTTGAAAACGAAGGCTATGAAGAGATGATCCTGGTACGAAATATTGATTATGTTTCGATGTGTGAGCATCACATGATGCCGTTTTTGGGACAGGTTCACATTGCTTATATTCCCGATAAAAAAATTACAGGGCTTTCAAAATTGCCCCGACTCGTCGACTGCTTTGCAAAACGATTACAAAATCAAGAACGCATGACCGTGCAGATCGCCGAGACCCTCTTTAACGAACTCAAACCTAAAGGCGTCGCCGTGCAGATCACGGGAAAACATCTCTGCATGTGCGCGCGGGGCGTAAACAAAGTGAACAGCGATACCGTGACCTCTACTTTTTTGGGCGCGTTTCAAGACGATCCCAGCCAAAAATCATGCTTTTTGTCCTCAATACCAGCGTAGATTCGCACTTTTGTGCACTTTTTGATGAGGATAAAAATCTCATTGAAAAAATTTCATGGGAAGACCGGAAACAAGACGGCTCTCAGGTTTTTGAATTTTTAGAAAAACATCCTGAAAAACTAACTTTCATTGGCGGCGTCACCGGACCGGGAGGCTTTAGCTGTTTGCGCGCGGCATCCGGAATCCTCAATGCACTCGCGAAAAAATACGACCTGCCTATTCACCAGATCCGTGCGGATCAATGGATGCGAACGCATCTAAGTGCTGAACATGCGGCCACGCCGATTCTTCTGAACTCTTTTTCGAGTCGACTTTTTGTAGCGCAAGATGAAGAACTCATAGCTCTGCCCGTCGCTGAAGCCGCTGAAAAATTTCAAGGGCAACCCGTTTTTTCCGCGGCGCTACCGGCTGACAAACAGGAACTTTTTCAAATGCTGAATATCTCTCTCGAAAAGAGCGAACAAAGCCTTTTGGAAGCACTTCAAGCAAGCGCTCCCAAAGACTTTTTTGTGCCGGATTACGAATATCCGGCGGTGTAAGATGTAATTTTAGAAACTTATTCTAATCCTGGAATAGAAAAATCTTCTTCCTCTTCCAAAAAATCCGTAGAAATTCCGTTCTGACGCAAAACGCCTTCCAACTTTTCGTTTGATTCTTGAGCCGATTCTTCGAGATTTTTCGACGCTTCCTCGAAAGCCGCTGGATCTTGAGAAATATTTTGCATGGCGTTGAAATAGGCATCCATGTCCTCTTCCGAAGGCGTTATTAAAGCCTCTCTATCCCCTTCGTCCATCTCTGCCATCGCTTTTATCATCGCCTCTATTTCTTCTTCGGTCATGGAAGCCCCTCCCATGGTTTCTTGCGCAGCGTCTGGCGCTTCCATCTCTTTGGGTGCCATCTCTTCCATCGCTTTCATCATCTCCATAAGTTCTTCTTCTGTCATGGAAGTACCGCCCATCTTCACGGCGTCTTCCATCTCTGGTTCAAACGTTGCGCCCGCTGGCATCACCGCTCCGATCGGGAATCCTCCACCGCCGATCATCCCGCCTGATAATTCCGAAGCCTGCTCAAGAAAACTTTCGAGGGGTTCTACCCCTTCTGGTTTTGTAAGCGTAAAAGAATCGATAGGATCTGAATCCATGTTGAATTCGAATGACAATAATTCTTTTTCTGCTTCCAGCACTGAGGCTTGGAAAGAAAAAGACTCATCTTCTATTGAAAAATCTACCTGGTGAATCACAAGAGATGCAACATCTTCTTCTGCATGAATCACCCCTTTCCATCCTGATGCCTCATGCTCAGAAAGTTCGAATGTAAAAATCTTTTGAAGCTCTTCCTCAAAAGAGGATTTTGCCATAAATTCTCCTTGATAGGTATCGCCCTTCTTGGTCCAGGTGAGGTTTTGATCGGCTCCGCTGATACGGCCGCCTTTGGTATCAATATCTATCATAAACTGAATATCACCGGCTTCGCGCTGATCAACCTCAAAAAAGAAAGCGTCTTCACTTATTGAAAACTTAACCGGAAGGACTTCTTCCTCCCCCTCGACGCGAACCACTCCTTCAAAAGCTACCGCATGCGGTGCCTTTTGGCTCACCCGCAAGAGTCCTGCTATCTGTGGAAATTCTTCCCAGGGAACCTCTTCCACCGGAGGCATATCCTCGACCGTAAGATCTCCATACGAAAGTTTGTCGATCGAGGCTCGCACGACCTCGTACGAAGCTTTTACTTTTTCAACATCCGAAACGATAGTAAACTCATAGAATCCATTTTTAACCACAAAATCTTCTGAGGCCGACATAATGGAAAGCTCTGGTAATACCTTTTTCCATTCGGCTACCGTCGACTGATAGGCTAACAAGTTATTCCCAAGTAACATTTCTTGAGGGGATTTCATGGAAGGATCCAAGGCTTTCAGTGCTTCAAAGTTCATAGACTCTTCTACCGCAGCCCAGTCTATTTCAAACCAAGATCCAGACGTCTCCTCTGGCAATGCTATGTCCATTCCCATCATGGGAACCGAAAGATCAAAGGCTGGAAGATTGAAAACAATCAGGTCCTCATTTGCCAGTCCCTTGAGCTGTACATCAATATTTCCGGCCTCAACCCCCATCATGGTCGCCGCGGCCTTGAGTTTCACATCAAGATCAATCGCTCCTACAGCTTGTGAAGAATCATTTTTGGAAACCAGATCGAGGGCCACCTGAAGCCCTCCGATAGGAGCGCCTTCCGGGAGCATATCTCCATCAACGTCTACTTTGATCGAAGCTTTTGTCTGAATGGCTTCTTCCTGGTTCATCTCGGATAAAGCGTGAAAAACTTCCTCATGAAATTCTTCGTGGAGCGCGTTTAAGACCCCTTCGCCCGAAGCATAGGCCGTATGGCCCCCGTCCTGAGCATAGTACCAATATCCACCCCCACCTAACCCCGCCACAACAAGTCCTATGATGTATTTTTTCATATGTTAAAAATTATTAAAGAATAATCGATAAAATTGTAAGGGATTTTGATCTATAACTCTAATGTTTTTTCGGGGCTCTTATGTATATCCTTCCTCCCCTTGATCTTACTGTACAGTTGCATACGAGCTTTCCCTTCATTGTTTTTCTGTAACTGCAGCTCTATGGACTTTGGCGGATGATCAAACTTCTGAGAAAAAATGACGTTCTCCCCTTGTTCTACGATAAATTCAGCCCACTCGACATTGGCGGCATTCGGGAAAATAATATCGACGGTCACAGAATTTCTGTACGGAATCAATTTCTCGATTCTTGGATCCCCTCCTGACATCAGACGCTCTCTCTCGTATCGAATCGGAATACTTTTTTCGGTAACATTCCCATAGTAATCCCAAGCCTTGATCGTAAGGGAATGCTTTCCGATCTCCCCCTTGGCAATAAAGTTTTTTTGAAAAGGTCGTTTCTTTTCGAAGCCTAAACTTTGATCGTCGATAAAAAACTCTACGACATTCACGCCCGAGCTCCGGTCAATAACATCGGCCAATACATGAACTAATGATCCTTGCGATAATCCTTGATTACCGATCGGACCGAGAAAGGTAATCTCCGGTCCCACCTCGTCGGCGGCGATTTTTACCTCAATAATAGCTTCGCCGGTATTAAACAGTCGATCGATCGCTATCGCGCGAATCGTATGTTTAGATCCTACCGTGGCAGACTCGGGAATGGGCACGCGACCAATCCATGGGAAAGACGAAGCATCGGCGACCAGCTGGTCGTCAAAATAGAATTCCATCCCCTTGAGTTCATATTTAGCTTTGGCCGAAACCTGGACTTCCACAAACCCCGGTGCGACCGAACTATTGTTCCGAGGCGAAACGATCGAGAGCTGAGGAGGGTTTTGGGAGGTATATCGATTATGAACATCGTCCCCGCGTCGTCCCATTCGGGTTGAAACATTGGCCTCCCCCGAAGGATTCCGACTAAAGTACGTCGGCATCACCGCGATTTCGTCTTCCGGATCATCCATAACCGTTCCCAAGGTCGTGAGAAACTTCGGATGAGCGAGCAGCCATTCATCAACCGGTTCTTTCCAGTTGCTCATTT
>DGOF01000003.1 GCA_002389285.1 Patescibacteria group bacterium UBA4473
GGGGATTCTATTCCGATCCCGACATTTCCGCCTTCATAACTAATAGCTCCTGTTGGAGTATTCACCGCCCAAAGACTTGATCCGCCTCCCAAATCTGCTGCGGAGGCACAGTTGTTCCCTGATGCATCACAATAATGAGTAGCTCCTACAGCGCCAGCAACGCCCAGTGTTACCAGTTGCCCGCCGGCCTCTGTTCCGTCAGCCATATTTACATCTGTATGATATCCCACTTTAACGCCTCCTGTTTTTAAAACCGTAAGCGCATTCGCCCTTGGTTCTCCATAGGCCCCAATCCCAACCGCCAACACACTTTCTTCCACTTCAAAAATATTATATTGCCCCATCCCTACCGCATTTTTTGTTTGAACAACGACTTCCTCTCCCATGGCGACTGAATTATTTTTAACCGCTGATGTATTGTATCCCATCGAAACTGAACTTTGACCACTCGCTTTCGTCCCCAATCCAGTGGCCACGGAGATATTTCCCAAGGCTTCTGAGCCTGACCCCACAGAAAAAGAACTCGTCCCTTGTGCCACTGTATTTGCCCCCAAAGACGTCGCATTTTGTCCGCTGGCCGTTGTTCCATGACCTAAAGCCGTAGAGAAAGCTCCACTGGATGTGACCTTCACCCCCAGCGCCACTGACATCGCCCCCGTCGCGACACTTTCAGATCCCCCACTCAGGATGGGCGGGTGCCCCCATGCAAAATCTCCTAGGTCAATATGCAACTTTGCCGTTGGTTGATCTGATCCTATTCCTACATGACCATTTGGATGCACACTAAAAGCATGCACTCCTCCACGAAGCTGATATTGATTCGCTACTGCTTCCCCATTCCCCGAAAAATGATCATAACATTGATACCCATCAGCTTCCCCCTCTACGGTCGTGTTACCACACGCGTCTTGCTGATCAACGGCTGTATCACATGGACATCGGGGCAACTGGAGAAATGTTTTTTGCTCTCCCGTTGCTTCAAGCACAAGTTCCTTATTTTCAACTTCAAAAAGGCCTAAGGGGGCATCTGTTCCAACGCCTACCGCGCCTCCTGTGTAATGAACTCCCACCGAACTTCCTTCTGGATTCGCTGTCCACACACTATCGCCTGACTCTACCGGAGTTCCTGGAGCATCTGGATCGTCTGGATCTACGGGCTCTCCTGCCAACGTCGCCTGAATCGCCGTCACGGTACTGCTCAAGGTCGCAAAATCCCCAGAAGTAAAACAACTCCCATTACTCTCATTACAAAACCCAGCCGCACCAACCTTTCCGCTTACGTGTAATTGGAGTCCTGTTGTAGGATCGCTCGTACCGATACCCACTTCATTCGGGTAAAAAATACTATTACTCGGCCCTCCATCGTCCCATTTTCCACCACTGACATCCCCCGATTCTACTAAATTAATGGTTGATTCTATACTTTCGGCGGTCGAACATTTTTTTCCTTCATCATTACAATATTGTGTCGCCCCTATCGGACCATTCGCATCAAACTGAAGCGGATGATCACCATTTTGCGTCGGTGCTTCGGTAAGGCCGACTTTGCCCTGTGTGTTAAAAACATTCTCCAGCGCGTTGACGATCGCATTGAATTCACCGGAGGAAACCGTGTCGTGTTCCGCCTTCGGCGATCCGGCACCACTGATAATAATTCCGTCTACGGTGACGCTTCCCGCCAAGACCACGCCCGCAAACAAAATGCCGAGACCAAAGAGAAACCCTTTTTTCATACGATGTATGTTTATTTGAGGGTATTGTACGTCAGAAAGGGAAAAGTACGCAAATTTAGATTTAGATAAATTTTAACGCCATGCGTTCCAACGCAAATCGTTGATTCACGTTGGCTTTCAGTGCCTGGTGCGTCTCCCAGAGTGTATTGAGATTTTTCCCGGCCTGCATGCGATCCTGTTGCATCAGATTCTCAATTAAGGTCACGGCGGCCGCTCGATTATGATCCTCTCGTGTTTGCTTGATAAAAGCCTCAATCCACGAAAACTGAGCCGCCCGTGTTTTTTGAGCGAGAAACTCATGCGCTTTTTCAGAAACAATCGGCGTCTCCGGTGTTGCGAGTGGAACGACGGTTACCCGTGACAAAATTGTCTGGAGTATTTGATGATGATTTTGGGTCGTGAAAAGAAAAATGGTTTTTGCCGGCGGTTCTTCAATGAGCTTGAGCAATGCATGTGGCGCATCACGCGAGATACGTTCGAAGTTTTCCAAAATCGCAATGCGATGATTCGCCGTTGGCTTTTGGTGTGCCCAACGAATTAAGCCCCGTACATTTTCAAACTCTCCCTGCTCATCACGCTTGGCCGCCTCTGAAAAATCAATTTTAAAACTTTTGCCTTTGTCCCGAAAAATCGTCGTATCAGCATGAAGGCCTTTAGAAATCATCTCTTGATCAACTCCCTGTAGTCGCGCTGCTATTTCTAGTGCTATGGCAATATTATCCCCCATCCCCGACAGCATCACCCGCTGGGGAAAGACGGAAGAACTCAGCCATTTTTCAATTTTAAGAGGAATCATTTTTATTCTAAAACAAGTTGTCCAGAAGCCGTCTTATGTTCCGCATCGAGCGCAAAAAATCCAGCCCAATTTTTTCCGGTATGGCCGATCATAATGCGACCCACCGAACCAATAGCGCCCATCGTGGTAAAAATAGCTTTTTGATCTTCTGGAAAATGATTTATAAAATCTAAAAATTGTTCTATTTCTGGTTCTGAATGAGGCGTCACAGCAAATTTATAGACATAAGGATCGACCTCTTTCATCTGTTCCAAAATCTCATTCATATTTTTGGGTATATTTTCATAATCGTGAAAACTGAGAAAAAGCTTTTCTGGAGGAAACTCACGAAGCGCGGCTCGGGTGTTTTGATCGATATCAAGATCAATAAAGTCCCCGCCGTCTTGTAAAAATTTCTTGAGCACAGAAATCCTATGTGCCGGATCGCCACTCTTACAGACCCCCAAGAGCCAGGTCTTATCGCCCAATATTTTGCGCCAATCGATAATCTTTCCGGCTAAATACTCCTCCCAAAGAGGAATCTGAGAAAGCTCATCCAGCCAAATTTCAACCCCATCAGCCCGGACATCAACCTGTCGGAGCAAGCTTTCGAGTTCTTCAAAAGTTTCAACGTGAAGGGGGACTATTTTGTACATCAAATTCATTGTAGAGAATAAGATTTCCCCGTCTAGATGCTTGCGAATTAAGCCTTGCTTTGCTACATTATCGCCGACATGGCGCACGTTCATATCATTTACGGAACCACCGGGGGCAACACAGATCTCGTCTGTAAAACCGTCGCGGATTATCTTGAAAAAGCAGGCCACGAAGTAACACTCAAGCGCGCTGAGATTTCAACGCCAGAAGATCTTATTTCCCACGACCTGCTAATTCTTGCCTGTCCTACTTATGGACACGGGGAGCTTGAGCCCCATTATTTACAGCTCCATAACCGTATCCAAGACCTCGACTTGGCCGGACAAAATTGTGCCGTTATTGCCTTGGGCGATCATAAATACGATGATGATTATCGGTTGGAAAGTTCTGGAATTTTATTATCGTATGTGGCCACCCATGGCGGGAAGTTACTCGGCCCACCTATGGTCATCAATAAATCTCCCGTCCCGCATCTGCAAACAACCGTCAAAGACTGGACGGATACATTATCCACACAGCTTCAACAGCTCACATAAATGCGAACAAGAATTAATATTCTCGGGGAAAGTGGATCGGGGCTTTCGAGCGTCGGAAGCATTGTCGCCAGTGCGCTCAAGACTATGGGCTATTTTTTGCAGACCAATCGTGAAAATGAATCCTTGATCAAAGGTGGATTTGGAAAAGTTTCAATTAATTTTGGATCAAAAATTATTCGTAGTGTTTCTCGCGAAGCCGATATCATGGTGGTCATTGATAAGCCCAGTCTCCAAGAATATGCCTCCTCACTCAAAGATGGCGGTATCTGTTTGCATGGATACGAACGACCGGCGGGATTTAAAGCTTTTATGCAAGAGTTCGAAGCGCGCGGGATTAAAGTTTGCAAACTCAAAGCCCGAACTATTTCCTTCAGCCACGGAGGTAACGAGCAAATGGTCAACATGGTCTTGATCGGGATGCTCTGGAAAACACTTGGGTTTGAATATCACTGGATCGAAGATCAGATAAAAAAACGATTCGCTTCCAAGCCCAAACTTCTGGCTATCGACCTGCTGTGTCTTAAAGATGGTTACGATGGCGTGGAGAGTCAGCTCGAAATAGAACTGCCCGAAGACACTTCGAAAAAAATAATGGTAGAAGGCAATCAGGCGCTTGCGCTGGGCGCTGTCCATGCCGGGGTTCGTTGCTATTTTGCCTACCCTATGAGTCCGGCCAGTAGCGTCTTGCTCCACATGAGTCGTCTCGCCAAAAAATTCAACCTCGTCATCAAGCAGGGCGAAGATGAAATCACGGTCGCCAATATGACGCTCGGCGCCATGCACGCGGGAACGCGAGCTTTTGCAGCCACCTCGGGAGGTGGCTATGACCTCATGACCGAAACCGTAAGCTTAGCCGGAATCATCGAATGCCCGCTCGTCCTGGCCATCGCCCAAAGACCCGGTCCCGGGACAGGCCTCCCCACCTGGACCTGCCAGGGAGATCTCAATCTCGCGATTCATAGCTCTCATGGAGAATTCGCACGCATTGTCATCGGTGCTAGTGATGTGACGGATTGCTTTGATCTGATTCAAGACGCTTTTAATCTCGCTGAAATCTACCAAGTTCCGGTTATTTTTCTCACCGAAAAAGTCATTGCGGAAAGCCACCAAGCCGTCCTGCCTTTTGAGCAAAATAAAATTAAAATAGAAAGAGGATTGGTCGAAGGAAAAGATTTAGAAAATCTAGCATCTACCGATCGATTTAAAATCACCGAAGACGGTGTTTCCAAGCGATGGATTCCTGGATCGTCCAAGACCTACTATTTTGCCAACGGCGATGAACATCTCGAAGACGGTCGATTGACCGAACAGGCCGAACCGGCCGGGGCGATGTATGCCAAACGCGTGAGAAAACTTGAGACCATTCGCAAAGCTCTGCCGGAACCGAAAACCTATGGCGTAGAAAAAGATGCTGATATTTCTTTTATTGGCTGGGGAAGTTCTCGCAATGTGATGCTCGACGTCATAGAAATTTTAAAAGACCAGGTGAAGATCAACTATCTTCATTACGAGTATCTTTTTCCACTCAAACCAAAAGCCGCTGAAGCTTTTTTTGAAACCAATAAAAATGTGCATTTGCTCGAAGGCAATTACTTAGGGCAATTCGGAACCATGATCGAAAACGCTACGAAACAAGATTTTTCTGACAAACTTCTCAAATGGGATGGAAGGCCTTTTTTCCTGGAAGATGTTCTGGAATATATAAAAAGTAATACATGACCTTACCGACTACTAACGGAAGCGAATTGTCTCAAAAGGCTGACCAATACATGGCCTACGAGACCGAAGAAGTCATTACCTGGTGTGGTGGCTGCGGGAACTTTGCCATCCAAAATGCCCTCCGGCGAGCCCTTGTCCTTGAGGGGTTCGCTCCCGACGAAGTTCTCATGTGCTTTGATATCGGCTGTAGTGGAAACGGATCTGATAAAATAGAAGGCTATACTATTCATGGGCTGCATGGTCGAGTTCTGCCCTTAGCAGCAGGTGCTGTAATTGCCAACCCGAAGATGAAAGTCATCGCTTCGGCGGGAGACGGCGCCACGCTCAATGAAGGCGTCAATCATTTGATCCATGCGATTCGGAGTGACTATCCGATTCTTTTTCTTCATCATGATAATCAAAATTTTGCACTGACAACCGGTCAAGCCTCTTGTACCACGCCCCAAGGATGCAAAGCAAATTCTGCGCCGGACGGAGCGCCCGAAGAATCTATCAATCCGCTTTCTTTAGTTTTGAGCCAAGACCCTTCTTTTGTAGCTCGGACGATCTCGTCCGACACGGATCATATGACAGAGATCTTTCGTAAAGCGCTTCATCACAAAGGGTTTGCGTTTATCGAAATCCTCCAAACCTGTCCAACCTACAACAAACACATGACCGACCCCTGGCTGTTGGAACAAGCAAAAGAAGTCCGTGAGCTTCCTGACTATGATGCACAAGATATTTGGGCAGCACGAAAAATAGTAGAGATCGCCGAACCGATTCATACCGGGATTCTCTACCACAATCGGGACCGAAAAAACTTTTTGGAAGTCATGAAACATCGAGATGAAGTCCAAACAACTCCTGTCGAAGAAGTAAGACCCTATGATCTGAGTGATGTTTTAGAAGCCCTGTAGAGACGTCTAAATTAAGAACATTAAATCGAGATTAAATCCTTTGTTTTTTTGTAGAAGAGCCTACAAAAATAAGGATGGCCACGTCCTCTTCTCAAAAACTTCGATGGCTTTTTCTCTCCGCACTGGCGGGATTTTTTTTAGCCGGGCACGTGCATTTTTCTCTGGGCCTTCTGGGTCTAATTTTTCTTCTCATCCTCAGCTTGAGTATTATCTGGCAGTATTTTTTAGGACTGCTGATCAGTGTTTTTTTAGGATCGATGCTCTGGACCCAAGGCGCTGCTTTTGGATGGCAGCAGGCTGACACGCTTGTATCTTTAACCGGGACGCCCAAAACATTCGTCGGTCACGTTGATTCTTTTCCTGATGTGCGAGAAAAAAACACCCGCGTCTTTGTAAAAGTCCGTCAAGAAAATGCTCATGGAATATTTTTACTGATTACAGACCCTAACTCGTCACTGCATTTTGGTGACAAAATCTCTCTCGAAGGAAAACTTTATCGTCCTCGAAAATTTGATGACTTTGATTACCCGGCTTATCTTCGACGATTTCAAGTTCAGACTATTCTGAGAAATCCTTCTTCACTCGAAATAATAGAAAGAGGGACGGGATGGCTTCGCATGGCTGAAAATGTTCGGGAAATATTTGCCCATAATCTCCATACCAGTCTTCCCTCGCCTCATCACACAATTGCCATGGGAATTCTCCTGGGTGTAAAACATGAGCTTCCCAAAGAGACGAAGTCTGATTTTCAAAATTCGGGGCTGCAACATCTCTTGGTTGTCTCTGGATTTAATGTGAGCGTTGTGGTCATGTTGACGGCTTTAGCTCTGAAAAATTTTGGAAGGCGGGCTGTTTTCCTTGGAAGCGGCTTCACGCTTGTTTTTTTTGTGGGGATGACCGGCGCCGAAGCTCCGGTTGTCCGAGCGGCCCTGATGGGCGGTCTTGCCGGATGGGGTAAGGCCTTGGGGAGAAATGCAGATGTCTTGAATATTCTTCTTTTTTCCGCGGTCCTTATGGGAATTTTTAATCCCGCTACGATCAGTGCAGATATTGGATTTCATCTGAGCTTTGCCTCCACCCTCGGGATCATTCTCCTGAGTACTCCGATAGAGAAACAACTTCTTTGGATTCCTGAACGCTTTGGATTCCGTCTCATTGTGAGTGTAAGCTTCGCTGCCCAACTATCGGTGGCGCCGCTTCTCATCTGGTATTTTGGATCGTTTCCGTGGATTGGCATCATCGCGAATATTGTGGCTGAACCGCTGATTCCTCTCTCTATGGGAGCAAGCATGATCGCCGCCTTTGGGGGACCGCTTCCGATCGTCGGAACTATTTTGAGCGCCCCTGCCCGATGGTTACTCGAAATACTATTGCAAATCGCTCATTTTTTTGGATGATGAACGCAGATGAAAACCTCAACGCTTTTTCTTGATCAAGGAGAAACCCTCGGTGGATCTGAGCGTTTTTTGATCGACTTTCTCAACAAACTTTCCCCCTCAGAACGACGCCAGATTCGGCCTATTTTAGTCGGAGGAAAACTCAAATCCTATCAAGAAAAATTACCAGACACGATCCCCCTTCAATCTTTTGTGTTTCCTTCGGTTCGTGGTGGGATTCTTCGGAAGATGAGTGCTGTTATCAAACTGTTGATCGCCGCACGAAAACTCAAAACCTTCGCGCAAGCACAAAACACTCGACTCATTTTTTCTAATACGCCGCGTACGCACTTTGTTGCCTATCTTGCGCATAAATTTTGGCGACTCAAAACGCCCTGGATCATGATGATGCACGACTTCACGACGCCAAAATTTCTCCTCAAAAAAATGGCGACCGTAGCCACAACCATTGTCGTCAATGGCATGCCTTCTCGCGAGGATACGCGTAAAAAAATCGCTTCTCGCGATCATAAAAAAATTAAAATTGTTGAGAATGGTCTTGATTTTGAGATCCTCCCAGAAGCCAAACCATCCAGACACGTCCAACAGATCATGATCCTGGGGCGCATAGATCCTCGTAAGGGACAAAAATTTGCCCTGGAAGCCATGGACCTCCTCGCCGAACGAAACCCCGATCTCATGCTCCACGTCGTGGGACAATCTTTTGCGGGCGATCGACAGACTCTTCAATACGAAAAAGAAATTCGAGCGTTTGCGAAACAACGATCTCTTTCAAATGTGATGTTTCAAGATGAAGTCGACCAGCCTTTTGAAACAATGCGAAAAATGGACCTCATTCTCGTCCTTCCCACGGAACCCGAAACCTTTGGCCGGGTCACCACCGAAGCCCTTGCTATGGGAAAGCTTGTTTTAGCGTTTGACGAAACCGGACCCCGTGAAATCTTACAGCAGTTTGAACGATTTTTGGTGGAAAAAACAAAAGAACCCCTTCCCTGTGCGCTTCGTATCCCCCCGGGGAATGCCATGAGCCTGGCTGAAACCATCGGCTATTTTGCCGACCACGCCAACGAAGTTCCCGGGTTTACTCAAGAGGCGCGCGCCTTTGTAGAAAAGACCTATCCTCTTTCTGAGACCAAGAAACGATTGCTGAATTTATTTCTCGACCGCTAGTTTTATTAATACATTTCTCACTCCCTCTCTTAACAGATTTGACTTTTAGCCCCTTGCTCGCTACACTTCGCGGGTACTGCTTCCCGCCTGAGGGGAGTTTTTGTTATTTATTATCCTTTTTTATGTCTCAGAAAATTACAGTTCGTGGTGCGCGCATGCACAATCTTCAAAATATTGATGTGGAAATACCACGTGATAAATTAACCGTAATTACGGGCGTCTCTGGATCGGGGAAATCATCCTTGGCCTTTGATACGATTTACGCGGAAGGCCAACGCCGCTATGTCGAAAGCCTCTCTACCTATGCACGACAGTTTTTGCAGCTACAAGAAAAACCAGAAGTCGATGCCATAGAAGGACTTTCTCCCGCCATTTCTATTGACCAAAAAACAGCGCCCAGGAATCCTCGATCAACCGTCGGAACCGTAACGGAGATGTATGACTACTTGCGACTGTTGTTTTCTAAAGTTGGAACCCCTACGAATCCTGAAAATGGACGCCCCCTTCAAAAGCAATCTCCGGGTCAGATTCTGGATGCCATTAATCAATGGAATGATGGCGAAAAGTTTATGATCATGGCTCCTATTGTTCGTGGAAAAAAAGGAGAACATCGACATGTCTTGGCTCGCATCCAAAAAGCCGGATTTGTTCGCCTTCGTATTGATGGAGAAATCCTCACGATCAACGAAGACATTGAGCTCGATCCGAATAAAAAACACTCGATTGAAATTGTCGTTGATCGTTTGAATAAAGCGGATTATGCAAAACAGTTCAAAAAACTTCCCTCAGGAGAACCATTCGAAGAAAAAAACGATGACCGCATGCGTGTGCTCGACTCGATCGAAACGGCCCTCAAGTATGGAGAAGGCGTCATTACGGTGTATCGCAATGAGGAAGAAAAAGATTATGTTTTTTCCGAGCATTTGGCCGACCCGGAAACCGGGTTTTCGTTTCCACCGATTGAGCCGCGACTCTTTTCTTTCAACTCTCCTCATGGCGCCTGCCAAAGCTGTCATGGACTGGGATATCGACTTGAAGTTGATCGAAGAATATCGATCAATCCACGGCTTTCTATTCGTGAAGGCGGAATCTTGCCCTGGGGATCTCTCGGGACGAATGCTCAGGGCTGGTACTTTTCGCTTCTGGAAGCGATCGGTAAAAAATATAAATTCTCTCTCGATGAACCGATTGGAAAAATAAAAAAAGAAGTTTTAGAAACTCTTTTTGTTGGATTTGGAGATGAGATTTTTGATGTAAAACTCCACGGCGTCTATGCGGGGAAATCAACGCAATCACAGTTTGAAGGGATCATTGCCCAAACCGAACGACGGTACAACGAAACGGATTCTGATTTTGTCCGAAAAAAATTGAACGAATTCATGGTAGAAACCACCTGCCAAGCCTGTGCAGGAACACGATTAAATCTTTATGGAAGAAATGTTTTCGTCGGGGGCAAAACGATTGCCGATATTACCAGTCAGTCTATTCCCGAAATCAAAGCCTGGGTCAAAAAAATTCCGATCACACCGGAAACAAAAGACATCGTCCTTCCGATTCAAAAAGAACTCTCTGATCGTTTGGGATTTTTGGAAAACGTGGGCTTGGGATATCTCACTCTCTCTCGTGCCGCCAATACGCTTTCGGGAGGAGAAGCCCAGCGTATTCGATTGGCCACACAGATCGGATCCCAGCTTCAAGGGGTTCTCTATGTTCTCGATGAGCCCTCTATTGGTCTTCATCAACGAGATAATGGCCGACTCATAAAAACACTTCGCCATCTTCGAGATTTGGGCAATACGGTTATTGTTGTTGAACACGATGAAGATACGATGCGATCAGCGGATCATATTATTGAAATCGGACCCAAATCAGGAGGCCATGGAGGAAATCTCGTGTACTCCGGGAGTCTAGATGGCATGAAAGACGTTGAGTCTGAAACCGCAGACTTCTTGTTTGGTCGCCAAAAAATTGAAATCCCCCGTGTACGACGACGTCCCACGGGAAAACTTACCATCAAAGGGGCTCGACAGAACAACCTGAAAGATGTCACGGTCGATATTCCCTTAGGTGTTTTCGTAGGCGTAACGGGAGTTTCTGGATCCGGGAAAAGTTCATTGATCAACAAGATCCTTGTTCCCAAGCTTGCTCGAGATCTTAACAAAGCTAAAAAACATTCCGGCGATCACGATGAAATCACCGGGATTGATCAACTCGATAAACTGATCTCGATTGATCAGTCTGCGATTGGCCGAACACCGCGATCTAATCCTGCCACTTATACCGGAGTATTTACTGATATTCGAGATGTTTTTTCCACTACTCCCGAAGCTCGTATCCGAGGCTATGGTGCGGGTCGGTTTTCGTTTAATGTCAAAGGCGGACGCTGTGAGGCTTGTTCTGGAGACGGAATCAAGAAGATCGAAATGCACTTCTTGCCGGACGTCTATGTTCCCTGTGAACTCTGTAACGGCAAACGATACAATGACGAAACCCTCGAAGTTACTTATCGTGGAAAATCCATTGCCGATGTCTTGGCGATGACCATCGAAGAAGCCGTTGTTTTCTTTGAAAACTTCCCCAATATCGAGCACAAACTCAAAGCTATTGAAGAAGTGGGCTTGGGATATATTCACCTAGGACAAAGCGCCACGACGCTCTCCGGAGGAGAAGCTCAGCGGGTGAAACTGGCCACCGAACTGATGAAAAAATCCACCGGAAGTACTATCTATATCTTAGATGAACCGACGACCGGGCTGCACTTTTCCGATGTAAAAAAATTATTAAATGTTCTTCAAAAACTCGTAGACAAAGGAAACTCCGTCATCGTGATTGAGCATAATCTCGACGTGGTAAAATCCTGTGATTATATTATTGATATTGGTCCTGATGGAGGCGACAAGGGAGGATTGATTGTTGCCGAAGGTACTCCTGAACAAGTCGCTGAGCATCAAACCAGCCACACAGGATCCTTCTTGAAAGATATTTTGAAGCAATAAAATTTAGATTTAATTATATATTTCTAGATTATCAGCTCAAAAACACTTTTTTATCCATCACATAATTTTCTTCCCCTGGAAAATAAGGCGTTGATGAAAAGCAGAGCAATACGCAGTCAGGCGAGAAGTTCGAAAACTCATGCCAACAGTGTGTTTTTACAAATAAAGCTTTGTTTTTTTGATCTAAGACTATTTCTTGATCACCCGTTCCGTCATTAATAAACGCTGTCACGGACCCTGAGACCGCTACAAAGACTTCTTCTTCGACAAGATGAGCATGGCCACCTCGGACCGCTTGATCGTTGCCAGTGATGACATACACACGTTTCACGGGAAAAGGAAAACTATCATCCAACTCAAAAGGAATCGTTTCGCCTCTATCATCTTCAAAATACGGAAATGCTAAGCGTTCAAATTTACTCATCGTTTTTTAGCACGATTACGAAGATAGGCTCGTCGCCAGGCTTGATTCCGTGTTGGAGCCGCCACTTTAGACGTCGTTGTGACCGCAGATTTTTTTGTCACATATTTTCTGCGAGCAGACCTTCTCTTCGGAAGCTTCCGTTGTGATTGTTTCGACACGGAGGCCCTCGTTGTTTTCTCTGGAGTCCTCGTCCGACGGGTGACCCGCCGCGGAACTCGTGTGGCCCTGGGTTTTTTCGGTGATCGCTTCGTGGCAACCGGAACCGTTCTTTTTTTTACCTTGGCCTCATAGGTTCGAAGCAGTTTCTCTGACACGTTAGGATTTTTAGGTTTATTCGCCTGAATCCAACCTTTGAGCTGTTCATACTCGAGGATAAGCGCGTTATAGCTTGTATCTCGAAGCGTTGGAATCCCTATAAATTTTCTATTTTCATCAAAGGCCGCCCCCCCTGAATTTCCAAAATTTACTTTCACATCCGTCATATAGTAAATCCCCCCCGTGGATCGAAGCTCTCCCATCCCGCGAACTTTCCCCCGGGTTATCGTCAGTGCATCTCCGGCCGTTTTGAGCTCCCCGCCTTCTTTCGCCCACCGCTTAATATTGTCGATTGTCTGTGTCCCTCCAAAATTCGTAATTCCTTTGACGGGGATCGGAAATCCTTCAATGCGAACACGATCATTCTTCTCTAATCGCTGTACGGGGTTTTGAATCTCCGAAAAATATACACGAGCGCCTCCCACCGGACGAATAAGCGCGGCATCTAACTTTTCATGAACCGCCGTCACTCCGGCTGGAATATTACACGACACCGGGTGTGTTGATTTGGTTCCGGATAAACAAAGCAGGATAAAATCAGCCGGCTGAGTTTTGTCTTTAAGGATGACATGCTTATTCGTCAAAATAAGGTTCGGACCAATGATGGTCCCCGATCCCAAAGAAATCGCACTCAACGTGCGGGTGTCTTCTTCCCATCCAAACGTAACAATCTGTACTAATTCTGGCGAGGCCCATGCAGAGGACCACATCACAAGACCCATGAAAGCCAATATTGTTTTTTTCACACCCTACACGGTATGGTTTTTGGACATGAAAATCAACTCCAACGGCTGCTGATCCGTGAAAGCCTCCGGATCTCTTCGATAAAAAATTTGTCGGTACTGCTCCAAACAATAACTCAGTCTAAATTCTTCTCGAACCCAAGACTTCATCGACTGCTTGACGGACTCTGACAAGGGCTCAGAGGTGGCTGCAAAAATACGCTGCATAAAAGCCTCAAGCGGGTATTTTGATTTTTTTGGAACGGGGTAAAAATGATTCTGAGGTAAGAGCTCTGAAAAAAGTTTGTCCTCCCAGGCACAAACCCGAACCCCTCCAAAAATAGCTTCTAAAAGCGCCAAGCTTCCGCCCTTTCGGTAGGAAAGATGTACGCATAAATCCCCGCCCTGCCACACACGTGTCATGTGGGAAGGTTGGGGCTGTACAAAAACCATTTCCCGTCCCAAAGACTCGTTGATTTCTTGTGCTTGTCGGCGCAGTTTTCGAGAGTGCTGGCCTTCTCCGAAGAGATAAAATCGATAGTCTTCCAACTCTAAATGCTGCAACGCAAATCGTGCAATGTCTAAAAAGAATGGAGCATGTGCTTTGTGTTCAAAATGTCCCGTGAAAACAATATTTTTTTGGTCGGGATCCGATTTTCGCAGGACCGGTAACGGTTTGTAATTTTGTTCTTCTTGTTCGAGGTGAAAACTATCCGGCACATGTGGAAGCTCAACAATTTTGGGATGATGCTCAACGTCAATCAACGTTCCAAAGTGCTTTTTCATAGAAGCCGACGTACAGATGACATATTCCAAGAACGGTACATACAACGCGGCCAATCGTGAAAAATCTTCCTGACGATTCCATCCATGCAAAATCGTCGAAAGTCCCATTTCGGGAAAGCGTTTTCGCAGCTCGGGGATCATGTGAAAGCCCAAGAAGTTTTCGAGTAAAAAGACCTGCTCAACCCGATGGGTTTCTATTTTTTCGATGAGAAACGCTTTTCGCTCCTCTTCGGTTTCCCACAAGTGCGGCAAATGATACACCTCCGCTCGCTCTGCATAATCCTGAAGATATTTCGGATAGTCTCCCGAAGTGCTCATGCACAAAAATCGAAACTCTGGCGCGAGATGACGTAAAAGCGTCAGAACAAATTTATGCGTATCAGGATCTTCGTGTTCGGGAAGAAAAAAGAGAATACTTTTCCGGGGAAGCTCAGGCGCGCCATCTTGTTCCCACGCGGTTTCCCCTAAATCATCTTCTTTGGCTTTGGGAAAATAATCCGCCATCGCGTGCTGCTCGGAAAAAAGTTTTCCGCCCCAGAGCTTATTAAAAATTTTCCGCCACGAAGTTGGAATTAATAAGACCAAACATCGCCCAGTATGTTTTCTCCAAGCATGGGGATCGGTGAGTCCTCGCGCCGCTAAACGCTGGACCCATTCCGGACGCTTGAGCGCATCCATCGTTGAAGCGCCGGGTTGTGGCTGCCCGCCCCACTGACATCGTAAATGCCATCGATTCCAAAAGTAAAAGAGTGATCGATGACGTTGTCGTAATAATTTCTTGGCCTCAGATACATGCTTTTCTCGCAACAAAGCTCTTTTATTTTCCGCTACGCGATAATGAAACAATGGCTCGGGGAAAAGACCCCCGTAAAAATGTTTCCGACCCATTTTGATCCAAAGATCCCACGAAGGGGATTCAAAAGCTTTAATTTGAGGATCAAATCCACCGACAGCCTCAAAATCTTTTCGTCGAATCAGTGCGCACGATGGAATTTTACATTCTCGAAGCAGGTCATACAGGTTGTATTCAGGCGCCTTCATGATTTGTTCCGATTTCCCAAAACAACGCGTGTGCGTGTAGACAAAGGAAAGAAGCGGATTTTTTTTAAGCTTGAGAACTGTTTTTTCAACAAAAGTCGGATCCAGTCGATCATCCGCATCCAAAAACAAAATAAATTTTCCTTTGGCTTTTTCCGCGCCAAAATTACGTGAGGCGCCCACGCCCTTACTTCTTTTCTGGTGAAAAATTTTCACATTGGCATGAGGGGCTACGATCGTCCGCAGCGTTCGTCGGATATTGGGCTCGGTCGAATCATCATTCACGAGAATCACTTCTCCCACCCGCATCGTTTGCGCTTCAATACTCGCCAAAACATCCGGCAAATATGCCGATTGATTGCGAAAAGGAATAATAACTGAAACCGAAGCGGCCATGGGGTGAAGGGGTGAATGATCTGGGGTCTTTGATCGAGAAGCAGTATAAGAAGCCTGCGGGGGGATGCAAGCGCTTGTCGGGTTATTTTTTTCGTGTCATAATCACGACAAACACAAAAACACATGGCTCAAAAATTTATCGGCGTCTTCGGCGTGGGGCTTCTGGTCGGCCTTCTGGGCTCGGTTGAGATGGCCTGGGCGAGTTGTAGTCCCGGGATTTCCTGTCCGGAAAAAACTGTTTTGGAGATTACCTATACGGCCGCTACCTCTGTCACTGATTTTTCTTGTTTCAATTTGGCTCGTGTTGAAAGTGCGGACCAAACAGACGAATGTGCAGCTGATGTAAGTAATGGTAGCACCTGTACGGTTCGGATTAATGTTAACTATCAACAAGATCAAGAAGGTACTTTTGATGAAGACGGACTGCCTTCTCTGGCCCCTTCGATTCTTACCAAGGATGACATTTGTCTGACCTCTCCGGGAGAGTATAGCTTTCAGTGGTTGTATCGAGATGTGATTAGTGCTTCTGTAGGCAGCGCTGAATCGGCCAATCTTTTTTATGCCTATGATTCGGGGAATAAAACCTCCTCTATAACCATTACTGAATGCCTTTATGACGACTCTTCCTGTCCTCAAAAAATGGTTTTAAATGTTGACTACAGCGCTCCCGCGGATGGTTCCGCCGGACCTTTTATGTGCTTTAATACTCTCTGGGACAATACAAATCTTACGGGAACCGCCTGTACACCAGGAATACCTGCGGCTAGCAGCACCTGTTCTCTCCAGGTCCCCCTTCTCGATCTGGGGGGTACGAATATGTTTGATTTCGCACACGGCCTTCGTGTTGGGTTCGGAATTGATGAACACACCCCCTGTCTCCAAACGGCGGGAAAATACTCCTTCTCGGTAGAGGCACGAGATCGAAGCAACGTGCCCCTTACGAATCCATTGGGCACTACGCTGCCTATGTTTGAAGATCCCCCTAACTCAGGAAGTCTCACCCATACCGTAAATGTTCACCCCTCCGACCCCGATTCTGCTACCTCTGAAGCCAATTTAATGACCAGTATTTGTAGTGAGGAGGACATTCAGAATGCTGCCGATAACGGAACAGCCTGTTCTTCTGAATTTATTCTTCGAGATGCTAGCGGCAACGAAGAACGCTACGTCGTCGATGAAACGCTTCTCCAAAATATAAAAATTTGCTCCAACACGGGACCTCTTGAAGGCGATGCCAATGAGGGGGCCAACAATACCCGAACCGCTTTGTACTTTGCCGGATGTGAAACCGTGCCCTATTGTGGTCCGGACCTGACCAATCAATCTGGATGGGTATCTCTTGATACCATTCGACTCGCACAGGACCCCTTCAGCACCCCGGAGAGCTTTTTTGATCAGGACCACTTCTCTCTTTCGCTCTTTTCCAATGTTCCGACGCTCCAACGTATGAATAATGGAGGCGTTCAACAGGTGCCGTACCCGTTGAATCTGACACTTTCTTTTCCGTCCAAAGATGTACACGGAGATATTGATCTAGCGCTCCCCACAACGGTCATTGAAGAAGACGTCGTTGTTCAATTTTCCCCCCTCTTGGAATTCAAAACGGAACCAGTGGACTCCAGTCAAAAATTCGCGCTTGATCAGCCCGTAAACATGAAGATGAAGTATCTTCCCCACGGAAATGATGTGACCGCTCAGGGATCGCCTTTTTCCAATCTTTCGGTGGAGCTCTTTGGGGGTGGTATCCCGAAAACGGTTCTTCTGGACGAGGATATGGTCCCGACAGAGTTAATCCCTGATAATGTTCAAAAGGGCCAATTGAAGTATATCCGAACACACGTGGGCGGCACAGAGGTTCTCCCCGAAGCTGTTCCGCCACCCGATCCACTGCTTCAGTCCGGACGTATGCTCTTGAACGCCGCCGAACGCCTTCTGTTCCCTGATGAAGAAGCCGGGGATCCGGCTTCAAGTGATGCCAATTCTTTTTGGAGCAGTACCACAGAATTTGAAGATATTTTAAAATTCGACCTTATTCTCAAGCCTTTTTTTGGCCTCGATGGCACACGTGCCACGGGAACGGTTCCTGATTTAGATACCGACGGCGAGGACCAACTCGCCTTGTTCACCCGCGTGAGCTATGACCACAACAGTTGTGGAAACGCTTCAGTGCAATATCTCAGTCCTTCGGAGGGCGTGGGGGCCGATCCCGTCGAAAGTTTTGGAGCGGATATCGAAGGGCATGTCCTGCATGATCAAACGATCTACATATCCCAATTTCAAAGTGCAACCAATGTCGGAGGGTCTCATGTTCGTGATATTCGAGAGACGATCAATGAAAATGCTATTCGTCTGATGCGGGGGAATACGCCCCTCACGGAAGATCAAACATTCAACAACACCACCCCACTTACGTTTCCTCTAAATGGAGTTCGAGTTGTACAAGGTAATGTTACCCTTGAGAACGATATAATCATCTCGGGAAGAAAGACGCTGGTGGTTCAAAATGGAAACCTCATCATTAAGGGAAATATTTCGTATGATGATCCTGAAACAGATTCTCTCGGGATAATGGTCGTCACGACCCTCCCCCAAACGACCTACACCGCTGGCCAGGGAAATATTTTAGTTCATTCTAATGTACAGCATTTGGTCGGGACCTATTTTGCTGAAGGAGCCTTGCTCACGAGTGATGATGGGGTCAATATCAAAGATCCTACCGGCAGTACCAAACAATTGCTTCTTGAAGGCACGCTCTTTACTCAAAATACATTAGGAGGGGGCCGTGCGCCGCTGGATAACGATGAAGCCAATGGATTCGGAACGCCGTGGGGTAATACAGTCAATCCAAATGTAGGAGATTTAGGCCTTGGTCTAACGCCAAGAGCTGTCGCGCAACGGTTTGATCTGCACTTTATTCGACAGTACAAACCTATTCTGGGGCATACCTGCTTTAAACCAGATGGCAATAACTGTCTCGATGATAATGACGCCTCGTTCGTAATCCGTATCGATGGGAAGGCGAGTGAGTTACCGCCGCCGGGGTTTGAGAGTATGGATGTGGTACGGTAACCTATAAATTTGTAAGTTTGTGAATTAGTGAATATGATACTTTTTGTATGAATGTGCAGCGACGGTATTGGGTTTGGGGCGGATTGAGCGTGATCATCTTGTATCTCCTTTTCTGCCTGTGGCCGGTGCGAGGATTTTTTACGCCGCGTTTTCTGTTTGGAAAGACGCTGGTGGTGTTTACCAATGAAGCCGAAGCGCGTCCCTGTGGCGGGTTTGTGTCGGCGTTTGGGGAAGTGCGTGGCGTGTGGCCGCACTTCAAACTTACGAATGTTTACGCCCTGGCTGATCATCCCCTGGGGCCGGCCCCGGCGCCTCTGGATCGCATTGCCAAAGATCAGTTTTTTTGGGATCTCGGCACGGAGGCGGATCTATCTGCTTGTAGCGAAGCCTTTGAAACGGCCTATGAGAAGATAACCGATCAGAATATTGCACAAACGCTCTTGGTCGATTTAGCGCTGCTCGAAGACGTGTTATCGATTGTGGGCCCGGTGAGGCTCGAGGATCAAATATTCACGGACCAAAATGTCTTTGCCCAACTCACTCGCGCGGTCGCGAATGTCGATCGACACAACGAAGAGGCCCTCGCTGAACGCAAAGTTTCGATGGCCAAACTCGGAAAAAAAATATTTTGGAAAGCGCTTTTCTCCCCGCATCGATGGCCTGTTTTGACCCGTCATCTTCAGCAAAAAACGCTGCAGGGATCAGTGTATGAATCGAACATATCTGGATCCTACGGCCCGAAGTCCACGGACTTTTCTCTTACCGAATGGAATCTTGGAGGTGCCAAAAGTTCGCGCTATCTCGACAAAACGCTTCGCCTGACGCTTCGCGAAGAAAGCCCTGAGTCTTGGAAACTTCGTGCCCAGCTGGAAGTCCGGCACCAAGGAGGATTTTCTGAACCGCTCTCTCAGGCTTGGAAAGGTGTTTTTGCGGTTAAATTCCCAGATGCACTCTCCGAACAACCCACCTTTGTGGAGGCGACTTTGCAGCCAGGAGAAATGCTTACTCGCGAATGGGATTACTCCTTTCAGGGGGACTTTCGATTTCTTTCGTTCTTTCGTCCCCGAGGCCAACAATATCGAACCGATGTCGGCATTACATTATTTCCTCAAAAAACATTTCAAGAAGCGAATTTTAATACCCGTGAAAACGTAGGAACCTTTGATGACCGATGGAACGGACAAGATCGTCTCAATCTTCACTGGGAAGTGGCTCCCGACACTCTGCCGCCTTTTATAACGCTCCATGAAATTATTACTTCTGAAAGCGTGTCTCCCGATATCCAACAAGAACTTCTTGCTTTTGCACACGAAGACCCGACACTCCAACCGATGGTGATAGAAGTTCACCTCAATGAAGCGAGTCGCCTCACGCCTAAGTTCGCGGCGACACTCAAAGATCTACAGCATTCCGTGCCCGTCATTGACGAAACCCCCATCCATTCGGGCGTCAAACTTCTAGACGATCAACGCACGCTGCTGCTTGTTTTTTGGCAAAGAGAATATCAACCAGAGGAACGCTTTTCTCTCGAACTGGCCGGTCTTGAAGATCTGTTCGGAAACGAAATTATTTCTGTCCCCCGAACGGTTATTGATCGACGGTAGTCGGAAGCGCTAAATACGCTTCGGTCGCTTCTTTCCAGTCCCTCATTTCAAAGGGGAGTTTTGTATTTTGAAGCATGGAATTCTTAGGTCGCACGGCCCGCTCACTAAACTGCTCGTAAGGCACTCTCTGCAGTTCCCCCATCCAATTCATCTTATCGAGCAAGAACGCGGCAAAATCAGCCCGTGACACAGGCTCTCCACTGTTTTGAAGGTGATAGGTTCCGATGGGCTGTTCTTTTTTGACAAAATGCTCAAACACAAACGCCGCCAAGTCTTTAACATAGGTAGGACGGCCTATTTGATCCGTGACGACAGGAATACTGTCTTGCGTGCGAGCAATCTTAAGAATCCGACTGACAAAATTTTCTCGCTCGGCCCCAAACAGCCAAGATGTTCTGATATTCCAAAAAGGATTTTTTGAGACTTCGAGCAGTTCCTCTGCCTGGACCTTGCTCTGCCCATAAAAATTCAGCGGCTGTCTTGGATAATTCTCTGGAATCGCCAGATCCTTGGGGGCATCAAATACATAGTCCGTCGAAAAATGAATCACCGGTCGCCGATGGGCGATGATGTTTTTGAGAGCGTCAACATTGAGCTGTTCGCACTGTCCTTGCTCTATTTCTGCTCGATCAACCTGGGTATACGCAATACAGTATAAGACTCGATCAAAGTACTCGTGCGCCAAAAAACGATCTACGGCTTCAAAATCCATCACATCGAGTTCTCTGTGACTCGGCGCTACGTATTCAATCTCCTCCTGAGCTTCTAAAATTTTTAGAAATTCAGATCCGAGTAATCCAGAGGACCCTAGTAACAACACTTTCATACTCCTTTCAATAGCGAAAAACACTCGAAAGAGCAAGAAAAGCTTCCCCTCAGAGCTTTTTTTTGATAAACAAGAGGAGCTCTTTGGAAAGGTTGTCGTCTCCCGCCAACGGCGGGAGAAGGAAAGTCCGAGCCGCGCGAAAGACATCAAAACGACTCACGGTCGATGACGCTCGTTGTAAAGCGAGCGGAAGGAAAGTGGCGCAGAAATTATACGTCCCTTCGGGGCTCCGGTGAAATATTCGGGAGGTGATGCTCCCGGTTTATGCTTTCTCAAGACTGCATAATGCTAAACCCTTTGAGTGGAGAAGCCGGTGGCGGAAAATTTGGGAGGGGTGTCTTTCCCCTTTTGATCTTATTTTCCTCCGGCCGATGACATCCCGCTCTAAGCGGGAATCAGATAAATGACGACCCTCGACAAAACTCGGCTTATCTCCAAAGAGCTTTTTATTTCCTCCTTCCGTCCATGAACGATCGATTTCTTGAAGATTTAAAAGATCGTGTCGATATTGTCGACCTGATCCGCAAATACGCCGAACTCAAGAAGTCCGGGAAGAACTACATGTGTCGCTCGCCTTTTCGAAATGAGCGCACACCGAGCTTTTGCGTCTCTCCCGATAAACAGTTTTGGTATGACTTCGGAAACTCTGAAGGCGGCGATGCCATCTCTTTTTTAGAAAAAATAGAAAATGTAAGCTTTCGCGAAGCCGTTGAAATGTTGGCGGATGTAGCTGGCGTGGAAATCCCCGAAAGCTTTTCCCACAAATCTGGCCCTTCGAAAGAAAAGAAAAAGGATCTTTATGATCTGCACGCAGAAGCACAAAAGTATCTTGAAAAAAATCTAAAAAGTACTGAAACAGCTCGTGAATATTTACACAAAAGAGGCATCACCGATGAAATAGCGGCCCGTTGGCACCTCGGATATGCGGGCAATGCAGCCCAGGGCTTGACCAAAACATTGCTTGAATCGGGGTTTAATGAATCCCAAATTCAAGACTCTGGCGTCGCTTTTGAACGAGAGTTTGGCGATAAATCTATGCGGGATCGATTCCGACAGCGGCTTATGATTCCTATCTGCGAACCACGCGAAGGAAAAATCATCGCTTTTTCTGGACGCGATCTCTCGGGCAAAGATGGCACCGCTAAATATATCAACTCTCCAGAAAACCCGGTCTACCACAAATCTTCAACGCTTTTTGGTCTGGATCGGGCTCGTAAAATTATTCAGGAAAAAGACAAAGTTATCTTGGTCGAAGGAAACTTTGACGTGATCACGATGCACGAACAGGGTTTTCCCGAAACCGTGGCGACCTGTGGAACCTCTCTGACGGAAGAACACTTGAGACAGGTCAAACGACTGACAAAGAATGTTCACCTCGCCTTTGACTCGGATCTTGCCGGAAAAAAAGCCACGCTTCGCGGCGTTGAAATGACCCTCAAACTCGGACTTAATCCTTCCATCATTGAGATTGTCGGCGGCAAAGATGTCGATGAACTCGCCCAAAACAGTCCCGACGAACTCAAAACACTGGTGGAAAAAGCGCCCAGTGCGCTGGCTTTCTTATTCCAGAAATTTTCTGAAAAATTTATTAATGACACGATCGAAGGAGAAAAAAAATTCCTCGACCATTTCTTCTTTTTCCTCAAATGCATTGACCGGCCGATCGAAATTGATGACTTTTTGAGTAAAATTTCGAACCGTCTTAAACGATCTAAGTCTGTCATCGAAGAAGAATTTAAAAAATATTGTACCCGTACGCACAAGCCCCCACGCATCAAACGAGAACGAGAAGCTGCCACGGTCACCTTTAGCCGGGAACAGGCTTTTGTGGGCTTTGTATTAGCTTTTTGGGACTCTCTAAAGGAACAGGTAACCCAGGAACACTTACTCCTTCTCCCCGAAGACCTTCGAAATTTGTTATCGCAGAAAATGACCAACCAGCCGTTTACGACGGAAGAGAATCAACTCGTCCTCTCTTGGCAACTTCGTATCGAAAATCTTTATGGTGATCATGTTTCGTCGGAAGTCGCCCTGCGTGATTTTCAAAATTTTCTCGAACCTCTTTGGAAAGCGGATGAAAAAATGAAACGCTTAGAAGAGGCCCGAAATTTGAACTTTTGACCCCGAAGGCCTATCCTTGAATCTGCCATGATTTTGCTTGAAAACAAGCGCGTTCGTTTTGACTATGAAACTCTCGACACCTTTGAAGCCGGTATGCTTTTGGAAGGGTGGGAGGTGAAGTCTCTGCGTGGGAAAAATGCGAACCTCAAAAGTTCCTGGGTCCGTCTGCATGACGGGGAAGCTTGGTTAGAAAATTTTCAGATCAGTCCCTATAGAAATTCTTCTGAAATCCAACCCAAGGATCGCCCGAAAAAACTACTGCTCAATAAAAAAGAACTCGAAAAAATCGAACGCAAGCTCAACGAAAAAGGAACGACATTGGCGCCCACAAAAATTTTTACGCTGGGACGGCATATCAAATGTGCGATCGCCGTGGTCCGAGGGCGCAAAAGTCATGAAAAACGCCAAGTGTTACGAGAGCGATCCATGGAAAAGACCGCACGCCGCACCCTCAGAGATTATAATTAATATTGCTCATTCTTGATTGTTCATTGATAATTGACGTATGTATTGTCCCAGTTGCAACCACGAAAACTCAAAAGTGATTGATTCTCGCGTTACAGACGGGGGGAGTTCTATTCGTCGCCGACGAGAATGTGAAAAATGTGAATTTAGATTTACCACGTTTGAACGCGCGCAAACGACCAACCTCATGGTTGAAAAACGCGATGGCACACTTGAGCCTTATGATCGAGAAAAACTTGAAAAAGGAATCTTAACGGCTTGCGCGAAACGGCCCATTTCACTCGAAAAAATTCGCGAGAAACTCTCTGAACTCGAAGACCGATGGGGCAAAGGTGGCAGCGCTGTCAGCGCCACCACCATTGGTGAAGATATCAGTGACATGCTCCGATCGCTCGATGAGATTGCCTTCATTCGCTTTGCTTCTGTGTACAAAAAGTTCAAAGACGTCGAGACGTTTAAGCTGGAGTTTGAGAAGTTGATTGAGGGGAAGAAGGCTTAGCCGAAAGCTATCGCACGTGGTTTCGCTTTATCTGGGACCAGTGCTAGTGCTTGCACCAAGAGCATTTATCAGTATTCTGCGACTGATAATTAAATCACATGAAAGATCTTATTCTCATCGGTATTCAGGGTTCAGGCAAAGGCACGCAGGCCAAAGTCTTGGCGGAGCGCCATCATTATCAAATTTTTGAAACCGGCAAAGCCCTGCGGGCTATGGCGACTGAAGATTCTGATCTCGGGCGACAGGTCAAAGACATTACCGAACGTGGAGATCTTGTTCCCAATGAAATTGTGATGGATATTGTGGAAGATTTTGTCAGTAAAATAGAAGGGCCGCATCCTATTTTATTCGATGGCATCCCTCGCTCAGAACCTCAACGACAAAGTCTTGAAGCGCTTTTGGAGCGTCTGGGACGTAATTTTCACGTCATTCAGCTTGAGGTCCCAGAAGAAATCGTCATTGAGCGCATGCTCAAACGAGCCGAAATAGAAGGCCGTCCGGATGACAATATGGATACTATTAAGAAACGACTTCAAAATTTTCATACCCACACTCAACCCTTGCTCGATCTCTGGAAGACCGCGGGAAAACTTGACCAGGTCAATGGTTCTCAAAGTGTTGAAGAAGTAGACCGAGAGATTGAAGAGAAACTCGCAACCTGCTAAGCTCGCCCCATGAATATCGTCTTAAAAACCGATCGAGAACTCGCCCTCATGCGTGAAGCTGCGGTGATTTTGAAGTCGGTACAAGCACGATTAAAACAAGAAATCCCAAAAGGACTTTCTCTTTTAGAGCTGGATCATATTGCCGAAAGCGTCATTCGAGACGCTGGAGCGGAACCTTCTTTTAAAGGTTACCAGGGGTTCCCTGCGACCCTGTGCACTATGATCAATAGTGAAGTGGTCCACGGGATTCCCGACGACAGGATTCCTCAATCCGGGGACCTTCTTTGTATAGATTGTGGAGTCCTCTGGAAAGGGTTTCACGCCGATGCTGCCTTTTCGGTTATTGTTGGCGGTGACAAAACAAATCCAGAACGTGCTACTTTTTCTCGCGTTGTTCGCGAAGCGCTTCAAAAAGGATGCCAGGCGGCCAAAATTGGAAATCATATTGGCGATATTGGAGCCGCTATTGAAAAACATATTGTGTCTCATGGATACAGCATCTGCAAAGAATATACCGGCCATGGCTTAGGACGCGCACTGCACGAAGATCCACATGTTTATAATTACGGCATTCCCGGCAAAGGCCAGCGATTACTCCGGGGAATGGTTCTGGCGATTGAGCCGATTGTGACGATGGGAAATCCACAGGTAAAAACCCTTACCGACAACTGGACCGTGGTTACGGTTGATGGACAAGATGCTTGTCAGTGGGAACACTGTGGGGTGGTGACTGAAAGCAGTTTGGAAATCTTTGTTTAAAAATTTAGGCGGCTGCTTTATATAAAACTTCAAAGGTCTTTTTTAACTGTGTGGGGGTTAAGGGGCCTTTATTGGTAATTATTTTATGAAAAAGATTGGCGGGAACTCGGTCGTGTGAATATTTAATACGGTCATATTCTATGGCCTTCGCGTGATGCGATCGCTTATGCGCATGAAAGAAAATTTCCCCACGAGGCTTTGATTTCCACAGACTAAATTTGGCGGTATTCATAAACATATAAACCGGGATTTTCATGGTTTGAAACTGAGATATGACGCCATAGGTCCCCGGATCCATGACGAAATTCATAGAGTCCTTGAGAGTCAGTCCTCCAAAGAAAACCATGTCTACATTGGCTTGAATATGAGAGAGCATGTAATCAGGAATCACCTGAAACGGAATCTCTGCCGCATGAAGCACTTCTATATTTTGATTGGTTTTTTCGACATCCTGTTCGGCGATAATCACATTGAATTTTTTATGCGCCCGCTTAAAAGCAATCAAGACATCATGAACCGTATGACTGTGATCATGAATCAAGATGGTTTTATTTTTCACCTCAATCGACGTTGCGTTTTGAAGGAGTCGCTCTCGTTGGCTTCGTGCATTTTCATGGAGATCGGCCAGTGCTTGGTGTACTTTTTCCCGCCAATCTTCATCCTCTTTCACTCGGTGGCAATCTGCTTTGAGCTTTTTAAAATAATATTTAAGAATCCCAAATTGAGGTTTGGTTTCTGAGAGTATTTGTGTGAGCTTGCAAAGCTCCGCGTAGAAAGCTTCCCCGTCAGAAACCTGCAGTCGATCCATGGCTTTTTGTAGGGTTACAAGAACCGTATTGCAGGTACTACTAGTCCCCGTATCTGCCTCCAACTCACGAAGCAATTTTGAAAGTCGATCGACATCGTTCACCATGATATTTAGACTACAAAATAAAGATATCCACTACAGATGACCAAGGAAAGAATTGTGAAAGGAAGTGCGAACTTTGTATATTCCAAAAACGTCACTTTTACGCCATGTTTTTGGGCCAGGTTGCCTGCTACAACATTAGCCGAAGCTCCGACCAGCGTTCCATTTCCTCCCAAACAAGCCCCCAGAGAAAGAGACCACCAAAGAATTTCGGTATCTACCCCTGGCATTTGGGTCTGAATTCCAAAAATCACAGGAATCATAACCGTCACAAAAGGAATGTTATCGAGAATCATAGAAACTATCCCGGAAATCCACAAAATAAGCAGGGCTAGGTAGAGCAGGTTATCTGTACTGTTAACCATCCAGTCGCTCAAAACATCCAGAATTCCTGTTTTTTCAACGGCTCCTACCATGATAAACAGTCCTGCAAAGAAAAAGAGCGTTGACCATTCAACCGATCCAAAAGCATGATGAATGTCGATTTGTCGCGAAGAAACAATGGCCAGTAAAACAGCTCCCGTAAAGGCCATTACAAAGGCCGGAATATGAATGACTTCCTGAAGAAAAAATCCGAGAATCGTGAGACTTAAAATAATAAGAACATTAATGACAAACCCTCTGTGGAGGGTGGTTTTCAAAAATTTATGTTTGATTTTCTCAATCAAGAGAGCGGCCAAATGGAGCTCTATCAAACTTCCCGACAAGGATTTAAAGTCTTTTCTTTTTCGAAATAACATAATCGCCAAAAAAGTGACCGCCGTCAGTGAAATCGGAATCCACAGATTGAGAACAAAATCGAGAAAACTAAACCCGGTTGCCCCACCAATAATGATGTTTGGAGGGTCTCCTACGAGCGTCAAAGCCCCTCCGATGTTGGAAAAAATAATCTCCGCAAAGATGTATGGCTTCGGGTCTCTCCCCATCCCTCTCAAAAGCTCTATCGTCAAAGGCACGATCAAAATCACCGTCGTCACATTATCCAAAAAGGCTGAAAATACGCCGGTGATAACAGAAAATAGTAAAAAAATCGCGAGAGGACTTCCTCTTGTGAATTCAGCAATCCGGACATTAAGCCACGAAAGAATCCCGCTTTCGGAGGCCATATGAACCAACAGCATCATGCCCAAAAGAAGCAGAATCGTTTCAAATTCTATAACAGCAATAGCTTCCTGCGCGGTCAAAACACCCGTGAGAATCATGAGAATCCCTCCCATAAGCGCAATAACTGACTTTTCGAAAGGCTCAAAAATAATAAGGACGAAGGCAATGGCAAAGATAGCCAAGGCCACGAAGCTCAAAGAAGATGAGATTGCCATGGTCTCGTGAATCTGAGAGACCTCACTCGCAAAAACAACAGACGGAAAAAATCCGCAGAAGGTGAGTGAAAGCCATCGGAAAAAACACGACATGCTCTGTGGCATAATAATAGGCCAAAAATATGAAATGATTCTAGGGAGGGGGAGCAAAATGTCCAACTTTCTTTTTTTCCCCGTATCAGTACGCTTGTTTTGAATTTTTTAGTTTCTTTTCTATGAATATTTTTTCTTGGCTTTTCGGCAAAAAAAAGGATGGTTGTGGTGGTCACTGTGAATGTGCGTGCGAATCGATCACGATCCCTGAGCTTCTCTCTCTCACCCCTGAAGAGACAGAAACTCTCAAGCAAATTGATGAACGTATTGTTATCGGTAAAGTTATAGCTCTGGCCTCACATCCTGACCCCAAGATGACCAAGGTTCGTGTGACAAAAACCCTCTTGGGCAATAAAACAGAAGAACAAATCCTCTGTGGAGGTCTGAATCTTGAAGAAGGGGATGTCGTCGCGGTCGCGACGGTTGGAACCAAGCTTTCTGAAGACTTCGAAATCGGAGCGCGAGAAATCAGGGGTGTCGAAAGCCGAGGCATGATCTGCTCTCGTGAAGAACTTGGCATCACGGGTATTGAGGCTGAAAAAGGCGGTATTTGGAAACTTCCCGCTGTGTTAGAGTCAGAACTGGGAATCCCTCTTAAAGATCTTTTGTAAATGAAACTCTCCTATCAATGGCTTGCGGAAGTGGTAGATCTTACGGGAATTGCTCCCGAAGATGTCGGTGAAAAAATCACGCTTCATACGGCCGAACTAGAAGAAGTTATTTCGGTTCAAAGCTTCTTTTATAAGGTCTACACGGGGAAACTTGTAAGCAGAAAACCTCATCCTGATTCAGAAAAGTTATCGGTCGCTCAGTTTGATTTGGGCGCTCTCGGCACAAAGCAAATTATTTTTGGAAAGGTTCACGAAGTTGCTGTCGGCGAGATTCTTCCGATTGCCATTGCAGGAGCTAAATTAGCTTCAGGGATAGTTATTAAATCGAATGATATTCGAGGCGTTGCCTCAGAAGGGATGATTACGGACAACCAAGAATTAGGCATGAAAAACGAAGGGATTCTTCGATTTCCTGAAAATACTAAACTGGGAGAACCGCTCAGCAAAATTATTCAACCTCTTGGTGATACGCTCTTTGATATTGATAACAAAAGTCTTACTCATCGACCAGACCTTATGGGGCACGAAGGATTTGCTCGTGAGCTGAGTGCCATTTTTGAAAGAAAGAAAGAACTGATAAGCCCGCAGGTAAATCTTCCTTTAGAAGGCGCTTTGGTAAAAGTTGATCTACAAACCGATGTTTGTCGACGTTTTTGTGCCGTGCCACTGAACTCCGTTAACATTCAGCCCTCTTCTTTTGAAACGATGGCTCGGCTCGAAAATCTTGATATTCGATCGATTAGCAATGTGGTTGATATTACGAATCTCGTGCTTCTTGAGCTCGGGCAACCCATGCATGTTTTTGATGCGGATAAAGTTCAAGGGGTGATCACTGTTCGTCAGGCCAAAAAAGGAGAGGTGCTCCTTGCTCTTGATGGAGAAGAATATGAACTGACTCCGGAAGATACCGTTGTTTCCGATGAAAAAGGACCGCTTTCTATTGCCGGGATCATGGGAGGACTCGACTCTGGCGTAACCCAAGAAACGCAAAATATTATCTTTGAGTGTGCCAACTGGGACCCGGTTGCCGTCCGAAAAACATCCAGTCGTTTGGGCTTACGCTCTGACAGTTCTATGCGGTATGAAAAATCGCTCGACCCAGAAATCTGTCACAGAGCTCTTATGCGCGCGACAGAGCTCGCGCTTCAGGTCACAGAAGGCTCTATTTCTGGTCCGGTATCTGATCAATATCCACACCCCCAGAAAACCGTCCAGATCACGCTGGACCCTGATCGTATCCGTGCTCGATCCGGACTGGATCTCTCGGATAAAAACATCCAACAAAAACTTGAATCTCTCGACTTCGAAGTTGAGGCCTCTGATGCCGGACTTGAAGTCACCGTCCCGACCTTTCGGGCCACAAAAGATGTAGCCATCGCCGAAGATCTTATGGAGGAAGTCGTCCGTTTGGAAGGGTTTGATAATATTCCCTCTATCCTGCCGGACATAAACCTCACCCCACCTCACCGCAATCATCTTCGAGACCTTGAATGGACTCTTCGCGATGTCTTGAGTGTCCGTGACTACTTGGAAACACAAAACTATGCCTTTGTCCCGGAAAGCGATAACGAGCTCTTAGAAAACGATCAGGCCGTAACGATCAAAAATCCTCTCTCAGGAGACCATGCCCAATTACGACGAACGCTCCTGTCTAACCTTATTGGATCTCTCGAGTCCGAATTACGAACGCATAAGTCTTTAGCACTTTTTGAAATAGGAAAAGTTTTTTTTCCGCCCGCCAAACCACTTCCAACAGAAATCCCTCGTCTAGCGCTCTTGAGAGCGGTGATGAACGGAGCTGAAAACGATCTTTTTTATCAGATAAAAGACGATTTATCACGCATCTGGTCTCTCTTGGGAATCACGGTTTCCTATGAAGAAAGTAAAGAACCTCTTTGCTATGCCCATCCGGCCAAAACCGCTGACATACGGACCAAGCAAGGCGTATTTCTTGGATCTGTTTTTGTCCTCCATCCACAAAAAAACCCCATCAGAAAAGGCGCCCTGGCCTTTGCAGAAATAGACCTTCTTCCGCTCCTCAAGGCAACCCAAGAAACGCATAAACCCTATCAAAAACTCTCGCCTTTTCCCGAAACACATCGCGATCTGGCTGTTTTGGTCCCGGAAAGAACAACGGTTGGAGCGCTTACTAAAACTGCACAATCGGTTTGTCCTGCCTTAAAATCAATAGAGCTTTTCGATGAATTCACCGATGCTCAAAAACTCGGAGAAGGGGTTAAAAATACCGCCTTTCATCTCACCTTTCAATCGACCGATAAAACACTCGACGAATCAGAAATCGAAGCGGCCTTCCAATCTATTGTCAAAGCTCTTGAGACTACGTATAAAGCAAAGCTACGCGTTTAAAAGTTGACGAACGGCTCTGAAATATGATACAATAGTATGTTAACGGTCCTTTCTCATGAATACCCCAGAAGACGACTCCAAAAAAACAAGCGGATTGCTGACCGGAATTATTGTCGGCGGCGCGGTTGGATCTGTAATATCCCTCTTGTTTGCGACCGATAAAGGCCGAAAGACAGGGAAACATTTTACTCGAAAATTTTTTGGCAAAAGTAAAAGCACCGCCGAGAAGTTTCTTGATAAGTGGAAAAAGTAGGTCTTACCCACGGAACTCTAGAACACCTTCTCCGATAAATATCTTATCGCCCGAAAGAGCGCCTTTTTGTTCAAGTTTTCGAACCACGTGCCACTTACGAAGAACGTCATAGATTCTTTCTACCGCCTCGTGATGCTGGAAGTCTGTTTGACGAACCATTTGTTCCAATCGCGGATTGTCAAACAACAGCCATCCTTCTTCTGTTTGTTTAATCTGAACCGCACGGGAAGCGCGTGATTTTTCTTGTCCTGGCTGGAAGACCACCACTTCTTCTGATTCATCAACCGGCAACGGCGCTTCTTCTTTTGGGAGTTGGGATTCTACAAACCGCAAAACGCCATCCACGCCCTCATGAGCAGCGGAAGAAAGCTTATAGGGTGTGACATTAAACTTCTCAACAAACTCCTGAATCAGGAACGTTTCGAGCTCTTCGTCGGTCAGATCAATCTTGGTTAAAACCGGCAAAAAATCTTTCTTTGCTAAGGCTGGAGAGAATTTTTCTAATTCTTTCCGAATGACTTCGTAGTCTTCGAGGGGTGTTGGCGAGGTAGCATCAATTAAATGAACGACAAATTTAGCCCGTTCAATATGTCGCAGAAACTGATGTCCTAATCCCTTCCCTTCGCTGGCACCTTCGATCAAACCGGGCACATCAACGAAGACGATTTCTCGATCATCCACTTTGGCTACCCCTAAATTAGGAACCAGTGTGGTGAAGTGATACTCTGCAATTTTGGGTCGTGCATTCGAAATAACCGAAATAAGCGTTGATTTTCCACTACTGGGAAGTCCCACTAATGCAACATCCGCTACTAATTTTAGTTCGAGTTCCAATTCAAAGCTATCCCCTCGGTCACCTCGCTCTGCAAAATTAGGCGCCTGTCGAATAGAGTTCACAAACCCTGCATTCCCTTTGCCGCCGACGCCGCCTCGAGCGATCGTAACCACTTCATTTTTTTTCAAAAGATCGGCCATGATCCGCCCCGTCTGACGATCTCGAATCTGGGTTCCGACCGGCACTTTAAGCACCAAATCTTCCCCCCCCCGACCACTTCGGTTGTTTGAAGCTCCGTTTTGACCGTTATCAGCCGAAGCAATCGCTACCTGCCGATAATCAGCAAGGGTGTGTGCATTTTGTATCGACTGGAAAATAACGTCGCCACCTCGGCCACCATTTCCCCCATCTGGGCCGCCTTTTGGGATATATTTTTCCCGACGGAAGCTCACGCATCCATCGCCGCCTTTTCCGGCATTTATCGTAATCTGAGCTTCATCAACAAACATAGGTTTGCAAGATAGGTGAAAAGCCAATTTTAATCAATCCGGAACTCAACTTCTTCTCCCACCGATCCTACAAATTCTCCCGCGTTGACCTCTAAAACATATTTTGATTGCTCAAAAGGCCCATACGTTCGACACGGATCGGTCGTACAGGGCTCAAGCGTTTTGATATGTTGGACTTTCCAATCCTCACTAATCCAGATCACATCGAGTGATAAAAATGTATTCTTCATCCAAAATCGGTGATAATCATTTTCTTCAAAAACAAATAACATCCCCGTATTCTTCGCGAGTTGCGCAATATACTGCAGTCCTTTGGCGTGCATCTGTATCGTATCGGCAACATCCACCGTGAATACTTGTTCCCCGATCTGCACCTTGCCGACACGAGGTTTTTCCGTATCTTGAGACTGACACCCCACCAGAAATATTCCACTTATGAATACGAACCCCACACTTTTTACAAAAGATCTCATCAGTCATTATTGTAGTGATTTTTTGGAGACACTCAACCCGGCCCAACGAGAAGCCGTTGAACAGGTCTACGGAACGGTTCTGGTCCTCGCCGGGCCGGGAACGGGAAAGACCCACATGCTCACGGCGCGGATTGCCAATATTTTGCAAAAAACAGATGCCGATGCGAGAAATATCTTATGTCTGACCTTTACTGAAAACGGTGCCACTCAAATGCGTCGAAGACTGGCTTCTTGGATCGGACCCGAAGCCTACAAAGTGAAAATATCAACGTTTCATGGATTTTGTGAGTCCGTCATGCAACAGTATCCCGAACGATTTATGGATCTCAAAGGGGATCGAGAACTTGCGGATGATCTGGAAAAAGCCCTGGTCTTCAAAAAAATTATTGAATCCAAAAACTGGAATCATTTTCGTCCGTTCGGCGATAATTTTTATTGGCATGGTGCTTTTCGATCAACCGTAGGACATCTTAAGCGTGAAAATGTTTCCGTAGAAAAACTTAAAACTTTGATCGATCCTGAGAGAGAAAGAATGATGGGAGATGAATCAAATTATTATAAACGTGATTGCAAATGGGGAAAAAAAGGAGACCTGAAAGCCACGGCCCAAGAAAAAATAACGAAGAAAATAGAACAACTCACCGAATTTTGTGAACTCTGGGAAGCCTATGAATCCGAAATGAAAAAACAAAATCTCTATGATTTTGATGACCAGATTCTCTGGACCGTTCAACACCTCAAAGAAGATGCGAACCTCAAGGCGGATCTACAAGAGCGCTATCAGTTTATTTTGGTAGATGAGTACCAAGACACGAATTCCGCCCAAAATGCGCTCCTCTGGCACCTATGTGACAGCCTTGATGAGCCCAATCTCATGGCCGTTGGGGATGATGATCAGTGCGTCTACCGATTTCAGGGCGCGAGCCTCGAAAATATTACGGCTTTTGAACAACATTTCCCGCAGACAAAAATCATTGCACTGGAAGAAAATTATCGATCCGGACAGGAAATTTTGGATGCGTCTTATGCCAGTGTGGCACACAACCTCGAGCGAAAATTACCCGACAAATCGCTCAAAGCCTCGGGAAAAAACAAAGATTTTGAAACCAAAATCTCGAAAGCTATTTTTCTGTCTCGATTCGCAGAAGTCACGTTTCTGGCTCATGAAATCAGAACGGCTATTGAAAAAGGCACGCCTCCGTCTGAAATCGCTATCTTGTGCCGTGAAAATAAAGAGGTTCGGGAAATTGCCCAGCTGCTTCAAAAATTTAAAATCCCGGTTTCCGCCCGTGTTTTTGATAATGTGTTTGAAGATCCTCATGTTGAAACGCTTATCGGGATGTTGAAAATTTTTCAGAACCCGACTCTGGATCATGAATTTTTGACGTTACTCCATGCCCCTTTTTGGAACCTTGAAGATCGAGTGCTCTTTGATCTTTCGATCGAAGCCCGTCAGGGCCGACAGTCCATTGCTAAAATGCTCCAAAGCCACGGAGAAAAACTTCCCGCACTGAACCAAATACTCAAGATTTTTACGCAGGGTCGACGCACCCACCACGCATCACGGCCAGCTCAAATAACAGAATATCTGTTTCATGATTCAGGGCTCTTTCAATTTTTAGCCCGCGAAGAAAATCCGACTAAGACGGCAGATCTGCTTCGTATCCAAAAATTTTTAGGATGGATCCACCAACAAGCTTCCAAAGGCGTTACCACGCTGGAAGGACTTTTGGAAAATATTCATTGGCATCAAGCGCTTCGACTTTCTCTGGGATCGGATCCCACACCTGAAGATAACAATGCGGTACAAATCATGACCGCCCATCGAGCAAAAGGTTCTGAGTTTGATCTGGTCTTTATTCCGGGGATCATCGATCGCGTCTGGGGCAACCGACGCACCCATGTCGGGATTCCACTGCCAGAGCTCTTCCGTTCCCACAATGATGAAAACGAAGAAGAACGACGTCTGTTTTTTGTCGCGCTCACCCGCGCACGAAAACAACTTTTCCTGTCCCATTCTGAAAAAGATTTTACTGGTCGTGACCGACTGATGTCTGAATTTTGGCACGAGATAGAAGACGATCGATGTGAAATAATTCAATCTGAAAATATCGAAGCTCAGGCCCAAGAACTCTTGCCGGTTTTCTTCTCGACCCAAGCGCCTGTTTTTACAAGTCAGGAAGAAGAACTTCTTCAGGGCCTGGCCACCAAACACATCTGGTCTGCTTCGAGTCTCCAAGATTTTTTAGATTGTCCACGTAAGTTTCTTTACACGAGGCTTTTAAGATTTCCTCTGCCACCGAATAAACACATGAGTTTGGGGACGGCACTTCACAGTGCCCTGGAAAATTTATTGAAACAATTTCAGCAGCACAAAAAACTTCCTTCTCTCTCTCAACTCTTGTCATCTTTTCAAGAAAACATAGCCCATCAATGGCTCTCGGGATCCGAGCGCGAAGAGTGTCTGGTTCACGGCGAGGAACTCCTGAAAAATTATTATGAAAAACGCGCACAATCACTCTCTCCCGAGGTCTTGTTAGAATTCAATTTTTCTTCACATCACGTCAAAATCAACCATATTCCGGTCACCGGAAAAGTAGATAAAATTGAACTGGGTCCGGATAAAAAAGCTATTTTAGTGGACTATAAAACTGGCCGACCTAAAAGTATTCGAAAAGATGATCGGTAT
This sequence comes from Patescibacteria group bacterium UBA4473, assembly GCA_002389285.1. Lineage (GTDB taxonomy): Bacteria > Patescibacteriota > Gracilibacteria > UBA4473 > UBA4473 > UBA4473. The sequence continues at coordinate 35,571 of DGOF01000003.1, forward strand.
TGGCGACAGCTTGTGTTTTATGACTTGATGGCGCGCCATGCAAAAAATTTAGATTTCCAGATTGAAAAATGCGTACTGGAATTTCTCACCCCCGATGCCAAAGGCGAAATTGTTCGCAAAGAAGTCGAAATCACAGACGAAGACCGTGGACAAGTCATCGATGAACTCAAAACCTGTCACGAACAATTGCAAAAACTTCACTTTCCTATTCTGGAGAATCTGGAGCAGGATGCGGAAAAAGAGTACTGGCAGCAATTGGGGCAGTAGGGTCAACGCCCAGTGCCTTTGCCAAGGCTTGTGTTTGAAGTTTTAGAGCTTCAATAGGGCCATTTATAGGATCGTTCTCAACCATCTGCCACCAGCTATTTTCGATATGTTCGGGAATGATCATTTATTTATTACTTCAAAATATCAACATCTTCCGTCTCCCAAAAGGGCTTCTCTAAAACGTCTTCTACGGATTCACCGACCTCAATTTCCGAATCGTCTGTGTTTGGATTTGTGGCACGGGCCCAGCACTTATCAAGGCTCATCGAAATAAAAAGTACGGGGCTTTTCGCCCCAAGGTTATTAAGACGAAGTCGAACCTCTTGTAAAAATAAAAGGAATGCTTCTTCCTCGACCGCTCCCTGAAGCCAAATCTTCTTGATAAAATCTTCCATTAATATTTCCCACTTTTTTATCTTTTTTTCTCTTTGATCAACCCGTTCTCTTTGCGCTTTAAGGGCTTCTTCTGCCCCGGCTTTTAATCCCGCTTCTGTCTGCTGACGATTCACTTCTGAATCATTAAACGGTGCCATTGAGAATACCAATTCTCGAATCTCCCAGTCGGCTAAAGCTTCAATCCAATTTATATGATTACAAAGATTGTGAATATCATTTAATAAGCCAAAAATCTCTTGTTGTAAGGCTAATCCCTGAGTAATTTCTATTTTTTGCATCGTACAAAAATTGTATCATGAGCTTTATATATATTTTAATACCTCTGTCAAGACTCACTTCACCGTCACACTCTTCGCCAAATTTCTTGGCATGTCCGGATCAAGCCCACGGAGGACCGCGAGGTGGTAGGCAAGGATTTGTATGGGGACGACCGTGGCGATGGATTGAGCGCCCCCGCAATCAGGGACTCTTAGCCAGTGATCAAATATATCGGCTTGCGTGGTTGAGACGCCAATAATCATCGCGCCGCGGGATTTTAATTCTGTGGCGTTGGAAAGCGTTTCTTGGTCATCGCCCAAAACCAGGCAGGCCGTCCCTTCTTCAATCAGGGCAATCGGTCCGTGCTTGATCTCTCCGGCGGGAAACCCCTGGGCATGGATGTAAGAGACTTCTTGAATCTTGATCGCGGCCTCAAGCGCCATCGGATAGAGACTCCCTCTGCCGATGATAAAAAGCGTGCTATGATTCATGATTTCTTGTGCCACCGTGCGGACAAGATCCTCGTAACGAGGATTGAGTAGGTCATTAATATTTCCTGAAACGGATCTGAGAATCTGTCGTCCTTCATTCATCCGATTGCCGTCGGCACACGCGAGTAAAAACAAAATTGCCATCTGCGCGGTCGTGGCTTTGGTGGAAGCGACGGCTTTTTCAGGACCGGCATTAATCGGCAAATGAACGTCAGCGATCCGAGCAATCGTCGAGCTTTCAACATTCGTCATCGCTAATACTTTGGCGCCTTTTTTCTGACCTCTCTCTAAAATTTCTAATAAATCTGCTGTTTCTCCTGATTGTGAAACCGCAACAATCGCGGTCTTCTCGTTTATAAATTGTTCGAAACTGGGCATCTCAGAAGCTGGGACGACATTTATCTTTCTGTGAGAAAATTTGGCGAAGAAATACTCGGCGGCCATGGCGGCTTTATGGGCTGTTCCACAAGCGACGAAATACACTCCGTTACAAGACTGGAGAAGTTCAATAGCCTCTTCGACTAAGGCATCCTCGTGATTGATGGCTCGAGCAATTGTCTCTTTTTGTTCAAAAATTTCTTTGATCATAAAGTGCGGATAATCGCCCTTTTCGGCTTCTTCGACTTTCCAGGGCACTTCGATGTTTCTTTTTTCTATAAGCTCTCCTGTTTGAAGACTTGAAAACTGCACTTTGGCCCCATCAATATGCACCATTTCATCGTCGTCCAAATAATTCACAACATTGGTATGAGCCAAAAAAGCCGGAATATCTGAAGCAATAAACGTCTCTTCTTCCCCTCGTCCAATGATGAGTGGGGAGCCTCTTCTGGCGGCAAGAATGCCTGAAATCCCCTCTATCATAACGAGCAGTGCAAACCGTCCGATGATTTTTTCGGCCGCGGTACGAAGCGCTTCTTCCGAACTTTTCCCCTCTTCTAATAAATGATTGATCATGACAGCAATGACTTCTGTATCTGTTTCAGAGAGAAATGCATGATCGGGTCCTTCTTCTTTTACTTCTTTGTAGTTTTCAAAAATTCCGTTATGAACAAGCGTCACCCGGCCGACTTGATGAGGATGTGCATTTTCTCTCGTCACGCCTCCATGCGTTGCCCAACGAGAATGACCGATCGCTTCATGCGCATCGACAAAAACCTGTTCGACGTGAGAAATTTTTCCGATTTCTTTTTCAATGGGCACATGTCCCTCGGGCGCGCGGACCGCAATTCCCCAGGAATCATATCCTCGATACTCTAACTTCTTTAGTCCTTCCAAGACACGCATTCCCGCATCAGAAGTCTCTCCGGAAACGGCGAAAATGCCACACATGTATGGCCAAATTGTAGAGAAGAATAGCCCGAAAGCAACCTGTGTTCTTCTCTCTTTATTTTGGTATAATGATGATGATTATGATCGATTTCATCTTGATTGTGACCCTCTGTTTTTCTCTCCTCGCTTTGCTCTGGGGGGTTGGTCTTTTGTGGGGACTCGTACAAACCCGCGTTCCCTGTATCAGTACCCATCGCCAACGGGCAGACGAAATGATTCGGTGTGCGAATATCCAACCACAACACAACATCTGTGATCTTGGATGCGGGACGGGAAATATTTTATTTCAGGCTCATAAAGAACACCCCAAAGCCTATTTCACTGGCTACGAACTCTCTCCTGTAGTCTGCTGGTGGGCCCGTCTTAAATCCATTCTCTTGCGACAACCCATTCAATTTCTTCGCCAAGATTTTTTCAAAGCGAATCTTTCTGATCAAAATATTGTGTTCTGTTATCTTTTTCCAAAAATCATGCAGCGCATCGAAACAGAAATTTGGCCCACCCTCAAGCCCGGCGCCAAAGTTATTTCGCATGGATTTCCTTTTCCCCATACAAAACCCTCTCATACCATCATGCTTGGAAAGATCGGGATCTTTGTCTATGAACGATGATGTATCAGGACAAAAATTTCTGACTCTTGATCACCCGTTTTCCCCATCCGCTGTTGTGTCGCGAATCGAGAAATACAACTTTTTCTACCTGCGGAAATACCGAAAGTGTCCGAGACAAATGGGCCGTTACGTGCACCTCCGTCCACTCTTCCCAGAAACTTTGCTTTGATTGCTTCATGACTTCTTCTATCTCTTCGAGCAATGGATGCGGTGGACTGAATGGGAATTTTTGAATGATCAAAGCCTTAATCGGAAGCTCTGTCAACTCTTTTTGCAGCATTTTTTGGTGACACAAAAGAGCCTTTTCTGCGACTTTTAATTTTTCTAAAATTTTTCCGTTTCCGCCCGATACTTTTTCGCCGATCAAGCTTATGTCTTCCGGAAGCCCGACTTCTGACAAACTTCCAAAAACTTTTTTCAAACTCTCAAGGCTGGAAAAATTAACCGCCCACCATCCGCCTGTTTCTGACTGAATCTTAAGCGCTTGTTCAACCGTAAAAGCATTGAACTCAGGAGACTTCACAGAAGGGCCCTCGAAAGGAATCTCCCAGGATCTTTCGGGGAAAAAGTCATCGCAGACCAAAAATGATCCTTCTGCGACTCCGGTAAAAACACGGAAAAAAGCATTGGACCCACTGGGGTGATGTCGGTGTAATATTATTTTTTTCCACGCACCAAGCTTCTGTTTTGCCTCTCTCCAGTCCTCAGGATTCCACCACCCGAAATTGAGGTTTCCTGTTTCTGGATAGTAAACCACCCAACGAACATCTTTTTCGCCCGGCGACTCCAGCTTTGTCGCAAGATCCTTCATCTCTCCGTCTGAAGAAATTTCTCTTAAAGCCTCTGAAAATACTGAATAAGTTGCCCCTCGTGGCAGCCGAAGTCTTTCTGGGAAAGGCGTCATCCCATGTTGAATTTTAGGCTCGATCACTTCTTTGCAAAAATTTCCCACAAAAAATTGGGTCTTCTTTGCAATCTCTTCATCATCCGTACGAAGATAAGGGCCGAGATTTACATTTTTTGCCGGGGCGAACAAAAGTTTTTCGGCGAATAGTTCCCCTTCATCAATGAGTAAAACACGATCCTTAAATATTCCTTGATCAGAAAATCGGAAAAAGGCTTCGGGGCTTATTGCCAAGAGATCTTCTGTTTCACGCTCTCTTAAAAGGTTCTGAAAAATCGGATGATCATCATCCTCCAAACACACTTCTCGCCAAAGATCGCGCTCCTGAAAAAAGAGATCAAAATGATCTAATCCTCGATAGCCCAAAAAATGACGATGGGCGCATTTAAGGTAAAAGGTCGTATCAGAATCCGAAAGAGCCTCTCTTTTTTGAAGGAAGAACTGAAGTCTCTGTGGATCAAAAAGAACTTCGGGCGTCGGAATTTTTTGGATTCCCGGAAAGAACGAAAGTTTCGGTGAAACGATCAACACTTGTTGCTTTTCGTCGATCAAGTGTTGGGCCGTGGCTCGCAAAAAATCAGCGCCTTTCAGACTGTCTCCCTGTCGAACAAAAAGAGAATGTCCCGGACTCAGGTCCGGAAGATGGGAAGACAAACGCTCCCACCAACTTTCTGCCATGGGCGGGGCCGGTGGCAGGGGCGGACGAACTTGCTCGGGGATCGTTGGGCTTCCGGCTATCTGGGTAAACAAAGTCTTCGCATACCACTCTGTTTTATTTTCAAAAAAAGGCTGTATCGATTCTAAAAAAGAAGTGGGGAGCTCTTCTATTTTTTGTTTCAAAAAACCATAAAGACCAATACTGGCTTCCACATCTGACATAGCTCGATGGGCATCGGTATGAACGAATCCGTATTTTTCTGAAAGAATTTCTAGTGCGTAACTTTCTTCTTGAACGAGTAATATTCTGGCTAATTCATGCGTATCAATACGAGGATTTTGTTCGACATTAATCCCGTGCGCGATTAAAAATCGAATATCAAAATCGATGTTATGTCCGACAATAATCGCATCGCCAATCTTTTGTTCGGCTATATGACGAATAGCTTCCCAGTGTTTCCCTGACTGATCTAGTTCGGTCTGGGTAATGCCGGTTATTTTGGTGACGATCGTATTGAGCGGCGATCGATCTGGAATGATAACCTCATCAAAACGATCCAGCTCGTTGCCTTGATCATCCTGAAGAATAAAAGAGATCTCAATAATTGAGTCTTTTTCTGCGTCAAATCCAGTGGTTTCGAGATCGAGAAAACAATAATTCATGCCCGCGTAACCTACAGGTTTTTTAAAAAATCTGCCATCTGTTTTACGGCCTTCCCTCTATGAGAGACTGAGTTTTTTTCATTTTTGGTCATCGCCGAATACACAATGTCTTGTCCCTCTGGAATAAAAACGGCTGAGACCGGAATGCCTTTTTCTAATGGCGCCTGAGGGAATTCTGCAATATCGCCAATCGTCTGTCCGGCAACAACAAATGATTTCTCTGTTTCAGGGTCATACCAGGCAATCGTCGAATAAAAGGTCGCCTGTCTGTTTTCCTCGCCTTCCATCAAAAGAAGAAACTGTTCCAACCAATGAATATCATCTCTCGCCTCAATCTCACGACGCGTCTTGAGGCCAAATTTATCAGGAAATGCTTCCAAAATAAGTCCGGAATCTTCCCCAAGACTTATACAATTATGTTTTTGGGCATAATATTTTGCTTTGATCAGTGCATTTTCTTCGAAGGTTTTTCCATTTTCTTCGGGCTCTTCGACTTCTGAAAAATCTTTTAAAGATAAAAATTCTATCTCCGGAAGTGGGCCAAAACCGTCCAGAAGCTCTTTCTTTTTTCCTTCGTTTCCCGTAGCAATAAGAATCTTCATAGCTCTTTAAATCGAAGAATAAACGCACGCCGAACCTTAATCTGCTTCATTAATTCTCGGGTAATACGCCCGGCCAAAGGATGTAATTTGCTCAAAAAATTCTTGGGGCCATTTAGCGACTGAATCCAAACATCTACCACCCCCAGATCACCAGAGACCTCTACCTGTACAATCGTCAAAAATCCTACTTTTTCCGGATTGGTAAATTGTTGGAGAAGAGGGCTGAGTGCCTGCTTAACCACCCCGGCTAGTTTCTGGCTTCGTGGAGAGGTTTTCATGCTTGAGATACTAGTGATTGAGCGCTCGATGACAAGGGAAAGATTGACGACTCCCTCTTAAGGATTTAGAATACTGTGGAAATATGGTCTCCCAATACAAACGCATCCTCCTCAAACTCTCCGGCGAAGCCCTTCTGGGAAAAAAAGATTTTGGTATCGATTACGACATCCTTCGTCAGATCGTAAAAGAAATTCGTTCGATTCATGAACTTGGCATTGAAATTGTCATTGTCATCGGTGCGGGGAATATTTGGCGCGGTGGCGACAACGGAGACTCCGGGATTGATCGTGTTCCTTCCGACTACATCGGCATGCTCGGGACGATCATGAACTCGCTCGCACTTCAGGCAGCATTAGAAGCTGACGGCGCTTTTTGTCGCGTTTGCTCAGCCCTCGAGGTCCACGAAGTCGCCGAACCCTACATCAAACGACGCGCGGTTCGTCATCTAGAAAAAGGACGGATCATCATCTGTGCCGCCGGTACGGGAAATCCTTACTTCACCACCGATAGCGCCGCCGCTCTGCGAAGCCTGGAGCTTGACTGCGACGTCTTGATCAAAGCCACGAACGTCGACGGCGTTTACACAGATGACCCAGAGAAAAATCCAAAAGCTACAAAATATGACACCGTGACCTTCGACGAAGTGCTAGAAAAAAATCTTCGCGTCATGGATTCGACAGCCATTGCTCAGTGTCGCGACAACAAAATGCCGATCATTGTGTTTAAACTCATGGAAAAAGGCGCTCTGAAAAAAGTCGTTCAAGGAGAAAAGATTGGGACGAAAATTATTCTCTGACAAATAATTTGACAGTTTTTCTAAAAAGCATAAATTGTCCCTGAAGATGAATTCACAACAACTCCTTCTCAGCCTCCTCCTCTTGCCGATCCGGCGGGCTGATTCGATGTGTTGATAAATAAATCACTTTCACGTCTTACTCTTCTCCGCCGACCAGGCGGTTTTTTTTATCTTAATTTTTTTCACATTATGCGACGTTCCGATCCCGTTCCCAACAGTTGGCCCGACTATCCCGAAGGCAAGTATCAATTAAATCCGATCGAGCCTTTGACGGATAGAACCTGGCCCGATAACCAAATCATTACCCCTCCGAACTGGTGTGAAGTAGGCCTTCGCGATGGGAACCAAGCGTTGCCCGAAACCATGTCCCCCGAACAAAAGTTGGCTTACTTTCAGGCCTTGGTAAAAATGGGCTTCAAGCAGATTGAAATTGGATTTCCTTCGGCTTCAACCCGTGACTTTGATTTTTGCCGACAATTAATTGAAGACGATCATATTCCGGATGATGTTTACATTCAGGTCTTGGTACAGTGTCGAGAAGATTTAATTCGCACTACCTGTAACGCGATTGAAGGATCTAAAAATGCGATTATTCATTTTTATAATGCGACCAATCCCACACAGCGCCGTGTGACCTTTGGGAACATGAGCCGCGAAAAAAATCGACAACAGGCTGTTGATGCCGCGCGACTTTTGAAACGATTAACCGCGGATTTTGGAACGGACATGCAAGATCTTGTCTTTCAGTATTCTCCTGAAAGCTGGTCTGATACCGAAATCGATCATAGTGTGGATGTCTGTGTTGCCGTTTTGGATGCGATTGAAGCTTCTCCTGAAGAGGCCTTAATTCTTAATCTTCCCGTGACGGTGGAACGCTATCTTCCCAGTGAAATTGCTGATCAGGTTGAGCGATTTCAACGGATGATTACCCAAACCGTTGATCGAGACTCGATGATCATCAGCATGCATCCGCATAATGATTGTGGAACAGCCGTAGCCACGGTAGAAGAAACGCTTAAGGCCGGTGCCGATCGCGTGGAAGGCGTCATCTTTGGAGGTGGAGAACGCACGGGAAATGTAGACTTGATTACTTTGGCTGGAAATATGATGGGCCGCGGCATCAATCCTGGGATTGATATCTCAAACCTTGATGAGGCTCGTGAAATGTTCAAACAAACCACCGGTATGCCGATTCATCCGCGGCATCCTTACTCAGGAGACTTAGTCTTCACGGCCTTTTCTGGATCCCATCAGGATAATATTAAGAAAAGTTTTGATGACATGGATCAAAATCCTTCCGACCGCCCTTGGCAAGAAAAACAACATTATTTGCATGTCGATCCTGCCGATTTGGGAAGAGAATACGAAGCCATTGCGGTCAATGACCAAAGTGGAAAAGCGGGGACGGCCTTTGTGCTTCAGCAAACCTATGGCATGGAAATGCCCAAAGCGCTTCAGTCACAAGTCTATGCTACGGCAATCCAACCCGAAGCAGAAAAGGCCGGTGAAAAATTATCGGCCGAAAAAATTTGGGACCTTTTCCGATCGGAATTTATGAAGCATGATTGTATATCTCTCAAGGCTCATCAAATTAACAGTAATGAGCAGGGTACAAATTTTACGGGAACCATCGTAGTCAATGGACAAGAAAAAGTTATTTTTGGCCAGGGAAGTGGTCCTGTTGCCGCCTTCGTTCACGCTCTTAAAAAGTCTACTATTTTAGAGGGATCGTTTTCCATCGGAGAATATGAACAAGAAATTGATCTTCGTCAGAAAGACCTTGGGTCTGATGCATCCGCCTTCAGTTTTGTAGAGCTTCAGTTTAAAGGCAATGGAAGTTTGTGGGGCGTAGGATATGATGACAATATTGATACGGCCGCTATCAAGGCTGTTTTGGCCTCTATCAATCGGTACCAAAGAATAGAAGCGGCGTCAGAATAAGCCTTCTGCGTCCATAGCAATATCAATCGCTTCCTGAACCAGTGGATAATACACTGGTTCAAGGCTTCCTATTTTTTTCCCTAAAAATTTTCGATCGACCGTTGTAATCTGCCAACCGAGAAATCGAGAAGGCTGACTCAATCCATTGCATGATGAAGGCTGAACGACAAACTCGCTCGGACAGCGAGGCCTAAGGTTTGAAGTTAAAGGCACCACAATCATCGTGGTTGTATGACAACTTATGGCGTTACTCTGCAAAATAACACAGGGACGAAACCCCGCCTGTGCCCGCCCTTTCGGTGGATTTAAATTTCCAACATAAATATCGTATTTATTCATTTTCATTCAGTGCTTGTACCTGTGCCCATCGAAATTCAGCCGCTATTTTCCGCCCTTCCTCAACACGATCTGACGTAAACCCTTCTTTTATTTCTCTCGCAAGCTTCACCTTTCGATACTGCCGAAGTGATTCTTCGATGATGGTTCGACAAGAGGTTTTACGTCGTGCAGCTTCTTCTTTGAGAAATCTATGCATCCGTGGATCAAGAGTCGTCGTAAAAGGTTTATTATTCATACGTATATTTTATACGTATAATATACACGTAAGTCACGAAAAAATCAACCCTAAGCTTAGAATAGCCCTCTTTCTAGAGCTACCTAATTTTTAATCTGGATTTAAGATTAATATCTTTCGTGAAGACTTCATCATCGCGGATGCTTTTAGGACGTGGTTTCAGTTTATGTATGATTTTTGTCCGGATCCACAAAAATCATCGCCTTCAAAAATAGCCTAAGTATTGCGACACTACTTGAGATTTCTTGAAAAATAAGTAAAAACACGCATGAGATATAGATTCATCAACCCTTTTTGGGTTCGATGCAGCCTTTCTCACTGTTCTTTTAAGTCTACAGCACTCACAACTCACCCCAACCCAAAAGGAGAATCCATTATGGATACTCAAACCGCAACCGCCCCCAAAACCCTCACGGGCTCGCAGACGTCTGTCTGTGCGCCGATCCTCAAGGGCCTCTTGGCCATTGAGGAACACGTGAAAGGTCTGAGCTCCCCATGGCAGACCACCAATCCGGATCAGGCGGCGTTCCTGTCGCAGATCTACCCGTACCGCGAAGAGCTCAAGGCGCTTGCGCCGGACGAGCTCAAGGTGTGGGCGAAGGAGACCGCCCAGGAGCTCAACGCCATCCTCGCGGAACACGGGTACGAGATCCGTCTCCGCCCATGGCCTGCGAATGAAGGCTCCTTCGGCGTCGTGTCCATCCTGGACTGTCTGGCTGAATGGTTCATTCCGGGGGACGTCACAGAAATCATGCACAAAGGAGATACCTATCCCGCCGTGGATCTGCGTCATCGCACCCACTACTGGGATTCACCCCGACATGACCACCAACTCCTCGGCATCGAAGCCCAGCATGGCTACGAAGTCTGGATGACCCTCGCGGACGAACCTCTGGCCGGCCTGGACCTCATCGAAAAGGTTCAGCAAATCCGCACCTCCATGCACGCGGTTTCCCGCCAAGGGGACAAGGTCCACGCGACCTTCCCGATGGTGACCCTCTGCCACGAGGTCAACATCGAATGGCTGGTGGGACTCTCTGCCCAGGGCAATGACGGAGCCCCCGTCATCATCACGCAAGCGCTTCAGGAAACGCGCTTCCGGATGAACGAGTTCGGTGCGCGGGCTCAGTCCGCCGTTGGCATGGGAACCATGCGTGGCATGACGCAGACGCACAACATCGTCATCGACCAGCCTTTTTATCTCTGGCTGGTTAAGGACGACCAACGCGGGGGTCACACGGAAAACTTCCCGATCTTCGCGGCGTACATCACGCCGGAAGACTGGAGTAATCCGGGTGACATCAAAAGCTAAGCAGCTGAGTGCTGCCCCTCCTGCCCCGATGAATCGGGCAGGAGGGTATTTTCTATGAAATTTATTTCTCTTGTCGCTCATAGCTTTCTCGAATTATGGTTATTTCCTCCCATTCATCCGATGTTATAACTGTTGTCTCTCTCTTTACTCTTTTTGAGCTTTTCCTTCGCTCAATTTGTCCGGTATTCCCATGAATATAATGGCCTGAAAAATGCGGATCCGTTGTATTAGGAACTTCGAAATAATAATCCCCAATAATTATCTCAAAAGGATCTTCTTTCCGATATATTTTTTGATCCGTTGCTTTTCGTAAACGTTGCGCCGCCTCTTTTGGAGGAATAGCAAACATTTGAACTTTTTGATCATACTCAATGGTTCCACGATGATATACCGAAACTTGTTCTCCTTGATCTATCTTCCCACATCCCAAGATCAGCATCGCAATTATAAAGACCGGAAGCTTTTTAGAATAAAACATAATCATATTTTAACGGATTTGAATGATTTGCGCCTTTTTTTGAAACCCAATACCAGCCGTATTTCGTAGATTTTTCTTAAGCACTTGAAAAAGCTCTTTCGGAGAAAGTCTCTTATTTTGAGGCGTATTGATGATCCCTGCTTTCTCTAAACTATCTCCTACCGTTGTTGTGCATTGTCTTTCGAGAAGTGTGTATTGTCCTAAATTATTATAAACTTCCTCCCAATAATCTTTCATTGTATTGAATTGCTCGTCCGTTACTGACAGCGTGACTTTATAAACAGGATTTTCAAAATCTTTTGTATTTTCTACATAGTGAAGCACTTCTTCTAAATCTGCATCTCCGTCCTTTTGTGCAATATCAGGATCATCATCCCACCACTGATCTCCCTGCACTCCATTTTTTGCATCCGTGATTGAAATCTCATCTACACCAGGCCCAAAATCATAAAATTCATCTTCAAGCGCGATCCCGGCATGTCCAGTAACACCAATCTTGTCGAGAAAATCTTCACTGTTTGGATTTGGCAATTTCAAAAAAATGGTCACCGTCTTTCCTTCTACCGGTGCCACAGACCAGTTATCTATCCAGGGCGTTTTTCGAACAACGACCCGTTTCCCCCGGAGTGTCGTTTCAATAAGGGGGGCTGAGGGGGCCAGTACCCAAGGAAAAACAAAAAAAGCCTGCTCCACACTTGTCTCATCAATCCGAACCAATTGATCCCGCCAGGCATTTGTTGCCGAAGACCTGTCTGTTGTTTGTTCTTCAAGCGGCGGAGGCGGTGTGAAAGGGTCTGATATAACCGGCGATGGCTCTGTCGGGATAGACTCTGAAGAACCTGATACCGGATCTGTCTCTGGCGGCGTTTTGATGACCGGAAATCCTTCCGGACGCGTTCCTACCCGATAGGTAAAAGTTGATCCGTCGGCGCGACGGAGAGTGGAAACTCCCTGCTCTTGGATACGAGAGTTTCCGCTCCCTCCGTCGCCCGGCCGACCATACACTTGATGTCGGCGCCGAATCCCTGCTGGAGAGGAATAGTGCTTCATCGTTCGAACGGCTTGGGCCACAGCCTTTTCCGCGCTCCAGACTTCGGGTTCATAACGCTCTATCAAGTCCAAAATTTGTTGTTGCGCCTCTTTATGCGCCTCTTCTGCTTTCTGGTGCGCCAGGAGCACTTCTATTTTTTCGAGCGCTGGGTTCTCACGCCCCAAGTTTTCTTCTTGTATGATTTGTTCGGTTAAAGGATTCCCAAATCGTTCTTGGGACGTCTGTTCGAACCAATTTTTCGTAGCCCATAATGGCTCAAGATTTTGCTCCCGAAGTGATTCAAGATCCTCTATGCGCGTATCCAGCATGGCTTTTCGCTTTTCCTCTATCTGCTCTAAATGCTGTATTTGATAGTCCAAGATATTTTTCTGTCGACCGAATTCAAGCGGATGAACTTTGTAGTACTTTTGCCAACCATCATAAGAACGCCAGGTTTCAGATCGCGCTTTTTCTGCGAGCTCTTTCAAGAGTCTTTCTTTTTCTGGATCATAGGTTTGTCTGAATTTTGCGAGAGAAAATTTATATTTCGTATACTGACGATTCCAGTATAAATCTCCGGAACGTCCCAAGTTTTTTTTGTTATTATTCCACTCCTCCCATGCTGTCCAGCGCGCATTCCGAAGATAGGGATTTCGATCCATAATCTCTTTTTTGGAGTAATCATTGGGCTTATTTCTCTTTTCTTTGAGGATCTGAATACGGCTCCATAAATTTCCCGACGTACTTCTTTGTGTCCGAAGAGCCTCCAGCTCTTCCTCATACAAGTGAACATTTTGAACATTCGCCAAAACGGCCTGGAAATGAACCCCCTGGAAAGAGGCGGGGACCAGATTTTTTAAAAACCCCAAAACCCTCTTTTTAACGGGCACCTCTTGCTGCTGTCGATAAAGTTCTTTGCGTTGGTCCGCATCGACCTGTAATTCTGGATCCGCGATATAGTCCACGCGTCGAGAAAAATCTTCCAAATGCTGCTGCTTTGTTCTTTGAAAAATAATTTCTTGATGCCTTTTCGATATCTCCGCTTCGAGACGAGCAAACATCGCTCGAGTCGCTTCTCTTTGCACCTCATAATACTCTGGTATGGCGTTCGATTGCACACGAATACTTTCTTCTGCTTGACCGTATGCCGCGGCCCGAACCTGCTGCCAGTAAAAACCCCTGACATTTCTTTTATTGTTTTGATAGTTTCTTTCTGCTTTCTGATACGCTCGCACTTTAAAGTCTGAAAGTGTTTGCTTCGAAAGTTCCGTCAACTTTTTTATACGCCGGTCACGAATCGTCCCGATCTGTAACAAAACCGCAGACAAATCCTGGTCAAACGCACCCCTTAAAAACCGATCTTGTAGAAATTTTTCCGCTTGTGTGACATTTTCTTTTTGCTGTTCTATAAGACCTTCTATCCGCCGATCCGTTTGCTCCCGCTCCCAAAGTTGCTTCAAGGCCATTCGATGATAACCGGGACTATTTTTATACTTTTGAAGCGCTTCATCAACGGATTCTTGTGTCCATTTCTCATGTGTTTTCCATAGCTCGCCCACCCACCGATAAGAATTTTTTGCTGATTTGAGAAAAAAATTTATCATTTTTTGATTCTCCGTGCGATCTATTTTTTCAAAATATATATCGTTGAATTTTGATAAAAATGAATCCTCTTCGTCACGAACATCTTCCAACTCCTCCTGTAAAAAACCTGAAAATTCTTGCTGAGAAAGCGGCTCTTGAGTTATTTTTGATTTTAAAAATCCCCCGACAAGATCTCCCACCTCTTCCAGCGAAAAGAAATGAAAAACATTTTTTATTTGTCGAAAAAATTGAGATTTTTGTTCTTGTTCTCGGCGAATATCTGCTTCTGTCACTTCCTGATGAAATTGTTTTTGAAAGGTTTTTTCAGACTCTATTTCAAAAATAATCCGCGAAATATCCTCTCCCTCTCCCAAAATCCCCATCTCGCGTTGTTTTCGCTTTTTCCAGAGGGCATAAAGTGCCGCGAGCGTTGCGCCCCCTCCAAACAATCCCTGTTGATCTGCAAAATGTTGCCAATCCGTGATTATTTCTCCAGAGAGCATTTCCCCGGAGAGGCCTTCTAATGAAAAATTTTGACCAAAAAAAGAATCAAGGGCCTGTGAATCCCCGGTCTTTAAGGCTTCCAAAAACTTCCGTTTTCGTACTCTCCAGAGTCCATAAGCCGCCATCAGAAGCGCTCCCGAAACGCCTGCGGTGGCCCCAAGGCCGTCCCAATCATCAATGATTTCACCCCCCCGCAGCTCTCCATGTACGCCAGGAAACGTAAAATGCTGCTCTAAAAATTCTTGAAAATCAGCCCGACTGGCCAGCGCCTCGGCGGCCTGATTCTGAAGAGATCTATACTGAGAAGAAGTCGCTGAGCTCAGGGGGACCTCTGTCGCCAGAGCTTGCGTCGGTATAATGGGGTCAAATTCTTCCGCATACAGGGGCGAGGCATGAACCAAAAAGAGATAGAGCAACCATGCCGTTTGACGTTTTGTTTTCCGAGAAATCATAGAAAAATAAGAAAAATATATTTTTCCTGAGGGCGCAGGGAAGAAAACAATTGGAGTTTTTCATAGAAATATAAAAAATCAAAATATTTAATCTCCATTTAATGTTTGACATTTTTTGCCCACAGACTAGTATCCAACCCGCTTTTCTCTGTCTGTTTGGGACATGAAGCTCTGGACTTGTCCAGACTCCAACAGACGATTTAACCCCCTTATCTCATGATTGCTATCGCAAAAATCGGTGGTCACCAAGAACTCGTCCAGGTCGGTGACAAACTCGAAGTCGACAAACTGGATGCAGAAGTTGGAAAGACTGTTTCTTTTGATGTCTTGCTCGTTTCTGAGCCGGATGGAAAAGATTTTAAAGTTGGCAAGCCCTTCATCGAAGGCATAAAAGTAGAAGCCAAAATCCTTGAACAAGGACGTGGCGAAAAAATTCGAGTCTATAAAATGAAACCTCGAAAACGATACCGACGAAACTTAGGACACCGCCAAGATTATACGGCTATTGAGATCGTGGCGATAAAAACTGGCGCTCCGAAAAAATCTGCTGCCAAACCAGTTGCTGAAAAAGCAGCTGATAAGCCCGCTACAAAAGCCGCACCGAAAACAGCAATTAAAAAACCTGCAGCCAAAAAAACAGCTGCAAAGAAGCCGGCCGCTAAAAAAGCGCCTGCAAAAAAATAAGACCATTTGATTGATTGAGTGGCTTTGTGCTACTCTTTCTTCGTTCTCTTTGATTATTTATTCTTCTCATGGCTGATCCAACCCCACCAACATCCGGCACTCCGCAACCGCCTCAAGGCGGAGGAACTCCTCCAACACCGCCCCCAGCACAACCC
>DGOF01000035.1 GCA_002389285.1 Patescibacteria group bacterium UBA4473
TTTTGCTTTTTCAGCTTCTTCTTTCACCCGCTGCATCGCAATCGGGTCTTTTCGAAGATCCACGCCACTATTGTTCTTTTCAAATTCAGACAACAAATAATCAATAATCGCATTATCAAAATCATCTCCTCCCAGATGCGTATCTCCATTCGTAGCAAGCACCTCAAACGTTCCATCAGAAATTTCAAGAATCGAAACATCAAACGTTCCGCCTCCCAAATCATAAACCACGACTTTTTCTTCTTTGTCTTTTTTATCAATTCCATAAGCCAGCGCCGCTGCTGTTGGCTCATTGATAATACGTTCCACTTCAAGCCCGGCAATCTTACCGGCATCTTTGGTCGCTTTTCGTTGCTCATCATTAAAGTACGCCGGAACAGTAATAACCGCCTTCGTCACTTTAGTTCCCAAATAACTTTCTGCATCAGCCTTGAGTTTCCCCAGTACTTTTGCTGAAATTTCTGCTGGCTGGACCGCCTTTCCATTAAAAACAATACCGACCGCTCCATTTTTTCCTTTTTCAAAACCAAAAGGAAACTGTTTCATTTCTTCGGAAACCTCACTGTATTTACGTCCAATAAAACGTTTGGCAGAAAAAATAGTGTTTTGAGGATTCGTAAGCGCCTGACGTTTGGCGGGGACCCCTACCAAAGTCTGGTCCTCTTTTTGCGCCACAACCGAAGGCGTGGTACGATTCCCTTCGGCATTAGGAATCACAACAGCTTTACCACCTTCCATTACCGCCACACACGAGTTCGTTGTTCCGAGATCAATACCTATAATTTTAGACATGAGTAAAAAAGATTAAAACTAATTTAGCAGTCGAATTATAAGACTGCTAAAATAGTTGTCAACATTCTTTTTTAGTAAGAAATTTGACTTTCTGATAAAAATTGTTATAAAGTAAGACTACTATGAAGTATAAAGTCCTCCGCGAATTTTTGAATCACTGTCTGCATAATCCATGCACCAAAGCCTCCCGTTACATCAACGGAATGCTTATCTTTTTGATTATCTCTTCCATCGCGGTTATACCACTTCACTTTGTTCCAGAATTAGCTCCCAACCTCAAAAAAATACTTTTTTTGTTTGATCGATTTGTTGTCACTATCTTTTCCGCCGAATACTTACTCCGTCTCTGGTCCGCTCGTCGCCCCTGGAGCTACGTAAGTTCTTGGTGGGGCCTGATCGACCTATTGGCGGTGCTCCCTTTTTATCTTGCACGATTTGGACTGATCGGCTCTCCAGAAATATTTCTCACCCTCCGTCTCCTTCGAATGCTCAAGTTTGGAAAGGTCTATGGCATGGAACAATATGCTATTCATTGCGCACAGACAGAAGGTCACGGATCATTTCAAGTCTTAGCCGGTGAAGAAATCGAACGGGTGGTCCAAAAACATCCCATTATTTTTCTCGCAGAAGTCGCACTCCCCGTCCTCCTCACCAGCATTGGTTTGATGATCCTGGTATTTTTAGAGGGTGCCTTTTGGGGGTTTATTATTGCTTTTGTTTTTTTCGCCTTTGCCGGACTCTTTTTTGTCAAAGCCTGGCTCGATTACAACTATGATGTGATATACATCACCAACCGACGCGTCATTATGCAAAACCGACAGATTTTTGGAACCACCAGTAATGACGTTGCCTATGAAGCCATCACCAATGTCATCCCCGACAATCGAGGATTTTGGCAGTGGTTGCTCGGTATTGGGAACATCACTATAGAAACACCCTCAACCGATAATCTTCATTTTTATCATCTGGCACATCCCCACAAAGTCATGCACAAAATCTCAGAAAATCGACAACATATTCATGTTGCAAAAGAAAAAGCAAAAGACCATAAAAAAAAACCAAACCGAGAATCTCAAATGTACAACAATATGGAAGATCGTTCTCGCTCAGACGAAAAAGAAGAATGATTTATCTAGCCTTCAAAAATATGCGTTTCTGATAAATCAGGACGAAAGGCTCGAATCATATCGGCGCCAAACGCAGAAAGTTGAATTTTTCCAAAATTTCGAACACCAAATTTTGCCACTTTTGCTACTTTTCCCAGCTTCCCCAGTGCGACTCCAGCTTTGGCAGTAATCGCGGCAGCACGAGCCCCTTTAATCGCACCCGAAACGGCCCATCCGGCCAAAGGCACCAAGAGCAAAACATCTGAAACCGCGCCCATGACAAAGTAACCTCCACTCACCAAGCCCTTACTGACATCACCTCGCTTCATCGCTCGGACAGAATCTTCAAGATCGAGTTTAGTCCCACTAATCGGAAGAACATACGCCCCTAAATCTCCCAAGGCTTCCTTATTAGTCGGATTTACGCGGCCCTCCTGTACAGCCTTTTCAGGATTATTACGCACCCAATCCGTCTTATCAAACAATTCTCGTTTAAATTTTTTCTTATCCGCGTGATTGAGATAACATCTCCTTTTTTTAGAATCAAACCCTACCTGGAAAAAATTGGACTCGAAAAAGAGATCCTCCTCTTTCTCTGGGTGATTAAGGTAATAGGTTGTAACCGCAAGCTTATACTTATGAATAATGTTTTTCACATCCCCCAGTTGAAGCTTATACGCCCCATAAGCACTTCCAATCTTTCTTTCCATTTCATCTTCTGAGGAATCTAAAATATCCTGTGGATTATCAAATTCACTGAAAATATCAATATATTTACTCATCGCATATTCCAGTTCAGCACGACACAAATGCGTTTGTTGAAGATATTCAGGAGCATCTTCATGTTCTTCCCGAACCGACTGTAAATATTCATCTTTGGTAGGCTTTTGCTCTTCTTCCTGTAAAACAGGCGCTTCTTCCTCAGGGAGCGATTCCACCGGAACTGAAGGTTCTGTCTTCCCCAGGTCAATTACCTTTTTCTTTTCCCCTCCAATCGCATGGGAAACTCCAGCAACAGCGGCCAAAGCCATCGCGCCTTTTTTAAGACGACTCCCCCCACCTCGAATCACCGGGAAAGTCGCCGGTTTCCGTTTAAACCACCCCACAAAGCGTTTCAACAAACTTTTTTTAGGAATAGGCGCTGATTCTGCAGCCGCTACCGAAGAACGATCTGGCAATGGAGGAGGAAGTGTTTTTCCGGTTTGTTTCGAAACTAACTTCGGTTTATCGGGAAAAGCATCCGCGGCTCGAGACGCAGACTTCACGCCAGATTCAGCCGCTTCTGAAGCGGCTTTTGTTGCCGTCTTAGCAGATGATTTAACCGCCGATTCAGCCAAGTCTCCTACCGCATGCCCCAAAGAAGAAATAGGAACCGTTTTCAACAATTTATTTCGAGAATCTAAAAACTGAACCCCCTTCCCGACTCTTTTTACAAAACCTCCTATTTTCCGAAAGGTTCTTATTGAGCCGCTCGCAAGATCCTTCGTTGTATAAATAAAACTAATCGGCCAAGTACCGCCTCGTACAATCGCTGCACGCATCGCGGGCCCCAAAGGATTCACTTTCCCGGAAGAAAAGGTCTTTATGTAAGTTGTCATACCCTGAACACCTCCCACCAGAAGGGCCCCATGACCGTACGTCATCACGACATCACTCCAATCAGCTATATCCTTACCCATCAAGGCACTCCCAACTTCTGACAAAAGCTTCCCTTCGAGTTTTGCCACTTTCCAAACAAAAGAAGCTCCCAGTGTAAGAGTAGCACCCGCGGCTGTAACCAAGCATTCAACCCCTTCTCGAGCCGTCAAAGCCACTAAAATATCAATGCGCTCCTTCCCACTCAGAGCCCCACCTCTTTCCAACCTATCAATACGACCCAAAACCGACTCATCTGAATTGGCCATAGGACCTTTCCGCCAAGAAGCCATTTTCATATATTCCCGCATAAGCCGATACATACGAGCATCAATAACAGATCGACTCTGAATTTCCTTATAATACTGACCTGTTTCAATATCATACGCTTTCATATCTTCCTCTGTCTCTAAAATATCTTCTCCAGGCTCTTTTTCTCGCATTTGTTCGACAAATGTACTTCCCGTTTTTTTCAATTCCTTTTGAGCAGAATCCGATTCTCTCGCAACAGACTTCTCTGGAGAAGCATCCGCCTCTTCTTCCTTCCCAAAAAATCGATCAACGCGTTTCATCACCGCAGCAGAAGATCCCGCCACAAAAAGCTTCATCTCCTCTTCAATATTCAGACCTTTTTCCTTGGCCTTGGCATACGCTTTTTCAACCACCGACTTCGCGGTATCAAAATCCACACCTGTTTTTTCTTGCAAAGCCGTAATAGCTTTTTCTTTAATCACTCCAGGATCCATAATAAACTCCTTAATCCCCAAAGCCGCTGCAATCGCGCCCCCACCGAGGATCCCACCCACCGCCAAAGCCTTGTGACCGTGTTTAAAAAGAAAAGATATCGCGGCAAACACCCCCACCGCAGCGGCCAAACCACCAATCAATTTTTTATGCTCTCGAAGAAACTTCACTGATTCAGTACCGATTTCACTCAAAACATTTCCCCCTTGTTCTAATTTTTCTTGAAGCGCTTTTTTGATACGTGGCAATCCTGTCTTCGGATCCAATTCCATAATGTCTTTTGTTTCCTGCACGCCCACCGCCAAACGCTTTACCTGATCCCAAATCTTAGGATCTGATTCTACAAACACCAAAGAAGGCGAGTTTACATAAACCGCTTGGAAATCAATTTGATCCAAAGGAATATCCGGATTTTCTTTCATATAAGCTCTCAAAACAGCCGTAGCATTAGCATGATCACGCGTTTCCTTAGGAATTTCCGAGCCAGCTTCAATACTTTGTGAAAGATCTGATCGTTCCTGAGACCACTTAGCCTTTACCGCTTGAACTTCTGCCTCAATACTCGCTCGTTGATCCTCGGGAAGCTCCGAAAGTGTTTTCGCTAACAAAAGATCCAGCGCCTGCTCAAAATTTTCAGCTTTTATAGATTGCTCCACATCATCTAATGCAATATCAGGCTTTTTATCTTTCAATTTTTGCGTCAAAGAAGCCAAATCTTCACGAAAAGCTTCTCGATGATCTGAACCGGGATCTTTTATAACTTCCGCACTCGCAGAAGTAACGCCTGACTGACTGCGGGTCTGTTTCCACACCCAACGTGTACTTTCTCCGCCGAAACCAAAATGTAAAACATGCTTCATCTCCTTATTATATCATAAACAAGAGCCTTTATCAATACATCACCCTCTATTTTTCACTTTTCTCTTTTAACTTTTAGCCTTTGTGCTATATTCTCACTGCCCATGAATCTGGACTCACTTCTCTCCCCTCTCTTGCGGCGCCCACGAATGATTGTGGGACTTTTTGTCTTGTTCGCCGGTTTCATCCTGGGAATCGAACATTTCATCCCGCCCGTTCAGAAAACAACCCTGTATTTTACGGTCAAACCCCTCGAAGCCACACACCCTTCACTCGATACCATCGAATCGGCTTCCAAAGTCTCTGAAATGATCGCCGGATGGGTCAAAGATCCTGGATTTCGAGAAAAAATAGCAGCCCAAGCCGAAGTCCAAATTCCGAATTTCAAACGCAAAATAACCGCCCGAAAACAAAACCGGCTGAATGTTTTTGTCACGCTTAAACTCAACCAGCCTAACTGGAAACACTCGGACAAAATAATCCAAGCGCTGCTCCATCAGATCGAAAATAATTTTTCAACCTGGGCACAACAAAACGGATTTCCTTCCGACATAACCGAAGCCCGAATTTCTCAAGAGATAAAGACCTTTCCCCTTTCATGGCTCATCATCTCCATGGTCCTCATCGCGGGAATAGGAAGTGTCGGCAGCGTCTATCTCTACGAAACACTTTCTGGAACTATTGCCTTCCCCGATCAACTCGAAGCCCTCTTTCCTGAAGCCCCACAACTCTCCATTGCTGAGCCGGTAGGCAAACACGATAGTAAACTTTTAGAACAATTTATCCTGACTTTTCCTTCACCGAGACTCATCGGAACCTTTCAAGACGCGAAGAAAAAATTTGCACTCGCGCCTATTGATGCGGTAGACGAAGAAGTCGACACGCCCGTCCTTTTGATCAAGCTCGGAGAAACCAAACTCCGTGATCTCAAAAATCTCGGCGCTATCTTCGGCGACGAAATCGGTCTGATTGTTTTTGAACGCTAAACATAATTAACGCATCAACTCACACATGGACTATGCTTCCTCAGGCGTAAATATCGAATCGGGTGACCAAGCCTCACGAGCAGCCTACAACAACGCCAAAAAAACATTTGCCTCACGCAAAAACCTCATAGGCGCACCCTTTGAACAAGACGGCGGCTTTGCTGGAGCTTTAGACATGGGCGACTTCTTACTCATCCAAAACGATGACGGAACCGGAACCAAACATGAAATTGCTGACCGACTCGGACAATATGACACACTCGGAGAAGATCTTGCCGCCATGGTGGTCGACGATGCCATCTGTGTCGGTGGCGAAGTCATCTCTCTCACCAACACCCTCGACACACCTTCGGTGGATCCAGAAAGTATTGACCAACTTACCGCAGGTTTGGCAAAAGCTTGTTCCGAGCAAAAAATAATTATTCCGGGCGGAGAAATTGCCGAACTTTCTGACGCCCTCAACAAACCCGTCTGGAACGCAACGGCTGTGGGCATCGTCAAAAAAGACAAATTCATCACCGGCGCAGACATTCAAGCCGGCGATGCAATCATTGGCCTGGCCGGACGCGTCATCCGATCGAACGGTGCCAGCCTCGCGCGAAAAATTTGTGAGAAAGCCTTTGGTGACAACTGGCACGAAGAAAAATTTGATGACACTCAATCTTGGGGCGAAGTACTCCTGACGCCTTCCAAAATTTTCCACCGCATTTTACTCGACCACGTTTTAGGCGACTTTGAAGGCACACGAAAATTCCCCGTCAAAGGCCTGGCCCACATCACCGGTGGCGGCGTCCCAGGAAATCTTCCTCGAATCTTTCCCGATAAAAACTTAGGCGCCGATCTCGATAATTTACATACGCCACATGAAGCGCTCAAACAACTCATAAAGCTCGGTGATGTCAGCGAAGCTGAAGCCTACCGAACCTGGAACTGCGGCACCGCCATGATGCTCATCATCGACCCTTCTCACGCAGAAACTCTCTGCCAAACATTAAACAATGCCGATCCCGAACTCCAAGCCCAAGTCGTCGGACAGATCACCGACACGGGCAACATCAATATTATCTCTCAATTTTCTCATAACTCTCTAACTTTTTAGCTTTCATGCTTTTTCATTTCCAATCCGGTAACGTTACTTTTTTCCCAGAAGACAAAGAATATTTTGAAAAAAGACTTCTTGATCTTGAAAAACTTCTCGGATGGGAAGCCGGTGATGAAGATACGCTTGATATGCGCGTCAACATCGAAAAAACACCGCACCACTCAGGCGAAAAATTTATTGCCAGTGCCACACTCACCTGTCCAAACCATGGAAAATTCCACGCAGAGGTTTCTCATGAAGATATCAAAGGCTGCGCAGATCTCCTTAAAGACAAACTTAAGATTCAAGCGGTAAAATTCCACGACAAGCATAAATAAATGAAAAAGATTCTCGTCATCGGTAACGGCGGACGCGAACACTCGATCTGTGATGCCCTGGCACGATCCCCACAAGAAGTGAAACTTTATAATTTTGCCAGTGCCATCAATCCCGGTATCAAAAACATTGGTGCTGAAATTATCACAGGCGACATCATGGACATGGCTGCCATCAAGAAAATAGGCGAAAAAATACAGCCTGATTTCGCGATTGTCGGACCCGATGATCCCATTGGTGCCGGCGCCACCGATGCATTAGCCGAAGTTGGTATCAAAAGCTTTTCTCCCAGCAAAGCCTGTGCCCAACTGGAAGCTTCTAAAAGTTTTACCCGCAATCTTCAGGAAAAATACAACATTCCCGGTGCACCAAAATTTTTGGTTTCTACTTCCGCCGATCAAGTGGATGAACGAAAATATTTTTTTGAAAAATTAGAAGGCCAAGTCGTCGTCAAAGCTGATGGATTACTCGGCGGCAAAGGCGTCCTCGTCGCGGGTGATCATTTCACAGATTTTCAAGAAGCTGAAGGCTTTGCCCTTCTTTCTATTAAAAAATTTGGCCGTGTTGTTTTAGAGGAGAAATTTGTGGGAGAAGAGTTTTCACTGATTTCTCTGGTCGACGGCGAAACCGTACTCGACACGCCCGCGATGCAAGATCATAAACGCGCCTTTGAAGGCGATACCGGACCCAACACGGGCGGTATGGGTTGCATCAGTGATGAAAACCTCTCCCTACCGTTTATCACGCCAGAAGACAAATCCGCAGCACACGACATTACCGTCCAGACCATGAAAGCCCTGGAAGCAGAACTGGGCGAAAAATTCATCGGCGTCATGTACGGCGGATTCATCGCCACCAAAAATGGCCTCAAGCTTATTGAGTACAATGCGCGCTTTGGGGACCCCGAAGCCCTGAATATTTTACCGATTCTCAAAACCGACTTTGTGGATGTCTGTGAAAAAGCCATTGCGGGAAAACTCTCTGAAATAGGACAACTTGAATTTGAACCCGTCGCGACCGTCGTCAAATATTTGTGCCCCGAAGGCTATCCAACCAATTCGGTCAAAAACGTACCGATAACCGTCAGTCCAGATCTCCAAGAAACATATTCACAACGCGTTTTTTACGCCTCGGTCTCAGAAGAAAACGGACAGCTCTTGCTCAAAGGCTCTCGAGCTATTGGCGTCTTAGGCACTGGAAAAAACATCGCCGAAGCCAATGATAATTGCAAAGCCATGATGCAAAACTTCTCCGGTCCCCTCTTTTCCCGCCAAGACATTGGCACCGCCGAACTCATCCAAAAGCGCCTAGACCATATGGCAGAAATCAGGAATAATTAGCGCATGAAACGCATTGACCAAGGCCTTCTTTTTGCCGTCATCGGATTAACGGTTTTTGGTCTTGTGATGATGAGTTCTATGTCCATCGCGGAAAGTTTTGATGTCACCGGAAAAAATGATTTTTATTTCTGGCGGCATTTTTTGAGAATCGTGATCAGTATTCCCTTATTTATGATCGCCCTGGTCTGCCCGAGCAGTCTCCTCAAGAAATGTTCCGTTCTTTTTTACATGATCTGTATTATTCTTCTGTCGATGACCCTTCTCCGGGGAGAGTCTTATGGAACCGCCGCCACCCTCTGGCTCAAGCTCGGGCCACTCTCAATCCAACCCGTTGAATTTGCAAAACTGGCCGTGGTCATCTTTCTCGCCACGGTATTTTCGCACGGCCACAAAAATGCTCAAACCTTGGAAGGCGGATTTTTTCCTTTTGTGATTATTCTCGTCATCCCCTGCCTTTTAATCGTCTCACAACCTGATTTCGGAGCCCTACTTGTCCTTTTGATCGCCGCCTCTGCGATCTATTTTGTGGCCGGCGCACATCCCAAACACTTCTTTGGAGGACTCCTCGCCACCTGTCTTGGCGGCCTGGTGGTTATCGCAACAACCCCCTATATCAGCCATCGATTTAAAGTCTTTCTTGATCCCGCGCTCGATCCTCTCAACACCGGATTTCAGGTCAAACAAGCGCTCATTGCCATTGGTTCCGGAGGCGCTTTTGGTCGCGGATTCCAAAACTCTATCCAAAAATTTGATTACCTCCCGGAGGTCCAATCCGATACGATTTTCTCTGCTATCGCAGAAGAACTTGGATTTTTTCGCATTCTCATCCTGATTGGAATCTATATCTTCATTGCCTACCGTGGCTACAAGATCGCGCAACACGCCCCTGATGAATTCAATCAATTCTTAGCCGTCGGTATTACCACTATTATTGTGGGACAGGCTTTTGTGAATATTGGCGTCAACCTGGCGCTCTTACCTAATACAGGAATCACCCTCCCGCTCATTTCCTATGGGGGAAGTTCCCTGATGGTCACACTCACCGGACTGGGACTCCTCTTGCACATATCCAGCTTAATCCCCGACAAACTTTCTCGACGTCGCTATCGATAAATAACACCCCTGTCATGACAAAAAAAATATGGCTTATTGGAGGCGGAACCGGCGGACATATCTATCCGCTTCGGAATCTCGCTGACGAATTACTTCATCAAAAAGCAGAAGTAAACCTTATACTGGCTGATCAGACGCTCGATCGAAAAATCGCCAAAGACGATTTTTCAGATCTCAAGATTCATTTTCTCCGAACAGGAAAAATTAGATGCTATCTTTCTCTCAAAAACATCAGTGATTTATTTCTGATTTTGAAAGCATTTTTCCGAGCCCGAAAACTCTTAAAAGAAAGCCCTCCCGACGTCCTCTTTTTTAAAGGCGGTTTTGTCTGCTTTCCGATTATTTTGGCAGCCAAATCATTAAGACTTCCCGCCAAACGCTTTTCTCATGAATCGGATATCTCCTCTGGACGTTTTGGGAAATGGCTCGAAAAACAATGTCATAAGACCTTTCGAAACTTTGATACAAAAGCCCCCTATCCACTCTTTTTCTGTCCGCGGTCTCAGAGCAAAGGCCTCGAAAAAGCTCCCATACAAATACCTTCTTTCCCCGAAGGCATTCAAACCTTCTCCAACCTCCACATTCTCATTTTTGGCGGTTCCCAAGGCGCCGCGTTCATCAACCTCTCTTTTTCAAGTAATGCCGAAACCCTCCTCGAAAAATATAAAATTACCCTGCTCACCGGTTCCGATAAAAAAATAAAACTCAAGCATAAAAATTTCACCCAATACGAAACCCTCCCCGCACCAGAACTCGCGGAAAAAATAGACGACGCTGATCTGATTATTTCCCGTGGTGGCGCGAACTCTCTTTTTGAAATTCTCAACGCTCAAAAACCATCCATCATCATTCCCCTGCCCTCCGTAGCCAGAAATCACCAATACCACAACGCCAAACATTTCGCGGACCAAGATCTCTGCGTCCTGCTCGAACAAAACAAACAGACTTCTGAACAACTTCCTAAAATCATCCAAACAACACTTGAAAATAAAAAGCTACAGCAGAATCTCAAAACCGCATCTATTCAAAACGCCGCCTCAGAAATTGCTCAAATCCTGCTTTCGGCCTAAACTAACAACTATGGATCTTTCCTTTCTCGAATACGTCACCAATCCTTATTCCGTTCTCGCGGTCATTACTGCCATTATCGGTATTAGTTTTAAAGTAGCCCTCGGAAAAATAAAAAAGCCCAGTGCCAAACTCATCACCACCATGTACGCCATGTTTTTGGCGGCGGCGGTCTCTTTAGCACTGAGTGTGCTTGGCATTGTCTTTTTTCTCCAAGGAGCCGGAGCTCGTGATGACATCGCCAGTTCCCTTTCTTGGTTCATTCCCACGGCTTACGCGGAAAAAATGACCGACGCCGACGAAGGCTGGGTCTGGGCGGGCGAAGTGAATCGCATCCCCTACTTCGTTGAAAACCTTGAAGACCTTTATCTCGCCTCACCACACTTCAAAATCGATCATCCTCCTCTGATCAAATTCTCGACCAAAGAAACTCCAACACTCACCACGAAAGATACAATTTATCTTCGCGGGACCCCTCCAAAATTTTCATGGCTTTTCTTCCACTATCGCCTCGGCGAACTTTTGGGAACCTATCCTCCCGGCCAAGAATTCCAAGTCATTAAACACCACATTTCTGGAAAACAATGGTGGTTAAAAGTGAGAATACAATAGCAAAAGGCGTGTCCACCGTATTCCCGCGGCCGCGGGACGAAGGTGGATGGCTAAAAGTGAGAATTACTCAGGAATAATTGATAATTAAAAATTCAAAACTATACTGCTCCTGCTATGGCATTTTTCCTCAAATACCGTCCTCAGACTTTTAGTGATGTTGTCGGACAGACCTCCATTGTTAAAACCCTTCAAAACGCGCTCAAGAACCAAAAACCAGCGCATGCCTATCTTTTTTCTGGGACCCGCGGAACCGGGAAAACCTCTACGGCACGTATTTTTGCCAAAGGTCTTAACTGTCAGCAGTTACAAGAAGGAAATCCTTGTGGCGCCTGTGATCTCTGTACCCAAACCGCCGAAGGCAGCCTGGTCGATGTGATCGAGATAGACGCCGCTTCCAACCGAGGAATTGATGAAATTCGAGAACTCCGGGAAAAAATTATGTTTACGCCCAATTATGCCCAACGCAAGGTGTACATCATCGATGAGGTCCACATGCTCACCAAAGAAGCCTTCAATGCACTGCTCAAAACCCTCGAAGAACCCCCTGAACATGCTTTTTTCATCTTGGCGACGACCGAGATGCATAAGCTTCCCGAAACAATTATATCCCGCTGTCAGAACTTTTTGTTTGGACGGTTTACCCTCGATCAACTTACCGATCGATTACAAAGCATCTGCCAAGCAGAAAATATAACAGCTGAGGCAGAGGCTCTCAAACTCATCGGACTCAAGGCCGAAGGAGGTCTCCGTGATGCAATTTCTCTTCTGGAGCAAATGGCAGCGGAAACCGATAACCAACTCACCGAAGTTGCCGTACGGGAATCCCTCGGCATTTCTTCGAGCGATCGACTTCAAGCGGTCTGGGACGCCATCGAAGCCCAAAACCAATCCGAAGCGCTTGAACTCCTCAAAGAACTCACCCAAAAAGGCATTGATTTTCGAACCTTTGGCCACGACCTCTTGAATTTTCTTCGAACCAAGATGCACGAACGACTCGGACAATCCGATCTTCCTCCGGTCATGAAAGCCATCACCTCCATTGAGAAAGCTCTTCTGCGAATCAAAACCTCTCCCATTGTAGAACTTCCCTTTGAAATGGCTTTGATCGAACTCACACAAGAAGGCATGCACGCCGCCCCCCAAAGCATCAAAAAAGCAGTGGAAGCACCCAAACAAACCCAAAGCCCCGAACCGACTCGCAAAACACAACCCATCACGCCACCCGTTGCTGTGACACCTCCACCAGACCCAGCAGCAGCTCCTTCTCAAGCACCTGCTGCCAGTGGATTTGTTTTTGAATCATCAACGCCCACTCCCCAATCCACACCAATTTCAGCTCCCGCACCCACTACACCTGCAACAAGCCCCACAATGCCTGCTGCAAGTAGCGAGCCCCCTTCGGTAAGCATTGATTTACTCAAAGAAAAAATGCATGACATTGCCGATAAAGCCTCTATTCCAACCTTCGCTAAACGATCTTTTCTCAGTACCAAGCCTCAATTAGAGGGTTCTAAAATCATTTTTGCGGCAGATAGTCAGTTTCACTACGATCAAATAACGGGCGATAAAGTTCGAGTTCCCCTTCAAACAACCCTTCGAGAACTCTATGGAAAAGAAATTATTGTGGAATTCATCATCAACAAAAGCATGAAAGCCGAAGCCGCCGCCACGGCGGATGATTTCTTGAAATTTTAGATTCTTGATTTTTAGCGTTCGGTCCGTACAATGCGCCAGTCATAAAGACGTTTTTCAGTTTTTATTCTTCTCTACTCTCTACTCTTTACTCTCATGTCTATTACAGCTGCTGACGTTAAAGCCCTCCGTGATAAAACCGGATGTGGTATGATGGCTTGCCAAAAAGCCCTCAAAGAAACCAATGGTAACACCGAAGAAGCCATTGAAATTTTACGAAAAAAAGGAGAAGCCAAAGCCGGTGAAAAATCTGATCGACAAGCCGGAGAAGGTGTTATCGCTGTCTCAGGACGAACCGCTCTTGTCCTTCAATGCGAAACAGACTTTGTCGCTCGCAACGAAGATTTTCAGGCCTACGCACAAGAACTTGCTGATAAAGCCAGTCAAGACGGAGCCGAGGGAGCCACCGCTCTTTTCGAAGAAAAGAAAGGTGAAAAAGTTGCCGCCATTGGAGAAAACCTCGTCCTCGGTGCCATCGAAACAATGGAAGGTGGAGACATCGTCGGAAGCTATATTCACTCCAATAACAAGGTCGGCGCCATTGTCGTTCTTCAGGGAGGTTCAGAAGAAGCCGCACGAGACGTAGCCATGCACGCGACGGCTATGGATCCCCTCGTCGCTAATCCAGAAGACGTTCCCTCCGAAGTTATTGAAAAAGAAAAAGGTATCTACCGAGAACAACTTATCAATGAAGGAAAGCCAGAACAGATTCTCGATAAAATTATCGAAGGAAAAGTAAGAAAATTCTGTGCAGACCGAGCCCTCGCCTCTCAAGCCTATGTTAAAAGCCCTGATCAAACCGTGGCAGAGTACCTTGGCGATGCTAAGCTCATCAGCTTCCTTCGTTTGTCGGTCTAATCTACGAACTCTTTTGCTACAAAAATCTCCCCCGGAAATACCGAGGGAGATTTTTTATAAGAAATCAAAGCCAATTATTAACTTCGAAGTTTTAATTCTTTTACCACTTCATAAATGCCCGGGAATTTGAACGCAACCCCTCGTGCTGCCTGGATAACTCCTACCAACGCAACAGAAAAGTGAAGTACAAACAAAAAAGACGCCGCCATAGAACTCATCCATCCTAACCAGGACAGTAAAAAGAACAGCAACATAATCACTAATCCTTGATGCCCATGAAGTTGGCAAAACTTAGAATCAGGACGAAGAACAATAGGAAGAATACAAAAGTATCCTAGATAACCCAAAATTCCCAAAATCTTTTCCCCTGTTGAGACAGGAACTGAAGGAGCTGAAGGTTTGGCTGGAGCCTTAGGAGCTACAGCCGGAACGGAACCGGTTTCTGCTTTTTTCGTCATTTTTTCATAAAAGAATAACTACGAATCCAATGATTGTAGCATACTTTTCAACAAAAATCCAACCGATTTGATAGAATCATCATTACCAGGGATCACGTAATCAATCCCATCGGGGTTTCCATTCGCATCCACAAGAGCCACAATAGGCACTCCTGCCTTATTCGCTTCAGCAATAGACAAACGATTTCCAACCGCATCAAGGACAATCACGAGATCTGGTTTTTTTCGCATTTCAGCCACTCCGTGATAGGTTATTTCCAATTTATCGAGTTCTTTTCGAAACTTAGAAACCTCTTTCTTGGTATATTTTTTAATTTCTCCAGATGCAAACTGAGATTTGAGGTTCAAATAATGATCCACTCGTTTTCGAATTTCTTTAAAGTTCGTCAAAAGCCCTGGTGCCCAGTGCTCATCTACATAGAAATGTTTACTCTCTTCCAATTGCTTGCAAAGAACAAACGAACACTGTGGCTTCGTTCCGACAAAAAGAACACGACCATTTTTAAGCTTCACCGCAGCGAGAAATTTTTTAACCACATCAAGGGCTTCTGCTGTTTTTTCAAGATCAAAAATATGCGCTCTATTCACTTTATCGTAAATATAAGGACGCATTTTAGGGTTCCAACGATCAGTACGATGACCAATATGAACCTCGTTATCGAATAGTTCTTGTAGAATAGACATGGGAAAATGAAATGAAAAAGTAAGGATAACCGCTTCCCGAAGGTCTTAAGTCAGACACGACTTGACGGCTGAGACATTCTACGAATTTATGACTTTGAAGCAACTCTTTTTTAAGTATGCTGTAATCAATGATAGAAGTTATCCGCAACGCCCCCCTCGCTCCCCTGACCTTTTATGGTGTCGGTGGTCCTGCCGATGAGCTGTATGCCATCAAAAACCCAGAAGCTCTCGAAGAAATCTGGGCCGAGACCATCGCCCTCAACCTTCCCAAGATCATTCTGGGGAAAGGCTCAAACCTCTTGATGAGTGACAAAGGCTTTCGAGGGAGAGTTTTTCTTCCTAAATTTCAAAAAGGCACGTGGGTACAAAGAAACATCGTCACCGTCGAAGCCGGTAAATCCTGGCAGAGCTTCGTCGAAGAAACCAACAAACACGGATGGGAAGATCTATGCAAACTCAGTGGTATTCCCGGTAATGTCGGAGGCTTTATCCGTGGTAATGCGGGTGCCTTTGGCGTGGAAACCGGCGATAAGGTCCTCCAGGTCGAATATCTCGATGCCCTCGGTATTCTTAGAAAACGAATGCAACCTGACTGCGGATTTGCCTATCGCGAAAGTCGGTTCAAACAAAACCCTGATGAACTGGTGGTTCGAGCGACCTTCCGTCTCGATCAACCCGCTGGACCAGAGATGGCCCTCAATGCGACCAAAGAGCTCATGGCCGAACGCTGGGCCAAATACCCCCCCGGACGATCAGGAGGAAGCTTTTTCAAAAATCCCGTCCCCGGAGAAGTCTTTGCCGGGAAACTCCTCGAAGAAGCCGGCGCCAAAGGCGACACGATCGGTCACGCTCAAGTCTCCGAACGCCACGCTAACTTCATTCTGAACCTCGAAGGCAAAGCCACCCAAAACGATATCCTCACGCTCGCTCGCAAATGGCGCGATAAAGTGAAAGCCGACACGGGCCACACGCTCGAACCAGAAATCTTCATCTGTGATGAGTATGGGAAGAAGATTAATCTATAATTAAATCTAGATTAAATTATAGATTTATATCTAAATTTAAATCTAGACATTACAAAACAATACGTGGCTGAAGCTTACCGTCTTTGAATTCGCCGACGCCCAAGCTTTTTCCGCCAACAAGCACTAAAACCCTATCCCCTTCTACCCCCGGAAGGGGGAAGGCTCTTCCTGAAACGAAGTCCTGCACTCGTCCGGTCTCTATTTCACGCGTATCAAGCGTAATAATATGTTTCGGATCAATCGTCGTAGAAACCTGCTCAATATTATCAGCATCGTCGATATGCAAATTTCCAACTTTTAATCGCCGAAGCTCCTGACACATCCCAGATCCCACAAGCTTTTCGCCTAAATCTCTTGCAAATGACCGCACATAGAAGCCTGCTGCGGCTTCTAGCTCTATTTCTATCTCTGGATAGCTATAATTCAAGATTTTAATATGAAACACTTCCGCCTCGCGCGGTTTTATTTCCACTTCTATGCCCTTACGCGCCAGATCACAAAGCTTTTTTCCGCCCACTTTCAAAGCAGAATATTTCGGAGGAATTTGAGTGATTTTACCCTTAAAATGCGTCTCTAGAACTTCCTGAACCTGCTCAAGAGTAGGAATGTCACCTGAAAAATCGCCCTGAACAATCTCAGACTCAGGGTCAAGAGTCTCGGACGTTTGATTGAGTACTATTTTTGTTCGATAGGTCTTCCTGTCCTTTTCTAGAAAAGGAATAAGCCTCGTGCATTTCCCAATAGCTACGATCAAAAGACCCGTTGCAAAAGGATCCAGTGTCCCGGTGTGACCAACCTTGCGCGTATCAAAAGCCTTGCGCATCTTGGCACACACATCAAAACTGGTGAAACCCACCGGCTTATCAATCAAAAGAAAACCATCCATGTGTTAAGAGGTTAAAAGACTCTCTACTTATAAAAAAAGCTTGCACAAAAGCAAGGAATACGTAATCTCTCTCTTGCTTTGCCCATCTCTTCACATCGCGTGAGTACGAGATGCGCCTAAGACCTTATTATTTCTTAGCCCATAAAGCTATGACCAAGTATGAAGTAATGGCCATTCTCTCGAACGCTCTGGATGAAGCCCAGGCAAAAGAAGAAACCAAAAACAGTATCGTTAACAAGATTAAAGAACTCGGTGGAACAATCACCTTCGAGGACTTTTGGGGAACACGTGGATTCGCCTACATGATTAAAGGTGAAAAATGGGGATATTATTTTGTAGTACAGTTCGAAATAGACGGAACGAAGATCAACGAACTCAAGCGAGACTGGAATATCGATAAAAACCTTACACGGTTTATGATCACCTCTGTTGATCCAAAAGCTCCAGCACCACGTTCTCAAGAAGAAATAAAGAAAGAATGGGACGCCATGGAAAAAGAAAAGAAGATTTCAGAAGCGGAATCACCAAAGAAAGGTACTCGACGGCCTGCTGCTCCAGCAAAACCAGCCGCTCCTGCTCCCGTAGCAGAAAAAGCACCTGCTCCAGCGAAAGAAGCTAAACCGGCTCCCAAAAAAGATGACGTCGATAAAAAACTCGATGCGATCTTGGAAGATTCATCTCTAGATCTCTAATCCACTCTAAACTATGCCTCCAAAACCTAAAAAATTCATCTGTACGTTCTGCCGGAACGATGTAAAACACATTGACTACAAAGATTCAAAACTTCTTTCTCGATTTGTGACCTACTACCGATCCATTCAGAGCCGATTCCACACAGGAGTCTGCCTCAAACACCAGAAACAACTCGCAAGTGCTATCAAACGTGCTCGAAACATGGCACTCATCGCCGCCGTTCGATACGAAAAGTAGTCCCACAACACTTTTCCAAAAAAAACAATTCAAAAGACCCCCTAAAATAAATTTTAGGGGGTCTTTTAAAGTAGGATTCTAAAAATGCCCCTCGGCATGAACACCTATATAAACTACTTCCGTATATTTTTTCACTTCCCCGCATGAAGTTATTTTCGTTATGGCATCGGCTCTTCGGCATATTTTTCGCTACACTCTTTTTCTTACCTATTGCCGCTCAGGCAGCAAATATAACGATTTCGGATGCCGGCGTCCAAGCGATCAGTAATGAAGGAAAACATTCCTTCGGGATGGATGGCTGTAGTTATGACTTCGGCGACACAGGCCTTTCCTGTACCACGGACCAAGATGCCAACCGTGACGTGATCTATGTCCCCTTCTCCGGAGGCATTGATACAACCGCCATGGAGGAATCCAGTGACGGAGCGATTATACCGAACATTTCACGATTCTTGGATATCTTCCAAACCTGGCAGTATCCCGCGGGAAACAGTTCTGAGTGTGGTCCCGAAGAAGAATTTGACACCGATGCTTGTATTGGAAAATTTCGCGCCAATCTCGCCGAATCCTACGGACGCGTCATGGATACTGAAGCCTCTGATTTTTCAGTAAATGCCAATGACAGTAAAAACTAAATCCCCCGTCCGATCTTCCCAGATGTCGAATTTGTCCAGAGTGACCTCACTCAAGGAGCTGAAAATGCGGCCTTTGACGATGGAGACACGGTCACCATATTCTTTGATACGGATATGGATCGAACAAGTATTAATAGTACGGGAGACATAACCACCAGCGATCCTCTCAAAATTCAACCCGTAAACCACAATCCTTGGCAAGAACATAACTGGGGGACCGGAGGCTCTATTGCCCTCTCTTGGGGAAATCATGACGGATCTACCTGTACCCCTGGCGGCACCAGCAGTGATGCTACCCCTGATTGTTTGGCCATCACACTAGGGGCCAACCCGAGCGTTCGTGATGGCGATGAACTCATGATGAATGGCGTTGCCTCTGCCACCGGAGTTCCCATCGGCTGGGGAGGAAAGATCGATACGATCGCGCCCACGGCCAACGCCATCAAATCGAGCGCTACAAAACTTATCATCACCTTTAGTGAAACGATTCTCGATATACAGGATGATGACGATTGGAGTAATAATTTTTCAGTAGACGTAGGAGGTGATACAACATTCCTAGTCGATCCTGTTTTTGATAACAATAATAGTGGCGGTGGAACCGCGGCAGGAGATCTACACCAAGATCCCAAAAAATTCGAAATCACCCTCGACAGAAATACCTCTACCACCCAAGTCACCGTTACCAATGTTACCGACGAAGGCGGCCAATCTTTGGCTTCTGGACTACTTTCAGTCAACACCGATGCCGTCGCACCCACCATCTGTCGTGTCATCCGAAACGACTGGGATAACAATGGCCAACTCAACGGAGGGGATGAAATCGTTCTAATTTTTGACAATGAAAATCCCGCCGATGCGAGTAATGGCTGTAATACAGATGTAGACTACTCCAGTATTACCAACATCAACACAGACTTTGTCATCAAACGAACAGGAAGTCCCGTGGCAAATGCCTTCGGGCAAGGCGCCAACTTCTGGGTCGATCAATGGCAAGACAAGGCTGGAGAACTTCACATCAACCTCCGAAAAGGCGCTAATATCCAGGCCGGTGACGAAATTTTTGCCGCCAACGGAGAAGTGTTCAACCTGGCTGGAAACGCGATGGACGACACCAGTCCTCAATTCACCCTTAATAAAGTAGATGGGGGGGAAATCGAAGCCATTGTCTACACCGACATCAATACCTCAAGCAGCTTAGATGCCAACGACACCTTCGTTGTACACTTTAATGAATCCATTGATCCGAACACATTAGGAACGTATGACGGAGTTGCCGTGACCAATCTCGATTGGGGGCTGCCACTCGAACACAACTTTGAAGCCAATTACGGCGGTGGATATACCTTTGTCCAGAAAACCTGGGGCGCGAACTCAGCCGGTGCCTGGAACGGAGACTTTACCGAACTCATGATTACCTTGGCGGCAGGATCGGCTCTGGGTGACTATGACTTGGTCCAAGCCTTTGGTGTCAAAACCCAAAACGGAGGCTCCATCCAAAAAACTGGAACCATTGACCTTTCTGCCCCAGTCCTCAAAGACGTTGCCGGTGATTCCTCTATGGCTGGTGATCCCGGAACCTTCGACGCAGGAGACATGATCGTCTTTATCTTCAATGAGCCCATGAATGAAGCCAGCATTACCAAGGCCAATCTTGGAATAATAAACGGAAACTTTGGAGACGAAGCCAGCTTCAATCTCATGGACCAAGAAGGCCGTGTATTCAACGTCACCTTGGGAACTACGAATCTCGATATCGATGTGGACCAAGTTGGCGGCGACGATACGGAATTCAATCCCACTAATGCCGTCAAAGATCTCAATGGAAATGCCGACAACACACCCTCGGCACTTCAAGTAAACCTCAATATGCTTACTCCCGTAAATAATATTCAGGTGAGCGACACCGATACCAGTAATCCCGGAATTGATGGACGCGACCTAAACATAAGTTTCGATGAAGATCCAGGAGCCGTGCCGTCAGGAATTCTTACCTACAGTCTTTATCTTCTCCCTGAATTTGTGAGTTTTGATCCAGCAGAACAAAACCCTATCGCTATTTTAAACCGAGGAGATACGAATATTTGTGATGGAGGAAACTGTAGTTTTGCAGGAACAGACGCCCTCAAAGTCGATATTCGAAGTACCAATGCTAATGGAGATTTAGATGACACCAAGCCATACTTCCCTCTGAATGAATTTGACCACTACGTACTCTATATCATCGGAAAAGATAACGGCAGTGGCGAAACCTTCCCCGCACAAACCCAGGGATCATTCCAGTTCTCCATCGAACACGGAAATGATGGACAAGCTCCTGAAGTCGACGGCTCCATGCCGTGGGACGGCGCCCAGAACATCTCAACCAATAGTAAAAACTTTACCATTAAATTTAACGAAGCGCTGAATCGCGAGACCGCTGAAACCCAAGGAAATATTGTATTAGAAAAGAAAAGCAGTGATGTCTGGGGGAATGTCCCGGTGTATGTCTCGTATAATGAGTCTGAATTCAGCGTGAGTCTTGAACCGGTAAGTGATCTCGATACAAATGCCCCATACCGTATAAGAGTGACGACCAATATTACCGATATTGGGGGACAATCCATGCCTTCTGAATTCAAAACACATTTCTCTACCAGCGGAAACAGCGATAGCACCGCCCCTAAAGTCCAAGACGCCTTCTTTGATGGAAGTACGAGTACGACGGATGTTCCTCAAAACGCCTACTCCATAGCCATCGCCTTTAACGAAGACATGGATCCAAGTAAATTCACATCCAGTGCCGTAACGCTCTCTCCAAATATCCCCGGAAGTGAGATCCAATACGATCCTTTCTCTCGAACGATGAATTATTTCCTCGGAGGACCTCTTGCTGCCGACACCGAATATACCCTCACTCTTTCCGGACTCTATATCGAAGACGCTGCCGGTAATAAACTCGATGGGGACGGAAATGGAACGGCCACAGGAACAACCTCTGATAATTACTCGCTTACATTTACTACCATCAGTGGAGCGCTTTCCACGACCAAACCGACGATCAACTGGATCGATAGTCGGGGAAAAGAAGTCCTGATTGGTTTTTCAGATCGTATGGACAAAACCGCGGTCGAGAAAAAATCCAACTGGACCGTCAAAGATGATTCCGACAACCGTGTGGATCTACAGACCGGAAGCTTCTTCTACGATGGATTCCAAAACGAACTCCGGATAGAAGGCGAGTCTTACCCCAGGAACGAACTACACGATTGAGCCCAGCTCATCAATCCTCTCCACCAGTGGACAGGACATCAACACCGGCGGCAGTCAGCTCTCTTTCACCCCCATCGATGAATCAGGCATTTTTGACGCCACCTTTATTGAAGGCCAAGACTTCGCCAGTTCTGGAATCGATGGAACCTTTAACGGTGATATGTTCGCCAAGATGGCCAATAAAGGCTCTGTCGCCAACGACATTGACTTCAAGACTTTCATGCCGATCAGTGTCTGGCCGATGAACCAAACCGCCGGAAAATCGACGAACTATCATGTAAATTTCCCGATCACCCAAGCGCTCGACAACGGCGGAAAGATCATCCTAACATTCCCCTCCTCCTTTGATATGAGCAATGTCGCGTTAGCAACAGACCCTTCTGGAAATCTCTTCTTCTTCAACCAAGATATGAATGGTCCAGGCGGGACCATGACGGCCGGAACCACGATGAACAATGAAGGAAAAGTTCAGATCAGCAATATCGAAGCGAATAATCAATCCAAGAACCTCACCCTCACCCTATCCATTGATGATGGTACCGGCTGTACTCTGGACAGTAATGGTGTCTTTGAAGCTACTTGTACTGACACAAATACCACCTCCACTACGATGCCGTATGACTTCCTCGAGTTTGAACTCGATGGCATCATCAATGGAGATGCTTCTCAGATTGACTGGGCCAATGACACCGGAGGATACCAGGTCTCTATTAGTACAAAAAATAGTACGGGGAAAACGCTCGAAGGACCGATTAAATCTATGAAATTCGATATCAAAGATGCGGGAAACGGATCTATTGCCGGAAAAGTTACCGGGCCCAATGGCACCGGAAATGTCGCCAATGCCAAAGTTATCCTGGACTCCCCTCTTGCGGGACACCTTGAAACCGTGACGGATGCCAACGGACTCTATTCATTTTCACAACTTCCCGTCTCAGAAAGTAACAATTCATGGGACGGCTGGTATCACCTATGGATCGAGGCGCCTCGCGACAACGACGCCTACTTTGGAGGACAAGGTGTTGAACTCCAACTTACAAGCGCAAACCCAACTTCCAGTGGAAACAATGTTTCTTTAAATTCAGCCGGCGTTCCCGTTACCGTAACGATTACCCATACCGACGATGAACTTGATGGAAAAGAAGTTTCCCTCTGGGCCTCCGGTCCCAGTGGATGGAAAGACACAAAAGTAACCTTAGAAGCCGATAATTCAACCGATGTCATTTTCAATGTCTCCAATGGAAACTGGGACTTTGGAGTGATGCCTTATGTAGAACACTCAGCCTTTGGAACCGGTGATATAGATCAAAATTTTGTGCCACCACGTCCGGTCCAAAAAGACATCACGGGGGCCACAAATCTCACGATAAGCTTAGCCAGTGCGGGCCTTACCCTTTCCGGAGAAGTGACCGACGGAAACTCTGGACTCGCCAATGTAGAAGTCTACGCCTACGATCCTTCTGGAAACGGTTTTGGAGGACATACCAAGACCTCGACGGATGGATCCTACTCACTCAAAATTGGACCGGGAACCTATACGGTAGGAGCGTTCAAACCAGGACTTCCTTCGATCCCAGAACAAACCATTGAAGCCAAGACCCATAAAAAAGGCGTGGACTTCACGCTGATCAAATCAGACAGATCTATCTCCGGAACCGTCACCGATGGCACCAATGCCATTCAGTACGCTTCCGTGAATGCTTGGACCGAAGACGGACGTTTTGCTTCCGCGAATACCGATGCCCAGGGAAAATACACGCTCTTCATCCCACCGGGGACCTGGAACCTTGATGTTTTTGCTCCCAGCTATGGATCCCTCGAGCCAGCCTCTGGTGTCACCGTAGAAGATATTGTCGTCGGCAACGCAGCCACGATAACCAGCAAAGACTTCTATGTAAGCGAAGCTAATTACTATTTGATCTCGGGTACCGTTGAAGATGGATCTGCCAACGGCATCCCAAATGTCTTCATTAACGCCGAAGAGGTTTCTTTCAATGGTGGCTCCGTCGGAGATTTCGTAGGAAGTGGAAACAGTAGTCAAACCGATAACAACGGAAACTTCGCCATCCGCGTCAAAGCTAATACTGCCGGGATCGGCTCCAGCGCAACTCGCTACGCACTGCACGCATGGAGTCCTGACTACGGAGATCTTAATCCAGACTCACTCAATGTGCTTGATGTTTCAACGGCTGATAGTAGCAGTAATGACTTCACCCTCTCTGACAAGCGAACCATTACCGTCCAAATTCAAAACGGAGATGATCTCGAACGCGGCAGTGTCGACATCGAAGAAGCTTTTGTGGATATCCACAGTCTTACGGCTGATCAGGGAAACCACCGACGGTTTAAAGATATCGATCTCACCGCCGGAGATGCCACCATCGGAACCCTGAAGGTTTCTGATGCTACTGGATTCGAAGCCCGCCTCCATATCCCCGGAATCGGAGAATTTTCCGGAACGGTAAGTGCCCTATCCACTTTTGATATTTCTGGCGATGTCACGCTCATTTTTGACCTTGATTTCACCAGCGGTAATGTCCTCACCTTCTCTGGAAAAGTCACCGACGGAACGAGTGCCTTGGAAGATGCCTGGGTCAATATCCGCAACACCGATACCGATGAATTTTTTGGAACCGCTACCGACGCAAGTGGTGATTATACGATCAAAGTCCCAGCCGGAACCTACAATCTCCGTGTCGACAAACCGGGCTACAAAGATGATGATCAGGGTAATAATGGAAGCCTTACCGGAACGGCTACCGCCGGAGACACGGCCAAAAATATCACGCTGGGATCTCAAATTGTCAGTG
>DGOF01000039.1 GCA_002389285.1 Patescibacteria group bacterium UBA4473
TTGTTCCATCCAATCCATAGTGGCTTCCCCCTCATGTACTTCCCCGAGCTTATGAGATTTACCAGTATAAAAGAGAACGCGCTCAGTAACGGTGGTTTTTCCTGCGTCAATATGTGCGATAATTCCGATGTTTCGGACTTTGTCGAGAGAGAAGTGTTTTACGGCCATGTGAATGAAGAATAAAGGGCAAAATTAATACTGAGAGATTGTAATAAGACCCCTCAATAAGTCAATCCAATCAAAAAACTTACAATTATAAATTGATAATTACAGATTGTTACTTGATAATAATCCTACATGAAACGTTTTTTGCTTCTTTCGATGGCCTTCTTGAGTGCTTTGGTGATCAGTCCTTCTTTGGCCGCCGATCCCCCGCCCTTTGGCGTTATTCCGGCCCCAGAAACAGAAGTTTGTACCCCTGACGCCGTCGATCTAGGATGTAAAATTCAGACCGGAAGGGTTGAACTCCGAGATATTCCGCGCGTCATCATTCATCTCATTGACCTCTTTTCAAAACTCGCCGGAACCATTTCCGTGATTGTCATCATCCTCGCCGGATGGTTGTTTATTGTTAGTGGGATATCCGAAGACAAGCAAAAAGCTATCAACACGCTCAAATATGGCCTCATAGGACTGGCCGTCACCATGCTCGCTTGGGTGATCGTCAACCTAATTCAGACACAGCTGACAAGTTAGTAATTATATGCATTATAAAAAAAACCGCCAGAAACGGTTTTTTTTATAATACTTTGTAAAGTTCTTACTCACTCATGTACTCATTCATTGCCTGGTTTTTAAAGACCAAACCATGATAGACCCATACTTTGACACCAATCGTCCCGTAGGTCGTTTCTGCACGAGCCGTAGCGTAATCAATGTTCGCTCGAAGCGTGTGCAAAGGCACCGTTCCGAATCCGTAAGTTTCTTGTCGTGAGATATCCACTCCGTTCAATCGTCCAGAAACAGTGATTTTTGCTCCTTTCACGCCCGCTTCTTTTGCACGTTCAACAGCCATTTTAACCACTCGTCGGTAGGGAAACCGTTTAGCAACCTGCTCGGAAACAGACTGAGCAATCAACTGAGCGTTTCCATCCGGCTTACCAATTTCTTTTACTGAGAGATCATAGATACCCCCAAATTTAACACGAAGGTCTTTAGAAACAACACCAATATTTTCTCCACCACGTCCAATGATAACACCGGGCTTTCCAGCATGAACAACAATCTGCGTCTTATCAGCGTTACGAGTAATTTCAATACGTCCAACCCCGGCCGTCTTTAATTTTTCAAAGAGATACTCTCGAACACGAATATCGTGCAAGAGCTTATCTTTATAGCCTCTTTTAGCATACCAACGAGAATCCCAAGTCCGGGTAATCCCAATACGAAACGAATGCGGTGAAACTTTTTTTCCCATAGATTATTGTGGTGCCAATTGAACAGAAATATTACAAGTAGGTTTTTGAATTTTGAGCGCTCGTCCTCGTGAAGAGGGCAAAAATCGACTCCAGAAAGCGGATCGATTTACAATGATTTCTTTTATCTTCAGAGTATCAGGTGAAATGTTGTCATTCGCTTGTGCATTGGCTGCTGCCGAAGCAATGACCTTATACAAAGCATCTGCCGATTTCTTAGGCGTGAATTTCAGAAGATCTAAGGCTTCTTGAACGGGTTTTCCACGGACCATCCCTGCAACCACATTGGCCTTACGGACAGACAATCGAAACTGACGAAGATGTGCTTTCATGATAAATATTTTTTAGATTCCAAACTCAATTATTATTTTTGATTAGCGGCAAGTTTTCCTCCATGACCACGGAATTTACGTGTTGGAGCAAATTCTCCTAATTTATGACCCACCATGTCTTCTTCCACAAAAACAGGCATAAATTCTTTTCCGTTGTGAACCGCAAAGGTGTGCCCTACGAATTCAGGAGAGATATCACAGGCTCGAGACCAAGTTTTAATAGGTCTCTTTTTTCCCTCTTGATTCATCGCCGCGACTTTTTTACTCACGCGGGGATCAATATAGTAACCTTTTTTAGCAGAACGGGTCATGATGTTTAATCTTTAAAGTTTAACGTTTAATTATTTTTTAGCTCGATGACGAGAACGAGCGATCAATCGATCAGATTGTTTTTTCCCACGGGTCTT
The DNA here is from genome assembly GCA_002389285.1 of Patescibacteria group bacterium UBA4473. Lineage (GTDB taxonomy): Bacteria > Patescibacteriota > Gracilibacteria > UBA4473 > UBA4473 > UBA4473. Next base: position 2,155 of record DGOF01000039.1, read on the forward strand.
CACTCCCAACGCAGGAGATCCCCAAGGTGTTTTCGGATGTTTCATTCCAATAGACGTTCCTCCTTCTCCTCCTCCATGAGGATGGTCATTCGGGTTCATCGCTTTACCACGAACCTGTGGTCGACGACCTTTATGTCGAGTACGTCCAGCTTTTCCGACTTTCTCAAGTTCATGTTCCTCGTTGGAAACAATCCCAATCGTTGCATAATTGGTTTTAGCAACATATCGAATTTCTTTCGAAGGAAATTCAACCTGCGCCATATCACCGTCAAGAGAAACAAGTTTAGCCGATGCACCGGCCGTTCGAACAGCCTGGCCACCTTTATTCTTTTTAAGCTCAACATTGAAGACAGAAAATCCAACAGGAATGTTATTCAACATCATTCGGTTTCCATCTTGAGCTTTTGCTTTTTCGTCCGTTACAAGCTCATCTCCAACCGCCGCCCCTTTGTGCGCCAACACATAACGCTTTTCTCCATCAACATAGTTGAGTAAGGCGATAAAGGCTGTTCGATTGGGATCGTATTCAATTTCTGCAATTTTTGCTGGAATTCCCAATTTGTCCGTTCCGTTGAAATCAACGTGACGATACTGAGAACGGGTTCCCCCTCCTCGATGACGAATAGTAATTCCATTCTTTCCTCGACCCGTCACTTTTCGACCACTCGAGAGAAGGGCTCGGACGGATGGTTTTTTCGCGGTGACAGCCTCTCTGTCTACTCGACGCATATTCCGCTGTCCATTCGTTGTCGGCTTTTGGATTTTGATTCCCATTATTTAAAAGCGTTAAAATCAATTTTTTCTTTCAGCGTTACAATCGCTTTCTTAGTTACTTTTCGTTTTCGAACGATAGCCCCCTTCGCTCCACGACGATGTTTTTCTGGAAGCGTAATAACGTTCACTGAAAGCGGTTTAAGACCATAGAACTGCTCTACAGCCGTACGGATTTCCGATTTACTAGCATCCGTATGCACTCGAAAAGTATATTTCAAGGCACCTTCCGCATGAACGGCCTTTTCCGAGACCACGGGTTCAATGAGAACAGTTTCAATAGCGACCATTTATGCAGTAGTAAGAAAAGTAGATTCAAGTGACTTCATCGCATCCTGAACAAAACAAATTTGATCTGAATGCAGAACGTCATAAGGATTAAGATACGAAGCAAGAATAGTTCGAACACCCGTAACATTATGACAAGATTTTTCAAACACCTCGTTTTTCTTCGCCAGAACGAAGAGATGTTTTTTTCCTTTTGGAAGCTTATCTAAGAGCGATATAAAGTCTTTTGTCTTTGGGACTTTGGCCGCAAAAGACTCAAGACCAAAAATACCTTTGTCTTTCGCTTGTGAAGACAAAGAAGAGAAAAGAGCCGCTCGACGCTCTTTCTTTGGCATAGCTTTTGAGTAATTAGCATTGTTACGAGGTCCATGAGTAACCCCTCCGCCTCGAAGCAAGTTTGTTGACAAAGCTCCTCGACGAGCACGCCCAGTTCCTTTTTGCTTGAAGGCTTTTTTCGTCGTCATGATCACCTCTCCTCGTGTTTTCGTATGAGCGATAGGCTGCCGAGCATTCGCTAAACGCAAAAGCACAGCACGGTGCATGAGGTCTTCGTTGATCGGTGCTTCAAAGAGGGTCTTGTTCAGATCCTCTGAACCTTTGACCTTTCCGGTAGCATCATAAATATCTATTTTCATTTGGAAGATCCGATTAGAGTAACATATCCACTTTTTGATCCAGGAACCGGTCCTTCGACAACGACGAGATTCTGATCTTTATTGATTTCAATAACACGAACCTCTCGCAACGTAGTACGATCCGTTCCGTAGTGCCCTGGAAGCTTCGTCCCTTTAAGGACTCGTCCTGGTTTCGCACACATTCCTACCGAACCTGGTTCTCGGTGATGATTCGATCCATGAGTTTCTGGTCCTCGGCTAAAGTTATGACGTTTGATAACACCGGAAAAACCACGTCCCTTGGAAGTACTCGAAAGCTTAACCACATCCGATCCCTCTAGAGCATCCGCTCCAACCTGGTCTCCTTTTTTAACGGAAGTACCTTCTTCAAAAGGAAACTCTCGAATACATTTGTACAGCTTTCCGGCTGCCTTTCCTTTGTTTCGTTTTGCCGCACCAAGAACGATAGCAGAATAGCCATCTCTCTTTTGCGTTTTAATCTGCAGCACGTCCGCAGGCAGAACCTGGAGGACCGTCACCGGAGAAACCTTACCGGTTTCCGGAGAAATGTACTGAGACATACCGATTTTTTTAGCAATGGCCCCTTTCATGGTAGGAAGAAAAATTACATCATTTTGATTTCCACATCGACACCCGCAGGCAGCGACAGGTTCTCCAACGACTCAATAGTCTTGGGTGTTGGTTCTTTAATATCCACAAGACGTTTGTGGGTTCGAATTTCATACTGATCTCGCGCATCCTTATGCACAAAGAACGAACGGTTTACCGTATATTTTTTAATTTTCGTTGGAAGCGGAACCGGGCCCGAAACAAGCGAGCCATTTCGTTCTGCGGTTTCAACGATCGATCGTGCGGCCTCGTCAATCACGTTGTAGTCATAAGACTTAACAATGATGCGAACCTTCGGAAGCGCTGGAGCAGCTTTTTCTGCTTTGGTAGCTTTTTTAGTAGGTGGATTCTTGTCCGAAGCCGTTTTGGTAGACTTTGTTGTCATAGAAATTCAAAAAGAGCCCGCAGAGATTACTAACTCTCACGGCACTGTCAACTCTTTTTTATGTTATTAGAACATCCCGAACCTCACCCGATCGCCAATAGCTAAATTAGCGCCCATTGCAATCGCACGGTTAGTCTCCTCTTCATAGTCCCTAAAGTACTCAAATCCAAAAACCGCGACCTGAACCCCTTTTTGTCGAGCCGCCTCAAAGAAACCAGACCATTCACGAACCAAAAACCAAGGAACCGCAAGATACCCATTACTCTGTTTCACCTTTTCAAGAATATTCTCCGGAGGGAGAACATCATACATACAAAGCTGCTCCATTCCCCCAAGTGAATCGTTTTCATTTTCAAAATCAAGCCCCTTAAATCGAGACAAGTGAACCGATTCAATCTGATCCGCAAGATTTGGCCGCCCGAACATATCTAAGGATTCAACCAACTCATCTTTAGAAAAATCAGAAAAAACACGATGCATTGTCAAATCTCCCTTCAAAGGGAAATAACAAAACAGAAGCGGATTCAAATGAATCGATTCTTTCATCTCACTCAATTCTTTTTGTAAAAAAGCGAGAACATACGGATTAAAACTCAAAAAAGAAAATCTATCCAAGAAACTCGCACCAGAAAGAGCCTTCTCTTTCCGAAAAACCTCAACCAAAAGACGCGCCTCATTCATATCTCCTTTTACTTCTAAAAAAGGACGCGCTTGGGGATATTGACGCAAAAGATCAAAAACCTCTGAAAGCTTCGTAAGCGAAGGTTTTTTTTCTAAGAAATCATGATCCTCTAGTGGATCATGATGCAAATAAAATTCCCCCGAAGGTCCAGAACGAACATCAAACTCCACCTCATAATGCCCTTTCTTGAACAACCTTTCAATGTCTTCAAGAGAATTTTTACGATGCCCAACAAATCCCTTCTCCACCACTTGTTGATCAACGGATTCGCGAAAAACATCTCCTGGATCAATCACAACGCCTTCATAAGATTTATTAGACGTTATTCCTAATTGATATATAAGAGATCCGATGGATACCCCCAATATAGCTTCCACAAATTCTACAACCTTAAGCATCACCGAAGGCTGTTTCAAAAAAGCCTCCTTAATCCAAAGAAAATCTTCTAAAGAATCCTGTGGGTGAATCTCTGGGCGATGAAAATCCTCGCGCACAAGATCTTGTAAATCTGTAATAGGCTCCGGACCCACGGGCAGATCAATACGTTGTTCAAGCTGATCCAACGCCAATGAATGCAGCGCTTGCGCCGGAACTTCTTTCTCAAGAACCTCCGAAATATTTTGTTTTTTATCCTTATCTGACACAGAGCTCATCTCCTAATTATATCACATTCAAATGATTTATACAACTCTATAGCGACCATCTTGCCTTTTTCTCCTCACACCTTATAATTCCCCTCGCTCTTCAACATACAAAACATCTCCTCCATGAGCGGTTATCACCCGCAAGTGTCCCAACACGTTGAGACCGAGGATCCGGAAGAACCCTAGACTTCTAGCTATTAGAACCGGCAAACAAAATCAAGTAAAACGCCGAGATGGTACCGCCCCGGTTGACCGGGGCTCTCGACACAATAATCCCTGTGATTCCTGTGTTTTTTTATTGTTCATTATATACATTGCCATGTTCCCCTCCCTCGACCCAAAACAATCCATATCTGCCGGAGAAGAAACTCTTCTCGGCTACTGGAAAGAAAATAGTATTTTCCAAAAAAGTATTGACGAACGATCCCCTCATCATGAATTCGTTTTCTTCGATGGCCCACCCTTTGCCACGGGGACACCTCACTACGGACACATCCTGGCCGGGACCCTCAAAGACGCCATTCCTCGATACTGGACCATGAAAGGCTACCGCGTCGAACGAAAGTTCGGCTGGGACTGTCACGGCGTACCGGTTGAGTTCCAAGTCGAAAAAGAACACAAAATCGGCGGCAAACCCGGTATTGAAAAAATGGGCGCAACAGCCTTTAATGAGCTCTGTCGCTCTATTGTATTACGATACTGTGACGAATGGGAATCCACCGTCGAACGTATGGGACGATTCGTCGACTTCCAAAACGACTACAAAACCATGGACCCAGAGTTCATGGAATCCGTCTGGTGGGTTTTTTCCCAACTCTGGGACAAAGGCCTTATCTACGAAGGATCTAAAGTTATTTCCTATTCACCAAAACTCGGAACCCCATTATCAAATTTCGAAGCCGGCCTGAATTATAAAGACATAGATGACCCAGCCGTCACCATACGCTTTGAGCTGACAGAGGAACCCGGTACTTATTTTCTCGCCTGGACAACGACGCCTTGGACACTGCCTTTTAATGTCGGTGTAGGATTTGGACGTGATACCGAATACGTAAAAGTAGAAAAAGAAGGCTCTTTCTACTGGCTAGCCGAATCCAAAGCCACTCAATACTTTGGCGAAAACTGCCCAATACTTGAGAAAAAAATAGGAAAAGACTTTCTCGATACCGCCTACAATCCGCTTTTTCCTTTCTTCAAAGATACGCCGGGCAAACGTTATATAGCCCTCTATGATAACGCCGACTACATAAGTACTGAAGAAGGAACCGGGATTGTTCACTTTGCCTGCACCTTTGGAGCGGAAGATGCAGAGCTCTGTGCTCGATTTGAAGTCTTCGGCGTCGACGGGATTGATGTGAATGGATACTTTGATGAAACGATTCCTGAACTCACCGGAAAATACTTTCGAGAAGATCCTGAAGTCAAAGGATCGAAAGAAAATAATGCCAATGATTGGGTCCTCAAAGCCCTCAAAGAAAACGGAACCCTCTTTCTTCGTGAACAAATCCGCCACAGCTACCCACACTGCTGGAGAACCGACTGTGCCCTCATGTACCGTGGAGTGAAGACCTGGTTTGTAAATATACAAAAGATCAAAGATCAAATGCTCGCCAAGAACCAAGAAATCAACTGGAACCCAGAGCATTTAAAAGATGGACGATTTGGAAAGTTGCTCGAAAGTGCTCCCGATTGGGCGATCAGCCGTAATAGATTTTGGGGCGCTCCCATCCCCGTCTGGCGATGTGAAGATTGTGGAAAAATCGAAGTCATAAACTCTCGCGAAGCTTTAGAAAAAAAAGTCGGCCACAAAGTTGCCGACCTGCACAAGCATTTTGTCGATGACATGACCTGGGACTGTGAGTGTGCTTCCTCCCCTGACAAGGGGAGGTGTCCGAAGGACGGAGGGGTTATGAAGAGAATCCCAGAAGTCTTAGACTGCTGGTTCGAATCCGGATCCATGCCTTATGGATCTCGTCACTATCCTTTTTCCGGCAAAGAGTTCCAACCCGCAGACTTTATCGCAGAAGGCTTGGATCAAACTCGTGGCTGGTTCTACAGTCTCCACGTCTTAGGCGTCGCCCTCTTTGATCAACCGATCTACAAAAATGTAATTACCAACGGAATTATTTTGGCCGAAGACGGCGCAAAAATGTCTAAATCTAAAAAAAATTACCCCGCCCCAAGTCTTGTTTTTGAAAAATACGGCGCCGATGCCGTGCGCTTTTATCTTCTCAACTCCCCCGTCACGCGCGGTGAGAATTTAAGATTTGCCGAAAAAGGCGTCGAAGAAGTTCTTAAGTCTGTAATTCTGCCACTCCGTTCGGCCTATCAATTCTTCTCAACGTATGCCAACATCGACGGATGGACGCCCACAAAAACCACCTATATCCGTCATGGACAAGCCGATCACAACGTCCAGGGGATCTACTCAGGCGAAATCAATAATCAACACTTCCTGACCAAAACCGGGAAAAAACAAGCGAAAGAAACAGGGAAACGCATAGATGATTTTAATGCTATCTATCATTCACCACTTCATCGGACCCAAGAAACAGCGGAAATCATCGCCCAAACCAAAAACTTTCAGAAAGAAATGAAAGCCGATGAACGCCTCTGCGAATACGACTTTGGAAAGTTGGAAGGAAAGCCCTACATCAGTCCAGAAGAACGCATCAAAAATCCAGAAAAATACGGAACCGAATCCCCTCGTGAATGTCGAGAGCGTATGAAAGCTTTTTTCCAAGAAATAACACAAAAGCACAAAGGACAAAATATTTGTGTCGTCTCTCATGGAGGCCCTATTCGCCAACTCGAAGTGTGGCTCGCTCATGCCACTCATGGCGAAGACCATCTCCTCGTCCCAGAAACCCATACGGGAACCGAACGCATATTTTTCCCACATCCTGATTCTGATAATGAACTCGATCAATGGATTTTGTCCGAAACCCAAACACTTCTCAAAAACATACGAATGGCTTTTGATGCCTACAACATTGAGGGCGGACTCCGTCATATTCCAGAATTTATTGATAAACTTAATAACTGGTATCTCCGACGATCACGAAAACGATTTTGGGCTGCCGGCCTCGGAAAAGATAAACGTCAGGGCTACGAAACCTTGCACTACGTACTGTTAACGCTTGCCAAAGCCTTGGCTCCCATCTGTCCGTTCTTTACCGAAAAGCTCTACCAAGACCTCACCGGTGGACAATCTGTGCATCTTGAGCACCTTCCCCATCCGCAAGAAGACTGGATCAATCCCAACGTAGAAATAAAAGTCGCTCTTTCTCGCGATATCGTCAGCATCGCCGCCGGTATTCGCGCCCAAAAGAAAATAAAGCTCCGTCAGCCCCTGAGTAAGTTACGATTTATGACCACCCAAAAAGTCGATCTGGATCTCGATCTCATTCGAGAAGAAGCGAATGTCAAAGACGTTGAAGTGTTAACCTCCGTCGAAGGCCTGGCCCAACCGATCATTCGTGTAAATGCCAAAAAAGTCGGTCGAAAATTTGGTGCCAAAGTACAAGAACTCATCAAAGCTGGAAAATCCGGTGACTTTGAAATGTTAGAAAATGGCCGTGTACAAATCGCCGGTGAAGAACTCGAAGCCGATGAATATGAACGAGGATTTGTCTGCAAAGAAGGCATCGAAGCCGATGCCAGTACCAACACGGTCGTGATTCTCGATACAGAAATATCAGAAGATTTAAAAGTCGAGGGTTATGCCCGCGAACTGATCCGCGCCATCCAAGAACAGCGCAAACAAAACAACTTTGAAATTTCTGACCACATCCGTGTCAGCTATCAAACCGATTCTGAAATACTAAAACAAGCACTCAATAAATTTGAAAAAATGATTACCCATGAAGTGTTAGCCGACAGCATCACCGCTAAAACACTCTCCGGAGAAGCTCTTGAAGTCGATGGAGAAAAAATCATCATCCTACTGGAGAAGTAGATTCCAAAACTCACATCTTTACCACAGGATTCATAGACTTCACAAACAGGCATTGTCATTAGTGCTTGTTTGTGATAAAACGACAAGATTTAATAATTCAATGACGATATGAAAAATCTTCTTCATTTTTCCCCAGCCGCTCAGACAGCATTTGTATTTCAACATAATGCCCCGGGACACAATCCGGATACACAAGATGCAACGCCGACAACCGAAACCATAACACGAATATACAAACTAAACGGGGAAGAAGTTTCTGAAAAGGCCTTCAATGCCAATCGAGAGCGCTACAAACAAAGAGTCCAGGCCACGGAAGCCGGTCAAACTGATGAGGCACATAATTATGCCGATGGTCTTTTAGGCGAACTTGATACGGATGGCGCGGTTATAAATAGAGTTTACAAAGTAAATGGAGAAACCGTGTCACAAGAAGCCTATGAAAATTATCTCAATACGCCCGTAGATCTTTCTGAAGAAAACATTTTGGCCGATGACAATAACCGTCCTATTGAAACAACCGTGGACCAACCACAACCCACACTCGCGGAAGATGACACAACACCCATTGTATCAACAACAGAAGAACCGACTGAAGAACTTGCGGAAGAAGATAACACCCCCATAGAATCCACCACGGTTGACCAACCGCAACCAACACTCGCGGAAGATGACACAACACCCGTTCGTAAATCCAGAGTCGCAAGACCCACCATCAGAAGTTCTGCGGATCAAAAGAAAGCTCAGGAGGCAGCCGCTGATCGCGTAGACATGCAGGCAAAAACTATTGATCGAGGAAACGTTACCGCCGACAACATTCTCTTCCAAGACGAGGACAGTAATTCTATCCCCGCACTCTCACATGTTAAAAATCCACAAACAAGACTCATGGCCATGCGTGTTGCAAACATAGTCGGAAGAAAAATCGCACAAGATGTCGAGCAAGGAGTATCAACCAAAGACGTCAATGCCTACATCAAAAAAGCCAATGATGCCTTTCGAGACAAACACGATGCAAGGGGGGATGTTTTCAAAAGCATAGAAAGCTAGTCTTTATGGCCACCCCCGGTTTACCGAGGGGTTATTTTTTACGGCCGGAGAAGGTGGAGAAATGATCGTGATGAGTTTGATGAAAGTCTGAATATTAATTGCGGTGATGTCTCTTGATTTTAAAAAAACAGAAGTGTAATCTCTCTTTAGAAGTTAGCCCTCTGTGGCCCCCCCCCGGTACACCGGGGGGTTATTTTTTTATCAATAAACAGAAGGCTTCCTTTAAAGCATCAAAATCTTCTAATCGAATACTAGAAATTTGATATTTCAATCTTTTTCCATCTATGTATCGGACCTGTGGAAGCTTTGCACACTGCGAAGTACCAAATGTATCCACGAAATTAAAATAATAATCACCTTCTTTAACAACCGACGTAAGCGGCACCACCAAACACGCATTCGTATACATTCGAGTAAGAATAACCGCAGGCCGCAAAAACTGCTCACCTTTCCCATGAATTTCCGTCGCAATATTCTGCCCAAATTGAACCCACCAAATTTGAGAAGGTTCAAAATAAGGACTTTTTCCCTGATTATGAGTTTTTTGTTTTATAAGACTCCACACATCAAAACCATCCATGAATTCTAATGTGCCATAAAAAAGATGAATCCAGAAAAATTTAATCTAAATTTAAGATTCAAACTTATTTTACTCAACCGTTAAACTCTCAAAATCTCCAAACTCACCATGCGCTTGAGAATGATCCTGATGATCATTGTAGCCATTTAGATAGGCCAGCGTATGCATCCCGGCGGCGACGCCCGCGGCGATACCGTGTGAAGAATCCTCGATCACAAGGCAGTCTTCGGGTGCGGTATTTATCTGCGCGGCTGCATGCAAGAAAATATCCGGTGCCGGCTTACCTTTGCCCGCGACATCATCCGCTGACACCAAAACATCAAAATATTTTTTGATATCAAATTTGGCCATCACCCAGTCAATCCACACATGCGGTGAGGCACTCGCTAAGGCAATAGGATACTTCCCATGTATTCGCTCCAAAAAATGAATCAAACCCGGAGACAAATCACACTTTGAAAAAACATGCTCAATCCCAAAGTCCAAAAATCCCTGAATGAACGCCTCTTTCTCAATGCCCGTCATCTCATAATCCGACACCATCCAATGGTAGATATCTTGCAAACTCCGTCCTGATAAATATTTTTGATGCTCTTTCGGAAATTTCGGCGCACATGACCGAACATAGACATCTCCAGACTCACGCCAAAATCTTTCAGTATCAACAATAACTCCATCCATGTCGAAGATAACCGCTTTTAGATTGGGAATTTGCATTAAAAATAGTGTAAAGATTCACCTCTCTCTGTAAACTTGCAAAAATAGGCAATTTATGATAAAATAAAAAGATGCGACCCAGTGATACTCAACAAATCAACCACGCTCCTGATTCGGCAGAAAATCAGGAGGAAATAAAAAAATCTTCTTTTTTTGAGAACATTCTGAAGCCTATTGGATGGCTGGGGAAACTTAATCCTTTGGGAAAAAGCGAAAAACAAAAGTTCGTGGATACCTTCATGAAAAACGCAGAACAAGTAAATGGAAGAGTTCTAACGAACGAAGAACTTATCGCGGGACTCACCAAGCTCCAAGAATCCGAAGAATATAAAAACGCCACCATTTCAAATGAAACACTCGATGCGATGATGCCTGGAATCATGGATATTCCAGGAATGATCATTGATGGTATCAGACTCAAAAGAATAGAAAAACGTATGGAAAAAAAAGAGGAAAAAATGAATGATTTTTTTAAAGAAGTAGATGACATAACCAATCACATAGAAGAGTTTTTAAACGAAAAGGGTTTATCTCTTGAAGATCTTGATGATATTAGTGAAGAAATGGAGGCCGAATTAGACGCCGAATATAAACAAAAATATCCAGAAATGGATGCCCGATTCGATGAAGTATTCAACAACGCAGGCCTCGTTCTGCTATCACTCCTTGAAGACATCATCCCCGTTGTTCAAATCGCAGAACCTTTTATGTACAAAACACTTAATAAAATGATAAAGGCTCAACCGGAGCTATTTGCAATAAACATTGACGATGAATAAAACCGATTTCTGCCATCGAATAAAAATATCCCCCGCACTCACAGAAGAGAACAAGGAATATTATTTAAAGAAATCTGAAACATATGCCCCGGAAGTACGAACAAATCTTATAAATGCGCTGATACAAGGCGAAGAAATGATGGCCCAAAAGGGCCGTGAAGCAAAAGACCAGCACCAACAAACAAAACACAGTCACATTCATCAACGCATGCTTCAGGAGGAACAAGAACATCAAAAAGAAATCAAACAATCCGAAGCACTTCTCGAAGATTTTCCTAAAAACCCACCACAATAAACATGCAATTTTCTTTCTCCGGCCAAGACAAACTCGTCCAGCAAGCGGCTCAAATCAAAGCTCAGTATGAAACCCTATCCAAAATACTCCCAGAAGACCAAATACCTCCGCAACTGAAAAAAATAAAACAGTTGGTCGAACGCGCAGAAACAAAACTCCGCTAACAAATGTCCGAACAAATACATCACAATCATGATAATGCAACTCAAACGGAAGCCCCCCCATCCGTTGCCTCAGAAATTATCAACAACATAGAATGACTCGATCCTGAGACAAAAGCGCAGATTCAAGAATCTATTAATGCGACCATGCGGGAACTCGAAGATGGAACACAATCCCTCTCCCCTCGTCAGATAGAAAAAAAACTCGCCCGAGCAGAAAAACATTTTACAAAGCTTGAGAAGAAAACAGAAAAACTCAACGCCAAATACGGCCCCCGCCTAGAAGAACTTGAAGCACAGCTTGATGTGGCCCTCACCGCCATCGAAAACCTGTGTGACACCGCAGAACAATTCCTACAACAAGAATGTGCAGTTCGAGGAATGACGATGGAAGAAATGGAAGCCAATAACGACAAAGAATTAGAAGAGGAAATTTCAAAAAAGTGGCAAGAACAACATGCGGAAGAAATAGGAGCCGCTGAAAAAAGCTGTGATGAACTTTCTGACATTTTCAAAGAATCCACGAAAATTTTAGAGAAATACCTCAAAGTCATGGAAGACATGACCGATATTCTGGAAGAAGATCTCATGCCTGCCATGATGGGAGCCGCTAAAATGAATTAGATTCTCCCCTAAAGTACCACCTCAATCATCGGATCTTTCTTGAACTTCTGAAACAGTAATTTGCGAGCGCCTTCTTTGACCGCTTTTTCCACCGCACTGTCCGGACGAGCTGGATCATATTGGCGAATAAATATTTCTTTGGCGGACTTACGAATCATTTCAAAAATTTCATGTTTCATATCCATGTGACGAAACCCACGCGATCGAACAAGGATATCTTTCACCTTTCCATCATGTTGTTTGATCGTAATAATGATCATCCCCGATTCGGACAAGATGGTCCGCTCGGCGACAACATTTTCATGCAATTTCTCCCCCAATTCCATCATGACGTCTCCGGCGGGAATCGCTTCTTTGTCTTTCATCATCCGAATGCCTTTGTGATTCAGCACCAAACCCTGTCCATTTTTCATAATAAACGTATTTTCAGGTTTAAACCCAAGATCTTTGATCACCAAATTTCGATGACCATGCCGCATGTAAAGTTCTCCGTGAATCGGTGCAAAATATTTAGGATTCAAAAGCTGCGTCATGAGCTTACATTCTTCCGCATGACCATGTCCGGATACATGCGTATCGAGTTGTTTATTATCAATAGTTTTGACGCCCAACTCGGCCAAGTTATTCAACACCGAAACAATCGCGAGTTCGTTACCCGGAATCGGTGAAGACGAGAAAACAATTGTATCTGATGGTTTGAGCTTCACGTCTTTGTGTCGCCCGGCCGCCATCCGCGTCAGCGCAGCGAGCTCTTCTCCCTGCGATCCCGTTGATAAAATCAAAACTTTTGAAGGATCCATTTTGTCCGCTTTATTCGACATACGTTGAATCGATCGGTCCTTACATTTGAGATAGTTCAATTTTCGTGCAATCAACATGTTTTTTTCCATGGATCGACCCGAAAGAAATACCGTTCGTCCCGCATTTTGAGCCGATTCAATGACTTTCGCTGCCCGTCCAACATTGGAGGCAAACGTAGTCAAAATAAGACGTCCAGGGGTCTGCTCAATAAGCTGCTTCAAAGCTCGATCAATTACCGATTCTGAAAGCGTATGTCCTGATTTAAGCGCATTCGTAGAATCAACCATAGCCAAGGCGACTCCCTGCGATCCCAAGGATCCAATACGACCCAAGTCACAAGGTTTATCATCAGAAGGCGTCAAATCAAATTTGAAATCTGAAGAATGAACCACATATCCATACGGAGTTCGTACGGCAACACCGACGCCCTCTGGAATAGAATGGTTCACATGAAAGAATTCTACATCGAATCGTCCAAGTTTTATTTTTGATGTCGGGTTAATCTCTATAACTTTCAAATTCTTCGCGACTTCTTTGTGTTCAGCGGAATTCGCCAAGATAAGTTCTTTGGTCAATTTCGTTCCAAAAAGTTTTGGAAAACCCAGCTCTTTCACCAAATGAGGTACCGCTCCGATATGGTCCAAATGACCATGCGTAAAGATCACCCCTCGAATTTTTTTCTTATTTTGTACCAAGTATTCAATATTAGGCACAAGAACATCCACTCCCAAATGTTCGGTCGATGGGAACAAAAGCCCCATATCAATAACGATAATATCGTCCTCCCATTCCAAGAACATCATGTTCTCTCCTACCTGCTCCATTCCTCCAAGAGGAACAATGCGAATATCACCCACATTTTTGGGAGTAAACGTATCAAGTGGATGACGTCCTCCCTTCGGAGAAGGTACGGGGCCTCGTGGTGCACGAGAAACCTGCGGCGCACGAGGTGCGGCATTAGATCGCGGATGCGGCCGAGAAGGCCCTTCTCGTCGAGGCGGCCTGCCCTCCGTAGCCTTGGCGTAGGAGGGTCGCGCGGGGCGACTGGGTTTTGGTTCAGATTTTTGAGGCCCCTCAACCTTGGGCTTACTGTTAGGAGTCAGTCCAGCAGCACTAAGCCAACTGTCTAACTTACTTTTCTTTTCTTCGGTCATAACTAAAAAATATAAATATATAAAAAATATCTCAGGTGTTTTACTCGCTTGAGAAGGCGACAATAGTATGGATGCGCAAGAAAGATCTATAGTCTTCGAGTGAATGCGCGTGTAAAAGATCGTGTCCCCCCCAGGAGAGTCGGCCCTATTTGTGCCAACTCGAATCGCGTGAAGTATAGGGAAGAATGCGGTTTTAGTCAAGTTTTGGGTTTCTATTTACAAAAAAATACCCCCCTAGGAAAAGAGGCACACAAATATTCAAAACCAAAACGCCTTTCAAAAAACTATTAAAAGACGAGATGAAGTACCGCTAACGTTGAGGCAACAACCACAACGAAAAAGAGTACCAATGAAAGTGATGAAGGATGTACAGAAGGAGATAACATAATTTCATTGTAGGACATATTTCTTTTCTGAAAAATATTTAATGTAAACTTAAGATTGCAGAAAAAGAGCTTAAGAGAGCACTCTAACAAGTATTGACTCTTCGTGAAAACATTTCGGCTCTCAATACTCCGAAAGAAATCTTGAAAAGTTCCTATAAATAGATACCATTCTTCTCGCTCCAATACCCTAAGCGCGTATAGTATAGTGGCTATCACGCGGCCTTGCCAAGGCCGAGACACGAGTTCGATTCTCGTTACGCGCTCCATTCTTCGCCCTGCGATGAGCTTAGCCCGAAGGGCGTAGCAAATCGGAGACGGAGAATGCCCACCGTATCTTGGTTCATAGAAAGGGCTTCGGATGAAACGCCTCTTACTTTCACAAAAGAGACAAGCTTGCGTTTCAAAAAAGCGAAGGTCGGGCCCATGACTTTAGTATGAACATTTTAAGCCCATAAATAAGGGCTTTTTTGTTTTTTATAATATAATGATTTTACAATTTTAGGTTCTTAGCCTACGTTCTTTGTGTATGAAAAAAATACTTGAGCTGATTGTATTTCGTCCGATTGGGAAATTTTCTGTGATTCATCAAGTTGTACTTGTGACACTCGCCACGCTTGGGAGTATCGGATATTACTATTGGCAGTGGAAACAAACAGGAACTTTTGATGGACACCCACCATCGGTAAGTATTTTGTTTGTCCCTATCTATGAAGAGATTCTTTTCAGAGGTATTATTTTGGGCGGATTACTAACCTTGTTTAGACCTAGATGGGCGCTTGTTTGGAGTAGTTTCTTTTTTGGTATTTGGCACCTGAAGAATTTTCCGTGGCTTTCATCTAGTGAAATGATGCATCAAATACTGTATGCCTCTTTTATATTTGGTCCCCTAACGGCTTGGCTGGCGATAAAATATAAAACGATTTGGCCGGGGGGATTGCTTCACTTTGTAAATAATATAATTCTCGTTCCTTTGAGTGCCTATTTTTTGAGTCTTTTGGTGAAATAGGAAACTTGCCAATAATTCTTAAAAACATTATTCTGAAGATATGAAACGTGTCATTCGATTCCATATTTCTAAAGAAGAAAGCTTGTATACAGCTGAGTCTCTTGATGTGTCGGTAGTGACACAAGGTAAGACGCTTGATGAGCTGACCCAAAATATAGAAGAGGCTTTAGCGCTTCATTTTGAAGATAGTTCGGAATACAGTACAGAATTTGAAGAAAAACCAGCGGTACTTGTAGATTACGAATTACCTACATTTTCTTATGCCTAAATTTAAAATTCTTTCAGGTTCAGAGATCATAAAGATTTTTGCCCTGTTTAGTTTTGAAGTTTTATCTCAAAAGGGAAGTCATATAAAGCTTTGACGAGTTCTTTCTAGTGACGAAAAACAAACTTTGACCGTGCCGAATCAAAAAGAAATTGGTCGAGGAACCACAAAAGCTATTTTCCGCCAAGCATCTGCTTATATTTCAGAGGAAGATCTAAAACCTCATTTTTATACGGATTGAAAAAAGTTCGATTAACCTCTCCTTCTACGCGAAAGCTTCGGAGGAAACCCCAGTCAGGCGATAAATTTGCTTCGACTTGCGAAATATGTTATAAAATATTCACTCTATTTTGAAAGAAAAACACTCACAAAAGCGTATTCATATAAGAACACGCATTATTATTTATTTTTTCCAAGATTATGACTTCATCACTTATTCAGCAGAGTCGAAAAGCCAAGCGAGGACAATGGGTTGGATTATTCATCGGAGTTATCGTCATTGCCTCTTTGATTTTTTGGAAATTTGGTGCCTCTCCATCCACTTCATCTGATAGTGAAGAATCACTGGTAGAGACCACGAGAGGAGATATAACCATCTCCGTGGAAGGCGAAGGGAAAATTATCAATCCTGATATTATTAATTTGTCTTTTTTGATTAATGGGACACTGAGAGAGGTAAATGTTGAAGAAGGACAGCTGGTGAAGGCCGAGGATATTATTGCGAAACTTGATACCCGAGATCTTGATTTTGACCTCAAAGATGCTCAAACGCAGGTGAATATCTCATGGGCGAATATCAAAGCCAAAGAAGCCGAACTTACCGACCAAAGTCTTCGTTTGGCGAAAGATGACATGAAAACAGCAAAGCAGTCGGTGCGTAATAGTATTACCGAACATGAACAAGCACTTGATCAGGTGTTTGAATCGGCACGTGTAACCCTCAAAACAACATTTCCGGAGCTTGAATCAGCGCTTCGTAGTGTCGATGAAATTTTTAATATTGATCGACAGTCTTCGCCGGTCAGTTTAGTTTTAAACACTTTTAATGACAGTATTCGAGAGACACGTGTGAAAAATTTATATCAAGAAATAAAATTATCGCGGGATACTCTATGGCAATTATACGAAAGGACTCCTTTTTTAGATGATACGCAAATAGAGGTATTTCTCTTGAACGCGAAAGATGTGGTAGAAAAATCACATAACATGCTCGAGCAAGTGCTGGTGCTTTTTGATGGAGTACTTCCATCGAGTCTTGCGAGCCAATCCCTTATTGATCAAGCTGAAAGCTCTGTTCAATCGGCGCAGGGAAGTATGCGGAGCGAGCTGAATACTCTCACCAGTACACTTCAGGCTATGAGCGATGCGAAACTAAATCATAAAAATAATTTACTGGATTCTGAGCGCTCATTGCAAAACACACAGCTCAAATTAGAAAATACAGAACGAGACTATGAACGACTTGAGGTGAACAAAGAAACAAGCCTGAGAGTTCAATATGCGCAATTATCACAGGCACAGCTTCGCGTTGAAAAAGCGAAATATAATCTCAGCCTCGCCACGCTTATTTCGCCGATTGATGGTGAAGTGGTCATCGTTAATGGAAAGCCGGGAGAAACGATTAAAGCCGATACTGCAAGTGCCGAAAATGCATTTGTACGTATTATTAGTAAGGCCAATTTCACAACGGAGGTTTATGTTGAGGAAGTTGATATTGCGCGTATTGAAAAAGGACAGAAAGCCCAGATAACCTTGGATGCGCTGCCGGACGTAATACTTGAAGGGACTGTGGTTTATGTCGCGAGCACGTCTACGATTGATAACAATAATGTGACGACGTATCTGGTACGGGTGGAGATTGTCAATCCATCAGACGTTTCGATCCGAGAAGGGATGACGAGTTATGTCGAATTTATTCAACAAGATGCGAAAGATGTTTTGCTTATTCCCACGACCAGTATTCTGCAGGATCGTTTTGTTTTGGATGAAAATGGTCGGCACCTTCAAATAGAGGTTGGGGTCTCCGATGGGCGTATGACAGAAGTTCAAGAGGGCCTTTTTGAAGGCCAAAAAATTCAGCTTCGGCCTTCCCTCAAAAATCAACAAGAACGATCCTCTCGTGGTCAACGCAGTCCCGAAGAACGTATGAACGCTATTGGAGAACGTATGCGTGAAAATGGAACGCTTCCTGGGGGATGGGACAATATGTCAACCGCAGAGAAACAAAAAGCACTCGAAGCGCTTCGTGAAGCTCAGGGTGGGGGTGGTTTAACAGGAGGCCGTCAAAGAGGTGGATTTGGTGGAGGGAGAAGGTCGCGTTAATTTTTTGTATGTATAAATCTATGAAATCCAAAGTGCTTATCAACATGACCGATATTCATAAATCTTATTTTCTTTCGAATAAGATGGAAGTTCCGGTCTTGCATGGAGTGGATTTGAACATTCATCCAAAAGAGTTTGTCGCGATTATGGGCGAATCCGGAAGTGGGAAATCAACGCTTATGAATATTATCGGCTGTCTTACACCAGCGAATTCTGGTACTTATTTTTTAGCCGGAGAAGATGTTTCTGAAGCCAAGGATGATGATACGCTTGCCTATATCCGAAACCGTAAAATAGGATTTATTTTTCAGCAATTTAATCTTCTGAACAAAATGTCTGCCCTTCAAAATGTCGCCCTTCCGGGGGCCTACAAAGGAATTACTCGTGCAGAACGTGAACAAAAAGCCGGTGAACTATTGACTCAAGTCGGCTTGGGGGATCGCATGCATCATAAACCAACGGAGCTTTCTGGAGGACAACAACAGCGCGTATCGATTGCTCGGTCCATGATCAATGATCCAGATATTATTCTGGCCGATGAACCCACTGGTGCGTTGGATTCCCAGACCGGGAAAGAAGTTTTGGACCTGTTTTTAGATTTTAAAAAGCGTGGTAAAACGATTGTTATGGTAACGCATGACCCAAAAGTCGCGAGTTATGCTGACCGCGTGATTTTTATGAAAGACGGAAAAGTCATTGATCATCATTATGCTCTCTCCTCATGAATTTTGAAATTATAACAATGGCCTATCATGCACTTCTTTCCAATAAGGTCAGAAGTCTCCTCTCGATGCTGGGGATTATCATCGGGGTGTCTACCGTCATTGCGGTCGTCGGAATCGGACTGGGGGCTCAAAAACAAGTAGAAGAGCAGTTTAAAAATCTTTCAGCAACGACGATTATGGCCATCCCTTCGCGGGGAGGGGCCGGAAGCTCTCGTCTTTCAGAAGACGATCTGTCGTTTGTACTGAGTGAATCAACGTTGATCAAAGATGGAACGGTTATTGTGCAGGGGAATGCAGAAGTTTCCGCCTTCGGAAACAGTGGAAGTTTTTCAGCAACAGGAACTCTACCAGACTTTTTTGACTATGCGAGTCTTACTTTTGCGGCGGGCAAAGCCTACGAAGAAGAAGATCTATTAAGCCGAAACAATGTGGTTGTCATCGGTGATACAGTCGCTCAGGAGTTATTTGAAGAAGGCTATGATCCACAATCACTCATAGGACAGATTATCACCGTGGCACGAAAAAAAATGGAAATCATCGGCGTGCTGGACGTCAACGGAGGAACGGGAAGACTTTCTTATGATGATGCGGTTTTCCTGCCAACCGCTACCGTCAAACGTATTGTGGGAAATCGAGGCTCGTTGCGATTAATGTTTAATGCTTATTCTGTAGATGAAATCAAAATTGCGGAGGAAGAAGTCGTTGATTTGCTCCGTAAAAATCATCGATTACGGGAAGGCAAGGACAATGATTTTCGTATCTTTGATCCGGGTTCGATTGTCTCCTCTGCTCAAGAATCGAGCAAAACGTTGACGTTTCTTCTGGCCGCTGTGTCGATCATTGTTTTGATTGTATCCGGGATCGGAATCATGAATGTGATGTTTGTCACGGTCGCGGAAAGAACCCGAGAAATAGGGATCTTGAAAGCGATCGGAGCGCAGCAAAAAGATATTTTGGCTCAGTTTTTACTAGAAGCGATCATGCTTTCGGTGACGGGGGGGTTAATTGGTATTTTAATCGGAAACAGTGTTATTCCCTTCCTCAAAGAATATCAGGCCGCGTATTCATTGAGTGCGATTCTTTTAGGATTTGGATTTTCCGTGTTAGTAGGCATCTTCTTTGGTTTTTATCCAGCCCTCAAAGCCAGCCGGCTTGATCCGGTGGATGCACTTCGAAGTGAATAATAAAGTTCAATAGGACGAAATGAGGAAATGGGAGCTTGCTCACAATTTCCGAATGAGGAACTCACGAAGTATACGAGGAGCCGAGCAACGGAGTGCTTGCACTCATGTTGCGAGCGACGACGTCACGGAGTATGAACCTCCCCTCCGCTAAAGTTTCGGAGGACAGGTTTATACTTCGCTGACCAGAAATACGAAACTTTTTACATAAAGGTGGCTGACCCCGTTTCTGTTCTGTTCCTATTCTGTTCTCCCATTAAAATTGGGACGATTTTAATTTAACAAAACTATAAATCTCTCCCGCAACATTTACACCAGTAGCACCTTCAAAGCCTTCAAAACCTGGATTTGCATTCACTTCGCATACAAAAATTTCATCATTTTCTCCAAATAAGATATCCACTCCAGCAATTTCAAGGCCAACGGCACGAGCGGCTTCCACCGCCAACCATTCTATTTCCGGATTCAATTCAAAATTTTCAGCGGAACCGCCTGCGGAAAAATTCGATCTAAAATCACCTGCTTTCCCCGTTCTTTTCATGGCCCCAATAGCCCGCCCCCCTACAACAAACACCCGAAGATCTTGTCCGGCAGAATGGCTTATAAACTCTTGAAAAATTAAATTCATTCTCGAATTTTCTTCTTCTATAAGCCCCAAAAGATCTTCAAATTGTTGATGTTTTTTCACCAAGAGCACCCCCTTCCCCGAAGATCCAGATATTTTTTTTAGCACGAAAGGGTACGATAATTCTTTTTCAATAATATTGGGATCTATGGGGAATTTTCCCAGTACTGTCTTTGGAATCGGTAACTTCTGAGCAGATAAAAGCTGAAATGTTTCAAGCTTATCTTTGGCCTTGTTAATTGAATCGGCGGGATTAAGCACCCAAGATCCCAACTTTTCCAAATGTCTTATTACGGCCAATGTGAAGTACGTCGTTCGAGAGCCTGTTCTGGGAATGACAACATCAGGCAGATCCACCCGTAAATCTTCATAAATTATACCTTTCTCATCTTCACGGTTTACCACTATCTCAAATTCAGATGCATAAACTATTTCCGCTTCACTTATTACCGATAGTAGCTGCTTGTTTTCATATTGATGAAACGGCTCATCTTTCTTATCGAGAAGTATCCAAATTTTCATGATTTTTTGCCAATAAGGAAGAATCTGATTTATATGCGCATTTTAAATAAATGCAATATTTTAGGACAGAAATGGGACAGAAATGGGGGGACAGAAATGGGGTCAGCCACATTTTTTCCTCATCCATTCTCCACCAAAAAAGTCCGATGAACCTCCAGCCAGGAGCTCCATTCTTCACTTCGGCTTACCTCACCTCCTTCGTTTGCAAGAAGTTGTTTTTCATGATATAATAAGGAGATGATAAGAACTGAAACCGGCCCCAGACAACACGAAGAACAAACAGGAGAACCTACCAGTGATGATCTACACACCCTAGAGGCAGAAGTAGGAGAACCTACTACTGAGACAGTCGCTGATGATGTCCTCATCGTAGATGCCGAATTAGTAGATGATCATGATAATGTGATGCCAACAGCGATTCCGGAAGTAGAACTAACGGGAACACCAAAGCAAATCAAGGCCAAGAAAAAACTTCGAAAATCTTTAAGATCAGAAAATCGGTTTAAACTCTATGCTGAGATTATGGATGACTATGGAGTGGATCCTCTTACGGGTTTAGTTTTACCCGGGGGCGGTGATGTGATGACGGGAGCCGTATCAATGGGCTACTTTGTAGGAGAAGGCCTCCGATCAGGAATTTCTCTGATAGATTATCCTAAAATGGTTTTCTTTCAGGGGCTTGATAAGATCATTGGACTCGTTCCAGGCGTCGGAGATATGGCAGATCTCGCTCTTCGAGCGAATACGAGAAATTTAAAATATTTTGTAAAAAAATCAGGAAAATGTGAAGCGAGAGCCCTGAAAGAAGGCGTAACGCAGAGAGAAATAAACGCCTTAAAGCAAGAAGCCGAAGCCAGCGTAGCCCCGATTCGAAATTTTATGCAGAAGTATTTTGGAGTAGTAAAAGATACCCATCTAAAGATCCGAAATGTTCTTCATTTGGGAAAGCCTACCCACGAAAAAAAATAAACTTTGTTCGCCATACAAAGTTTTTGTTTTAGGAGTTAATCCAAGTGTTGCGTTTCCCCCTAGAATGTAAGTCACTCGAATTGACATAATAAAAAACCTTCTTAAACTGAAGGTCAGAAATGCAATACATTTACACGATGATGATGTCTATGATGACGCTCCTCCGGGGGTCGAGCTAGACATTTGTAAGAAAAAGAAAAAACGAATGTAGAGCCCGCCTCCTGGCGGGATTTTTATTACTTTATTTTTTCTTTTCATGTCCGTTGAAACAGACGCTTCCGTATTTGATACCGTTATTATTGGGGATGGCCCAGCCGCACTGGGCTGCCTTCAAAACATGGTTCAACAACGACGCGACGACCCTGATTTTTTATCCCAAAAAGTAGCTATTATTGGGGACGGAGGACATTCCCTTCGCTATCATCGCGTACGTGCCAACTCTCCCTATGAAGACTTTATTACCTGCCTCGATGCAGAAGTACTAGATCGCGTAGACCAAGTCATTCAATGGCCTACGCCGCCTTCCCAGATTTTAAAACAGTCGGAAAAAGACAATCTTCCGCTTCTCACGGAAATAAATGAACTTGTAGAAGCTACGCGCAAAGCTCTTATAGATCTTACTCAAGAAATAAAACTGGGCACTCACATCAAAGCTCGGGTGAACACCATCAGCCTCGTGGAAGGCAATGGAATCGAAGTAGATTTTGGAAATGGAGGGAAAACACTGCAAGCCCACACCGGGATCATTGCCACAGGCGGACAACAAAAACTTGATGATCGGTTGGCTCACAATGCATCTGTGGCGGAAAAAGTTTTCTTATCCGAAGACCTCCAACGCACCTATCACCTCTCCAATATAAAAAGTACCCGTGGGAAAACCCTCGATGCCTGCTTAGAAGAAGAGGCCTCTATTGGTATCATCGGCGGTTCCCACAGTGCGTTCTCAAGCGCAAATTACCTACTTGATATTGGAAAAGAAAATATAAAAATTTTCTACCGAAGAATAAAAGTCTTTTTCAAAGATCGAGAGGAATACGAACAGTGGGTTGCGCAGGTCCCCGATGACTGGGCTCATCTCTTTGACTATAATGAGAATACCGATGTCGACGAAGGCAAAATAAATCGCTGGGGCGGCATTCGAGGGGAAGCCAAAGATCTACTCTTAAAGATTCTTACGGGGCAAGAGCCCAAGGTTACCCTACAAAAAACTGAGAATGGGTTTCGAGATCCCCACGTAAAAAAATGTAATGCTATTATTCAGTCTGATGGATATTCACCTTCCCCCATCCCGATTTATGGTTATCAAAAAGTCTCCGAATCTCAAGCGATCGACAATGACACCTTGCAGCTGATAGACAACCACGGTCAACGATTTCCAAATCTTTGGGGAACCGGTATTCGCCGTTCTCAACTCTCTGCCAACAAACAACGTTCCCGAGAAGGCATTAATATATTTTTTCAGGAACACGCGCCTCTGATCATCGATCAAATAAAACGTCAGCTTCAATCTATTCTTTAAATTTTTCTTCTTATGTTTGCTCCTTTTTTACAGACCATCGGACTTCAGATTACGCCTTCGGGGACAGAAAATAATTTTGTAGCAGAAGCGCTTAGTATCACGCCCAAAGAAATAAATCTTTCCGATCTTTATACCTATCCCGTTCCTCAAGTTTCCCAAAGTGGTGGGTGTGATCTTAAAAAATCAGTGGCCCCCGAACCCTATGATCTATCACCTATCTGTAAAATAAATGACGAAGAAAACAAAGCGGATCATCCCAATACCATCCGACTCTGGCGACTAAATCAGATTATTCAAAGCATCGAAAAACGCACACAAGTAGACTGGATTGGCATCTACCGAAAAGCCATCAATACACAGGATAATCTTGTGCTGGTAAAAGAAGCCTATCACGGAGAATTCAGTCGAGCAGAATTTCCACTCAATGAAGACTTTGCTAAAAATTCTAATAATTCAACCGTGGGACTAACACAAAAAGCCGTTGTATTTCAAGATTTGGGTCAATATCAAGGACCGTATTATAAATGTGATTCAAAAGTTCGGGCTGAATTTTGTCTGCCGATTCTCGATGAGGAGAAAAATCTTCTGGGCATCATTGATGCAGAGGCCTGGAAAACCGATTTTTTTACCGATGAAAACCTCCTTGAAATCAGTAAAATTGCGCATGACCTTGGTCAAACCGATCTTTTAAAAATATAAGAAAGATTAAAAAGAGAGTGCTTCACAAATCTCCTTCCGCTCCATCGCGGGGACAAATCCTCCGGCATGTTTATGAAAAATACGATGCTCCTCCGTCCCCGCATCAAACGCTACCGGAGGCGCGAGGGAGTATAAATGATCATAAGCCGACAAAGCCTGATCACAATCCCCCGCCCCCAAAAAAACATCACCCATCCGCGTATACAATTTTGGAAGGTTCGGCGCTTTAAGTTGCGCTCGCGAAACCGACGTATCCCTTGCCACACGATCCCCTTGCAAAGCGGCCATCTGAAAGTTTAAAATTTCATATTCAAAATCCTGCTGCGTAATAATTCCTAGCTGCTCTTTTTGAAACGACAAAAATACATCTGGAGTCCTCTCAATAAAAAACAAGTCCAATATAATTTTTTTGGGCGAGGCAAAAACAGGAAGCATTCGAGATGCTTTTTGAAAAGACTCATACGCCATCTCTTTTTCGAAGACATAAGACTCAACCCCCGCATGCAACGCTCTCTCTCCCGAAAAAATGGATCCGAAAAAAAATAAACACACACTGCCGAAAAATATAAAAACTCCTGCCAGAATGCCTCGAGAAAGCCTCGAGAAAGAAGTAATGATAGATTTGAAAACACAGATTTGGGACAAAAGAATGGCCCAAAAAGCCGCAATAAAAATCCAATGCTCAACCTTTGAAAAACTTAACTGAAGCGAGATAAGTGAACTAAAGAGCGCCAACCCAGTGATCTGTATCGTGAGATTTTTATAAAGCTGACGAGACCCAATAATTTTTACCAGAAAAATAATGGGAACCAGATACAGAGACAACCCCAAAAGACCACGTTCTACGAGCGTATGGAGTACTTCATTGTGCGCATTCAGTGGATAAGTATAGAATTTCTCGTATTCAAAAACTTCTCTGGGCATAACGGCTACAAAAGATCGATAAAACGTTTCCAGGCCATTTCCCAGAAAAAGCGTTGAGGCTTCCAGCATCTGCGGTATCTGCTCCCAGATAAGAAGCCTGGAATGCATCGATCGCAACTCAGGCCACCGAGCCCAGAAACCGACCATCCACAAGAGAATAACACCCGAAAAAAAGCCATACTTATAACGCTTTTCCACAGTAAGAAGAGATGAAAGATACAAGATCAAACTGATCCCCACACCCAAAATACTCGCTCGATTTTTGGTCAACAATAAAGTAGTCAAAAGCAGCATAAATAAAATCCCCTGCCGCCAAGACGTTGGCATCTCCTTCCATCGAAAAAACGTAATAAAGATCGGAAAGATTAAAAACTGGCCCAAAAAATTGGGCTGGCCCAAGGTCCCATAAATACGAAACAAATGCTCACGATTATCAACATCGACCAAAGGATCCAGATTCCATCTCTGAAAAATAGCGTGCAAGCAGATAGGAATCGCCAACACCTGTATCCATGAAAAGAATCTCTGAATCGTCTTAGGATTCTGAAAAATATGCAGACAGATGAAAAAATGGATCAGCAAAAAAAGAAAAAACAAAAGCCCGCTATTTTCTAGATATATCCCCCACAAACTCTGCAGAGGTGCTTGTGAAAAAATCGTCGAAAGGATCAATGAAACTATCAAACAAAGTACATATAAAAACAACTTTTTATGCGTATAGAAACAAATTTTCTGTTTTCGAAGCACACAAAAACTACCCCACAAAAAGGCCAATCCCAAAAACAACAACGCCCACAGAAATTTCCCCGCCGCATAAAAATGATACCCCCACGGAAAAACAATCAGAGGGATCAAAAAAATGCCTAAATACCAACGATCAAAGGAGATCCCTTTCGAAAGCATTCTTAAAGTGAACACTGAATAGCGCCTTCCCACAACGCGTTATATCGTTGCTGACAGGCTGAAACTTTAAAATCAGAAGACGTCCCAAATCGAGCCGTCCAGTTGCCTTCATTAAAAAGAGAAAGAAGTTTGATACAAGATTTTAAATCTGGATTTTGATAATTTAAAACAATTTGATCAGGATGACCGCCGGAAGTAGCCGGAGCTTGATCCCAAAGATCTGGAAAAATACGTTTACAAGTACTCGGCAATCGAGAGTCTCCAAAGCGAGCCGTCCAATTCTTTTGATCCCATAACGATTTCACCCGTTTACAAGCAGCATAACTTGGATCTTTTTCTTGCGTCACAGGCGACTGAGGTTGTGCATTTTGATTTGTATCCCATTTATGAGGAAAGGCATTTTTACAAGCCGATACAACCTTGGTGCTACCGAATCGATCCGTCCAGTTCCTCTCATCCCACAGAAATCTAACTTTTTCACAGGCCACGAAATTCGGGTTCGATAGATTTCCTACCGAAGGCGGTGTTTGCCGAGAATTTTTATTCCAAAGATTTTTAAAATGTTTCGCACACGCTCTTGGTGCTCTCGTGTTATACCCAAAACGCTGCGTCCAACCACGATTCCAGAGCGCTTTCACTTTCTTACAATCTTGCTCGGAAGGATGCAGAAGATTTACGCGTGGAGCTCTATTAAAGAGACTTGCCTGCACGGATGAAAGCTCATTCATTGAAAACATTGTCCCCAGACTTCCCAACATAATCCCGGCCAAACAGAAAACAATTTTCGTCACCGTATCAATGGATTTTTTATTCATAATAAAAGAAGGAAGACAAATACACATTAATTATCACGAAGATGAACGCAACCTGTCAACATCATTTTAAAAAGAGCGACCCTTTCGGGCCGCCCTTCTTTCAACCAATAAATTGATTACTCAATTTCTTCTTTGGTCGATACTTCTTCTGCACCTTCTTCAACCTGCTCAGACAAAGCCGAAAATTCTTCTGCCGACACGGCAACTTCTTCAAAATCTTCAGACTGTTCAATCAACTCTTTCGTTGATTCTCCCTCCTCTTTTTCCAATTTTTCTTTTTTCAAAGAGGCGGCATCTCGTAAAGGCGTTTCGCCATCGCCTTCAAATTTGAAGTTACTAATCACATCACTTTCATCTTTGTAGAGTTCAACTTTAAGACAGAGCGATTGAAGCTCTTTGATCAAAACATTGAACGATTCAGGGATACTGACCACTTCAATCGGTTCTTGTTTAACCACCGCTTCATAAGCTTTTGATCGACCTTTCACATCATCGGATTTGATGGTCAGGATTTCTTGCAACGTATGCGCTGCTCCGTAAGCCTCAAGCGCCCAAACCTCCATTTCTCCGAAACGCTGTCCTCCGTTTTGAGCTTTTCCTCCAAACGGCTGTTGCGTTACCAAAGAGTAAGGTCCGACCGAACGTGCATGCATCTTATCCTCCACCATATGGCTAAGCTTAATCATGTACACGATTCCCACGACCGTTGGATGATCAAAAGGATCTCCCGTTCTCCCATCATACAATTGAAATTTTCCATCCGTAGGATGATCTGTATGATCCAAAAATTTCTCGATCGTATCGACTTTGATACCGTTTAGAACCGGCGTAGCCATATTCACATCAAGCGTTCGCGCCGCCATTCCTAAATGCGTTTCCAAAACCTGTCCAATATTCATACGCGAGGACACTCCCAATGGATTCAGGATAATATCCACAACCGTTCCATCTGCCAAGTGAGGCATGTCTTCCACCGGAACAATCCGTGAGATAACACCTTTGTTTCCATGACGTCCTGCCATCTTGTCTCCGGCTTCCAAGTGACGCATCTGTGCGACTTTAACCTGAACACGTTTCAAGACTCCTGTTGGAAGATCATCGCCCTCTAGTCGGTCCAAAATAGAAACCGCAATCACTTTTCCTCCCGATCCACGAGGCAATCGAAGCGAAGTATCTTTTACATCATGCGCTTTTTCTCCAAAGATCGCCCTCAAAAGTCGGTCCTCTGCTGTAAGTTCCGTTTCACCCTTCGGTGTTACTTTCCCTACTAATATATCACCCGCCAAAACCGTTGATCCCACACGGACCAATCCAAGTTCGTCCAAGTTTTTTAATTTTAATCCGGCCACATTTGGGATATCCGATGTAATTTCTTCTTGTCCCAATTTAGTATCTCGCACGTCAATTTCGTATTTTTCAATATGAATCGAGTTGAAAAGTCCCTCTCGAACAATACGATCGGAAACAATCACCGCATCCTCATAGTTATATCCACTCCATGACATGTAGGCCACCATCAAGTTCTGTCCCAACGCCAATTCCCCTTTTTCGACCGAAGCTCCATCAATCAAGACATCTCCTTTTTTAAGCTGATCTCCTGTTTCACAAGCGGGACGCTGTGTAATACAAGTCGACTGATTCGTTCTCCAGAAATTAAGAATCGGCAGTAAGTATTTTTTTCCGGACTTTCCAACGAAAACAACTTCTCGCGCATCTACTGATTTTACTTCTCCGGCTTCCGGAGCACGAACACATTGATCTAATGAAGTAATCGCTTCCATTCCCGTTCCAATACGAGGAGCCGAAGGCTTAATCAAAGGCACGGCTTGTCGTTGCATGTTCGATCCCATCAAAGCACGTGTATTATCATCATGCTCCAAGAAGGCGATCAATGAAGTCGAAAGCGACACAATCTGTTTCGGAGAAATATCAATATGCGTGATCTCATCAACATCATATGACCCCGGCTCAAAGTTTTTACGAGCGGACACAAGATCATGTTTGAATTCACCAATCTCATTCAAATGACTATTCGCCTGAGCAATACACATATCCGCTTCCGCTTCTGCATCATAGTACTGGACATCATTCGTCAAATACGGACGCACCGGAACTTCTTTCAAATCTTTTACTTTCGTCAAAGCTTTGGCGATTTTCTCGTCAATAACATCCCCCTTCTTTACCAAGACTTTATCTTTATCTTTTATATTTTTTCCCGCTCGATGACCTATCGCCAATGTTCCATCGTTTTTAATTGAAAAAGCGATCGTCCGGTAAGGCGTTTCAATAAATCCATAATCATTTACTCGAGCATAAGAAGCCAAGTGCAAGACCAATCCAATATTCGGTCCCTCAGGCGTCGTCACCGGACAAATACGACCATAGTGACTTGGATGCACATCACGCACCTCAAAGGACGCTCGTTCACGAGAAAGTCCGCCCGGTCCCATCGCAGAAATACGACGTTTGTGTTCCAGTGCTGCCAAAGGATTCGTCTGATCCATGAACTGAGACAACTGTGAAGAAGCAAAGAATTCATGC
Organism: Patescibacteria group bacterium UBA4473; assembly: GCA_002389285.1. Taxonomy (GTDB): domain Bacteria; phylum Patescibacteriota; class Gracilibacteria; order UBA4473; family UBA4473; genus UBA4473. Next base: position 31,687 of record DGOF01000039.1, read on the forward strand.
ATCGCCGCCGTAATAGGTCGGCAGTTTACGAGCTGAGTTGGTGTAATACCATCCATTTCGATGATACTCATACGATCGCGCACAATACGCTCTGTTCGCAAAATACCCACACGGAATTTGTTCTGAACAAGCTCTCCCACCGCACGAATACGACGATTCGAAAGATGATCGATATCATCCCCTCGTGCCATCGGGTCTGCGTTACGAATCAGAAGCTCTTTGATCATGGCAATGAAGTCATCGATCAAAAAGACACGACCTTCGAGATCACTTTTCGTTTTAAGGTTAAACCGTTTGTTAATCTTATACCGAGCAATGTGTCCCAAATCGTATTTTCTGTAATTTTGAAACATATCCCCCAAAAAGTTTCGAGCATTTTCTGGTGTCGCCAAGTCCCCCGGACGAATACGCCGATAAACACCCTGCCAAGCTTCTTTGTCCGTCGTTGAATCGTCTTTGGCCAACGTGTTCAAGATAGGATTTTCGACCATGTCTTTCGTTACATCAGTAAAAAGATCCAAGATCTCTTTGTCCGTTGCAAAGCCAAAGGCTCGCAAAAACATCGTTACCGGAATTTTTCGTTTTCGATCAACTTTTACCCAGACCAAACCACGTTTATCTGTTTCAACTTCCAACCAAGCTCCTCGTTTAGGAATCATTTTAGCCTGAAAGGTTCCGGCTACTGAAGAATTATCCAAAAAGAAGATTCCAGGACTTCGAACAATCTGAGAAACAATAATACGCTCAATACCGTTGATGATAAACGTTCCGTTCTCCGTGATCATAGGAATCTGACCGAAGTAAACGTCCTGTTCTTTGATTTCCCCTGTTTCCAAGTTGGTCAATGAAACATGAGCTCGAATCGCAGACTCATAAGAAAGTCCTTTTTCTCGACAAAGCTTAATAGGGTTTACCGGATCTTCGATTTCATATTTTGAAATTTCCAATCGTAATTTTTTCCCCGTAGCATCTTCAATAGGGTTGATCTCATTCAAAAGATCTTGAATCCCTTCTTCAAGGAACCAATGATACGAACGTGTTTGAACCTCAATCAGGTTCGGAAACGGAAATTCTTTTTGAGCATCTGTAAAAAAATACCGACCGCCGGCCTCTTTCGTAGGCTTAAGTGACGGAGGAAACTTGATAGACTTTTTTGTCGTTACCATGCGTAAATGAAACTAAAAGAAGTAAGAAAGCACAAAATACCAGAGAAACCTTCTTTCCATCCCCTCGTGCAAAGGAATGGGTGTTTCGTTTCTTTGGCTGCTAAATGGTGATGATTTTAGAGTAAATGCAAAGTCATTCGCGCGCGTGATTATAAGGAGAGAGGAGGTTTTGTCAAAAGAAAAAACAGATTAATTTTCTAAATCTAAAGTTTCATATTCCCCATTTTTTATATCTTTTTGTATTTTCATAAGATTTTTCTTTATCGCCTCCCGGAAAAACACATTTTTAGGCGACATATTTTTCCCCACTTTATCTTTTTTAGTTCGAATTAAGAGAGGAATAATGCATCCCTTATGATCGCGCATCATAAAAAGAACTCGACCAGCCCCACCTTTGGACGTAAGGGCTATTTTAAAAAATCGAGCCCTCGCAGGGGCTTTCCCAATGGACACTCCTAATCCACAAGACACTTTTCGTGCGGCTTCAAATATCGACTCAAGAGAAAACGCGCCTCCTACAGGCCCCAGCTCATGACGAACAATGAAATCTGGTAAAATAAATTTCATTTTTTATCAGCAAGCAAGTCGAATGTCTGGTCTGCCAAGTCCTGAATATCGCTGGACAAGCAAACTTCTTCCGACTCTCCTATGTGAATTGTTGAATTTTGTGAAAAATTTCGAAGCGCAGTTTTGATCACAAGAGTAAGAGAAACCCCTAACTTATCCGCTTTTTCAAAAGCTTCCTTTTTGAGTTCTTCTTCAATACGAATGGTGAGATTAGACATGATTGCAAAAAATAATCACCCCCATTATACCGCACTAACATTGTTAGTGCAACTAATCCAGAATCAGAGGATTCTAATCCTAAATACCTACTCCCCCTCTATCACAACCCCCATTCCATCCGTCGTAGCAAAGACTTCTGGATAATACATTTCTTCGACTTTCGAAGGCAGAACTTCAAAAGATCCTGGCAGTCGCGTTCGAATCAAGTACTTGATTTCATACACGCCAGATCCCATGTAGTCCGCGAAATATCGAGCTTTTTCATGATGAAATTCCTGATGGACAAACTGTGGACGACACCAGCCATAACAATAATTATTACCAGACCCTCCTCCCGCACTCGCGAGAGACTTAAGCGACTGATCCGTATTTTCAAAATCAAAGTTTACTATTTCGGCTCCTGACGGAATCGGACTTTCAACCATGACTTGCCGATGAGACTGGCTCGTTGAAACAAGAAGTCTCACAACATAATATTCACCCACTTTGAGCTCTGTTTGTTCTTCTTCAAAGAATTCATCCTCTAAGGCGTGAATTTTTCGTTCAATCCAAAACCCACGGCTTACCGGCGCCAAATCTTCTGCCCGGAAGGTTTCTTGCAAAACAACATCTCCATAGTAAGGTTTTTTATTTTTTTCCTGAAAATCGATGGATTCCACCGGATTTTTTTTGAGATCTATAACGTAATCTTTTTCTGATTCAAGCGTCACAAGCGTGTCTTCTGCCAGAGAAATCACGCCCCCTTTTGACTGAAGAGTAATGGCAAATTCCGCCCCTTGGTTTTCAACTTCTCGCTCCATGGCATAGTCTCCCAACACACGAAGAACTCTGAGTGCGGTATTCCCAGAAAAAAATTCTGTAGAAGTTTCACTTAAATATCGTACGACTTTAGAATGAAGCATTTTTCGGTCTTCACGTCGCACAAACTCTTCAAAGACCAAGGCCGTCAATCGTTCTTGTTGCGAATAAAAAGATCGATACCCCCTTCCTTCTTCCCAAAAAGCATACCGACTTTCAAGTTTCATGAGACGATCTAAATCTTCCCAGATCAATGCTTTTTGTTGGTGAAAACTTTCAGAAAGAACTTCCCCTCGTTCTTCCAACATTCGTGCTGATTTAAGCCACCAAACCTTGGCTTCAATCGGCTTTAAATAGCTCTGAAGCCACCCCAGATCCTTGGGGGTCAAAAGCCCGTCTCTCGCCAAAATATACCCCGCATGCTGCCGAGTCGTATCAGAAAAACAGTACTTATAATCCGTCGGCTGACATTTTCTCAAAATCTGAGAAGCCATCCAGGCACGCGCCGTCAATAAATGATCCTGATTAAGTCGCATTTCAAATTGCTCCCAAAGAGGCGCAAACTCCAACACATTCGCCGTTACCCACAGACTCGGCCGAGATGAACTTTTCCAAAAAGCATATCCCTGATTCTGAATAAAAGCTTCCTCAACATGATCTCTGGCTTCTTGAAGTTTTTCTTGATCGATCAATGGCGACATTTTTTGAAGTTTTTGGTCAAAATCTTTTTGAGCCAATATGCCCGTCCAGCGCGTAAAAGTCTGCTCGGTACAACCATAGTTATGCTGATCGGTGATATCCACCAAGGCTTCAAGGCGGCTTACCAGAGAAAGAAAGGTTTTGACCAAGAGTTTAGAGGTAATACTCCGCCCCAAATCAGGTTTTATGGATAAAGTGATCTGATCTTCGATTCTCCAAAAGTCTGCCGAAGAGAGCTGAACTTTCGGCGGGTAGAGCTTATTGGTCCGCGTTACGCCATCACTCAGACCTGAATCAGTCTGCACGGTAAATCCTATTTCAACTTCATGAAAGTCATCTTCCAAAGACCAGCCTTCTCGTGGAATCGTAAGCGGGAAAAATACGCGAGCCTCTTCTCCGACTTCTACGACCTTCACTCTTTTCTCCGTTTCAAATCCTTCTGGAAGCGCAATCCGAACAAGCACTTTTTCTTCTGAAATCGCATCAACTTCCCGACGAATAAGAACCCCAACTGAAACTTCGTCTCCCATTTGAAAAAAATTCGGCAAGATCTCAGAAACCAATAAAGGCAAAGATGTCTGAATCGTCGCTTCACTTTCACCAAAAGCATTGTCCTGCGTGCTCCCCACCACCTGAACCTTCCAGGTCGTAAGATTGTCCGGAAGATCAAATTCAAAGACACCCGCTCCCGAAGCATCCGTTCGAACCGTCGCAAAGAAAGCCGCCGTATCTTGGAAATCTTTTCGGGTCGTAATCGTATTTCCTCCTGGAGCAGCCTGCGCCAGAGATTCTTCCATCATCACTCCATCGGCCATAGCCGATCCCATGACCGCCATTTCTGATTTAAACATCATATTCCGACCGCCAGACCGACTCATCGCACTATTTTGTTGCGCATAGAGCTCAATCGATTCTATTTCTTCTGAAACCTTATCCAACGTTGTCTGGGGAATAAATTTATAAAGCGTATGATACGTCTCAATCCCAAGCGGCACTTTGGCCAAGAAAGTCTTCAAAAGATCTAAGGCCTGTGGAGATCGAAGTTGCAAAAGCGTTTCATCTACGACCATCACGGTTACTTCTGCCGCCACGCCCTTTCCGCCAACATTTGTCTGAAGATTTATCTTCACTCTGTCCCCCGGACGATATTGTTCTTGGGTTGGCTGAAGATCAATATCAAGTTCTCGATCAGAGTTATAAACCGGAATCTCTACCGATCCCTGACGAACCGTTGAATCCCCAGAACCATTAAGACCTTCAACCAAGAACGTCACAAAGACATTCGGCTCCATCCAAGGTTCTATCGGAAAAGAAACCGTTCCGGTTTCCCCGTCCAAATCCAGCGTTTCAAAAACCTCTCCCCGCTCAATCGTCACCCGAGAAAACGTGATAGATGTAAGATCATGCATCAACGAAACCAAAGCTATGTCTCCAATTTCATACTGATCCTTATCGGTAATCATTTGAGGCGTAAAAGATTCTTTTTCTGTCTGGACCGAACGACGTGCCCCGGCCACCCAAAAAGACACATCAGCTGAAGTTGGTCGTCCTTCCTGATCAACCGTACCCGTCACCCACCGATAACGACCCCCTTCTTGCGGCAACGTAAACGTTGTCGACCAGGCTCCTTCCGAATCCGTCATCATCGGTACACCGGTTTGTATTTTTTGTGAAGGCTGACGCGCCATCTTGCCCCACCCCCACCAATCAGGATCTTTCCACAATTCTGACGTGACTTCTTTATCCACCAAAGGATCCCCATCGAGATTCGTTACTTTTCCCGTAAAAGTCACTTCTTTTTGGGCCAAGAAAAGCGATTTGATAGGATCAAAATGAATACGGGCATCGGCCGGCTCAAATGGAATTTCTAAATTTTGGCTGGATGATTCCTGCACACTCGCCTCCACCGTGACACTCGCCCGGATGGTCCCTTTTTTAAAAGTATCATCTTCTCTCTCATCTACTTTAAAATGAATATCAAATCGACCCTCGGCATCTAAAACTCCTTCGCCCGACTTAATCTCAAGCGGCGTATTCTCACAAGGATTTATACGATCATACGATGCATGACGATAAATATCACAATGCTGCGTTTGGGTTTGTTCAATTTGATAGGTTACTTTTTTGCCCTTCAAGGGCCCTCCAAAAGCATAGTTCCCCAAGACCGAAAGCGTCACACTTTCTCCCGGAAGCACCCGATCAACCGAAGCGCTCAGATCCACAAGAATATTCGGCTTTCGGAAATCACCAACATAAAAAGAAATGCTCGCACCATCCATATTCGAAGTCGAAATATTTACCCGGTATTCTCCATGAGGAGCATCTTTCGGAATCTTCCAATCCGTATTCCAGGCCCCCTCAAAACTCATCGCCTTAAAGGTTCCTATTTCGTTGTACTGCGGCCCTTGTACACGAATATGCCATGTTCGAGGTGGCTCATCAGCCGCGACCGATAAAAGCGGAAAATGCTTCCCAAAAGATTGAAGATTTCGAAAAAGACCTTTAAAATAAACGGTTTGTCCCGGTCGATACAAAGGCCGATCCGACCAAGCCACCGATCGTCCCTTCTGCGAAGAATTTTTGTAAAAATAAGGATTGATCGATATCTGATCTTGCGATCGAGACGAATCAAAAGGTTTCTGAAAATCATGCCCACCAACCCCGATCAACCCTTCTGCTCGGACAAGAACCGCACGAAGCGATTCGGTTGATTTGAAGACGGTTTCAGAAGAACTAAAATCATGCTTAAATTTAAGTTCCGCCCTTTCCTTGAAAGCTCCATACGTTTTTACCTCATAAGATTCCAAAACAAAGTCTTGAGGAAGTTCTCCCTCATCACCAGGAAAAGACCTTACTACTACACGATGAGAAGAATCCGAAAGTTTTTGCATTTCTACGACAAAATCTGAAACACAAAAGGTTGTTTGGAATTGCCGATTATATTCGCGGCTACTCTGATTCATTCTTCTGAAAATATTTCCTCGAGGGAGGGTTTTCCCCAGAGCTTTTAATTTGAAAAAGTAACACCCCGATTGCAACTCATCTTGGTCATTCAAAAGATCTTCCTGCGGGAAGATCTCTTTTAGATCAAGCGAACGAAAACGTTCCCCTTCGAAAGAAGATTCAAGTTTTTCTGTGTGTGTAAAAAGTTCGGTCGGATCGGGCATCATCCGCTGGAATTGAACCTCGGTCGAATGCATATCCCCCGAATACCAAAACAGAGGATTCCACTCCGCATCAGGAGCAAAAACACTGTTCGACTCTGGCAAAAACACTTTTTCAAACGTCGTCGGAAATTTCACCTGAAAAGAATCACTCTTAAAATTTGATAACAAACTTCTTTTATAAATATCTTGTAAATCTTTTTTAACCGTCAGTCGATAAGAAGTCTTCGGATCCCAGTAGGCTTGCCCGATCGGAGGAAAAGAAAAGTGAGACCGAAATTCCTCTCGCTCGTCCTCAGGGAAATGTTCCGTAAGATACGATTCCCACACAGCTTCTTCAACGTCAGGCGCAAAAGAAACCTGCGCCAGAAATTCCCCCACTCGAACATCAGCCGAAGCCTGAATCGTAAGCGGCTGAAAAACATTTTCCGGTTCATGACTTTTGAGCGTCAAAGGCTGTATGGTCTGAAAACTTTTTCTTTGGCTTTGTAGTGTCGGAAGCGGCCCTTCCAAAGACGTTGTTCCCACCGAAAGGATCAAAGAATAACTTGTAGCCGACGACCAATCATCTCTTGGAATAAGCACCACTTTTTTCTTTGATAAGCGAGACACACTTTCTTTCTTTTTAACATCATAAACTTGCTCCTCCCCGTACTCTAAATCAAATTCCAAAGACGGATAAATTTCTAATTCCTGAATTTCATCCAGCGCAACCTCTTGATCAAAAGACAACACAAGCGGTTTTTTGAAAATCAAATCAGAAGCCTGTACGGAGGTAAGCTTGAGCCGTGGTGTTTCAAACGCATAATCAATAGCTTGCGGAACCAAGGTCTGAGGAAGCGTAATTTCATACCGAGTGGAAGCATTCCAGGCTTCTTTGGGATCAAACACCAACCCCGAAGTTCCCAGCATCTTCCAAGCGCCTTTATGCTCAGGCGTCATAGTAATAGATTCCATCAATTTCTTTGATACCGATTCTGGATTCTCAAGCGAGAACACCGGGGCGTCCCATTGAAAAGAAATCGGCTGTCTCCCCATAATGTCCGCAGAATCAGCCTTCGGCGAAACCAATATCAACTTTGCCGACGAAGTATTCACCGGAAGAACTATTTCATCCTGCGGTTTTTGAGAAGCCTCTTCAGATGTTTTTGGAAAAATATTTCCCTGCAACGGATCCACTTCTTGATAAAAGACAAAAGCCCCTATCACAGAGATAGTAACGCCCCCAAGAAGAGCCCATTTCGAAAACAAAAGGTTTTTTTTCATAACACTTTTTTCAAATTATAGTCTCCAGAAAAAAATACTCAACGACGCCCTTTTAAAACAAACCCCAAACTAAGTCCCCCAAAGAAGCCAGTAAAATATCATGCATGATTTCTACGAAAAAATAAAATTATCAGTCCACACTTTTATATCTCAAACGCATTTCCCCAGCTCGTGAATCAAGGTGCCGAATCTCAACTTTAAACAAAGATTCATCACTCGCTTTCACAAAAAACATCCGCCCGGGCTGAAGCTCCCTTCTTGATAATGATGGCAACCAAAGCAATTCACTCTCTACCAAATCATAAGGAACATCCTCGAAAAACTTTTCTATTCCAGCCACAAAAACATCCGCGCCTTTATGAATTCCTGCTTCCGAAGACTTTTGGCTTAATCCTGATACCTCTGGATCACCAGGCTCAATCCACAAGTCAGCATCTATTTCATATCCATCCTCCCAAACAGCCGGAGATAAAGATATGACTTCCGCTGTTCTCAAATTAAGAAAAACGGCCGGATACCCGACAAAGTCATCTTTTGTTATCGTTATTTCAGAATAAGAAAACTTCACATACCCCACATAAAGAACAAATACACCACACAAAACCATCAATACCTTAATAATATTTTTCCGGAGATAAGATCCATGAAGACTCATGTATTTTGAAATTATAATAAAAAAAGCCTCTTTAAGGGGTTGGTCTCACCGATAAATCGCTATCAACATCAATTTCAATTTCTTCATACTTATCACAATACTCTGGATGTTGTTCATAAAATGCAGATTTTCTACTTTTACAGTCCTCCAACAAAATGAGTCGTGCTTCTTCACCTTCAATAATTTCTGTATACCATGATGGATAATTACAATAAACATGCGTCGACCCCGTAATGAGATTCTTCGCCACTACATCATAACAAGAAGAACTATTAAAACCGCTGAAGTGAGCCGTTATCCATATAAAAATAAAGAGAGCTATTGAAATCAATACCCCCAAACTTCGCATGATTTTTAACCATCCTTTATTTTTTGAGAAGCCTTTAATACAAAAATAAATTCCAACAAAACATAAAAACCCAAAAACAACACTCATAATAAATGACAAGACACTCAATCTATACCAACTCACATAGATTGAAAGAATTATTCCTACGAGGAAATAAGTAATAACCAATGATTTTTTTCTATTTTTCAGCATGATTTAAAGTTATCAATATTTCTCAATAAAACAAATCACAGATGAAATCTAGCCTGTGATTCAGTAGTGCCGTGATTTCAAAAAGATCCCCCCAACATTAAATCGAGATTAAAATTTGGACCCCCGAATTTTTCATGATAAAAAAATAATAAGCTTCAATACCCAAATAGGTTGCAAAAGGTTGCAAACAGGAGTAAAATAAAACCAAATAATCATACTCTTATGGCCACTGCGGTAAAACTCCCCGATCACATCATCGAAGACGCGAAGAAGTACTCTCGCGCCTGCAGCCGATCAGTACCAAAACAACTCGAACACTGGATCAAAATCGGCCGTGCGGCTGAAGACAATCCTGATCTGAGCTATGAGATGATCCACGGAATCCTTTTGGGACTTGAAGATCTTGAAGCTGGGCGCGTATCGCCCTACGAATTCAATACTTCCCATGAAAATACTTCAAAGCAACACCTTCAAACGAAGTATTAAAAAGTTACACCCAAAAGAAAGAAATGCTTTAGACCAAGCAGTTTTTGATATTCAAGACAATCCCTGTAGAGGAAGCTTGAAACTCGGAAATTTAAAACATATCCGTGTTCATAAATTTCGCATGCAAAACAAACAAACCCTTTTGGCCTATATATTTTTCGAACAAGAAAGAATTATATCCCTGATCGACTTCGGCCCCCATGAAAACTTTTATCGAAATTTAGAACGATAATCTTCAAATGAAAACATTCACCAAAACAACTGCGCCTTTCTAATATCCTGATAGGAATACTTGCCTTTGAGTGACCGATGCAAGGCGACGATTTTAAGATCCCCTTTGGGACCAAAATCGTCTTCGTTTTTTTGTTCTAATAAAATTTCCTCAGCTTGTTTTATAGCTTTTAAAATTTTCTCTGAAGGACGAAGCTTATCTAAGATAGCTTTCGGTAAATCTTGCTTGAGTTTGCCCACATGCCGGATGATTGTATCCACTGTCATCTCCCGGATCTCAGCGATCGCTGACAAATCCCGCCCTTCTTCGAGCAAAACCCGCGTCTGCTCATACGTCGAGACTTTCTTCTCCGGAATCTTAAACACGCCCTGCTCCGCT